>CAZWPN010000039.1:0-17617 GCA_964635275.1 uncultured Victivallales bacterium | reverse complement strand
CAGGCCGGGGAGGCAGGCAAGGCCGGGCAGGCAGGTCAGGCCGGGCAGGCAGGTCAGGCCGGTGGTCAGGAAGAGCCAAAGAAGGCGGATGCCCAAGCCGATGATACACGTGCTCCCGAAGCTGGGGAGAAAGCCCTGGACGAGGCCGCCGCCGAACAAGCCCAGTCGGCGGAGAACCTTACTGCGAAGAAAGCACCGCCTTCGCTGGCGAACCAGGCGAAAGCGATTGCGAAATTGGAGCAGGCGTTGCGTGAAATGAAGCAGGAACGTGAGCGACAACAGAAGCAGGACAGCCAGAAAGCCAAGGCCGCTCAGGACCAAACCGAGCAGAAGACAGGGGAACTGGGTCAGGATATGGCAAAGGCCGATAGCCAGCAGGGCGGCGAGGGCGGCGAGGGCGGCGAGGGCGGCGAGGGTGGCGAGGGTGGCAAAGGTGGTAAGGGCGGCAAGGGCGGCAAGGGTGGCAAGGGTGGCGAGGGTGGCGAGGGTGGTGAGGGCGGCGAGGGTGGCGAGGGTGGCGAGAGCCAGCCGGGTCAGTCCGCCGTACAGCAAGCCCAGAAATCTATGCAGCAGGCTTCGAAGCAACTGGGAAAGAACAGCCCCGATAAGGCGGCGCCGGAACAGAAGGAGGCGAACAAGCAACTGGGCAAGGCCGCCGAGGAACTGAAGAAGGAGATCAAGAAGGTCAAGGATGAGCAGCGGGAAGCGTTGCGCGCCCTCCTCAAGGAGATGCTCGAAAAGATGCTCGTCCAGCAGAAAGCCGCAACGCTTCGCACGGGGACATTGGACGAGGCGAAACAGAAGCGGAAATGGACGGACGAGAACCGTCAGGATTTGGGCGGCGTGCGCGAAAGCGAAGAGCGCATTGGGCAGACGGCAGACCGAGTCTCGGACATGGTGGAACAGGACGGGTCATCGGTCGTATTCGGCGCCGTGCTGATCGAACTCCAAGAGGCGCTCACGAACGTCGTGATCATGATCCGGAAGGAAGAAACGGGGCCCAGCACGCAGGACACTCAACGCGAAATCGAGAGGACAATAGAGGAACTCCTCGCGGCGCTCGAAGACAACAAGGAGCCCCCGCCGCCACCGCCGCCGAAGGACGGCGACCCGAAGGAGCCACCGCCGCAACCGCCGCCACCTCTGGTCGCCCTGGCGCAGGAGCTTCGCATGCTGAAGGCGAAACAGATCCGGGTCAACCAGCGGACGGCAGAAGTTCAGAAGGATGTCACCGCTCGGCCGGAAAGGAAGGCGGATTTGCCGCGAATTTCCGAACAACAGCGGAAGATTCACGAAATAACGACGGAGTTGATAAAGAAACTCTCAGGGCAAAGCGAAGATCCCGGGGACGCGATATAGATGGAGATGCCGATGATCAGGAACACTCTTTGGAAGAAGATGGGACGCAGTGGTTCTGCGCATGGCGGCCGGATCATGTGCTTGATGCTGTCGGGCGCTCTCGGTCTCTGTGCGTCGGTGGCGCTCTTCGGCGCTGAGAGCGCGCCGAAAGCATCGAACCTTCTGACGGATTTCGTCAGTCAACTCGGGAAAGAGCAGCAAGCGCGCATTGCGCCGATTATTCAGGCGGCTGGCAAGAGCGACCTGGCTAGCCGGGGCGCCGTTCTGGAGGCGTTGATGGTACTGAACCCCGACCTTGTGCAGGCTCTTGGCGCTCTGAACGCCGAAAAACACGAGGTGGCGCTGCCGATCCTGGAACGGCTCGCCGGTTCGCCGGATCCTTTCCTCGCGAAGCACGCGGCCTGGTTCCGCGTCCGGGCTCTGATCGGCATGGAACGATACGAAGATGCCCTTGCAGCTTTGCCGGCCGTGCAAACCAACGCGGTGCGTTACACGCAACTGGCCGACGAGATTCTGTACACCGAGGGCCTTCTCCAGGCATATCTGCTCGACCGTCCCGCCGCTGCGGCGACCTTGCAGCGCTTCCTGGCTGATTTTCCTGAAGCGGCCCCTGAGCAACGAGGCGCCGCTCAGGGAATACTGGATGACATTTCTCGGGCCAAGGAGGTCTCACTGCCGGAGGTCATCACTTTGATGAACGAGTCGCGTCGGCGCCTGCACTTGAGCGACAGCGGCAACCTTACGCAGACCCGGCAGGGGCAGATCGTGGATATTCTCGACAAGATCATAAAGGAACTGGAGAAGGGCGGTGGTGGTGGCGGTGGTGGCGGCGGCGGCAGCAGTAGCAGTAGCAGCAGCGGTCAGGGCGGGGCCAGCGGAGGGCGGGGCGCGGGCGCCAAGGAGTCGTCGCTCGCCGGCGGCGCTTCGGGGACCAATCTGGAGCGTCCTGCAGACGGCGGCAATCCTGATGAATGGGCCAAGGCGTACTCGCGGGACCGCGAAGCTGTGAAGCGGGAACTGCAGACCCGACTGCCGGAACGCTACCGAGAACTTATCGAACAGTACTATCGAAGCCTGTCGACTGAAGGCAAAACGGGAGGGGAGGGACCGAAGTGAACAGCATGATAATTCTTGTGGCCGTGGTGGTCATGATGGGTTGCAGTTGGTTGTCGGCGGCAGAGCGGCTTACGCGGATCGACGGCAAAACCGCGGAAGTCCAAGTCGTGGCGATCGATGGAGAGCGCGTTGTGCTCACAAATGCGGCGGTTGCGGCTGTCGCACTCGACGATCTGTGGCGGATCGAACGTACAGCACCATCGGTTGCCGCCAGCGGTACGGTGGATCGGGTTGTTCTTAATGGTGGTGAGATTCCCGTTTCGCGTTTGACCGTAACGGACGGGATTTGCCGCTTCGACTGGGCGGGGGGAAGCGATGCCGCCATCACTCAGTCGGTGGTGAGGGCGTTGCTTCTGGCGACCGGCGCAGCGACCGGCGATGCCACCGCGCGAGCGCTGGAGAAGTTCTCCGAAGCGGATCAGGTCGTGGCCATCGGCCCGGATGGTGCGGTCCTGACGATCGACGGCAGCGTGAAATCGGTCGGCACGAATTCGATTGTGGTGCAGTATCAGGGGAAAGATCGCACGCTCAGCCGGAGCAAGGTGGGCGCGGTGGTGTTCGGGCGGGCGGGAGCCACGGAGCGGGCTGCGGGGACGCTCCCGTGGAGGGCGACGGTGGTGGGCGGAGCAGGGGTGGAAGGGAATGATGTCCGGCTCGTGGATGGTGTGCTCACGCTGACAATCGGCGCCGGAACGCTTGATGTTCCATGGTCCAAGGTCTGTGGTCTCGAGCACCGCGGCAAAATGGTCCGCTTTCTCTCGCGGATGGACCCGGTTAGCGCTTCCGGCGATGCAATCGTTTCCCTGGCGCTGCCGTGGCAACGCGATAGAAGCGCCATGAAAGGGCCCCTTCGGCTTCGCGGAGAGATCCGCGATACGGGGCTGGGAACGCACGCCCCGTCGGAATTGGTCTTCGACGTACCGGACGGCACGCAGCGATTCCTAGCTGTGGTCGGCCTGGACGAGGAATTCGGACAGGGAGGAGATTGTGTCATCGTCGTTCAGGTTGACGATCGCGAAGCGCTGCGCCGGAGGATGCGCGGTAAAGACGCGCCGCTTTCGGTCGACATTGAAATCCGCGGCAGCCGGCGGCTTACGCTCCGCTCGGAGCCCGGTGAGAACCTCGATATCGGTGACCACGTAAACTGGTACGACGCCCGATTCCTTCAGAGACCATAAGGAATCCAGAAAGAGAAAGAGATGAACATGCGGGTGCCATGGCAGTTACTGGTTACTTTGGCCACGGCGTTCCTTGTCTCCTCGGCCGTTGGGGATCAGTTAGTGATGCTGGGGAGCCAGGCCAAGCCGTGCACATTCCAGGGCTTCGATTCGGGGCGACTCCTGATTGTCAGTTCTAAGGGCCGTCTCAGCAAGGAAGCGCCGAGCCGTATCTCTCGCGTGATTCTATCCAAACCATTGAGGGTAAACTACATCACCAGTGACGGTAAAAAAGAGGAGGCAGCGCTGCTGAAGGGGTTCGAAAGGCAGCAATTCCAACTCGTGAAAGACGGCAAGGAATCTGGCGTGCCGGCGCAGAAGATGAAGACGATCGACATTATTGGTGAAGATGGCGGAGAGGGCGGGGTGGTCGGCCGTTATCCGGTTCCTGACGTGGATGTGAATGCTCTGCTGGGCGCGAAGGCAACCCCTGCCCAGATGAAGGCGGTGGATCGGTTCCTGGCGGCCAAGAAAGCGTACGATGATTTCGTGGCGGAAAGTTCGGTGTTGGTCGGTCAGATGGAAAAGGCCCAAGGGGTGAAGAGAGCGGCCTTGTTGAACGAACTCCGCATGCGTAAGAATCAGGAGCAACCTATAAAGACGGAATTGGTGGACGCATGCAGTGCCCTGAGCGATGTGTTTCCGGAACCGGGGCCGGGAGGCATTGGGCAAAACGGGCCGTGAGGCGGTTCCTCTGATGCGCACCTCTTGTATGCCTCCTCAGCAGAATCTGTGGGCGTCTGCTGAGCGTCGGGTCTCGTGTTGAATCGTACAAGAGGCTCTGGTATACGTCTCTCCGTGGAAGAGTCGGCTCGACTTCTGAACGACATGGCCAAGGTGGATGTCCGATAACATGCAAGATCCCGGGTGGACAAATTTCCATTGTCACACGAACATTGACCCCGTGTGCGAACCTGATCTCACTCCGGCCGTGTACGCCGGCTTGCTGGGCGAGGAGATGCGGCGTGTGGTGATTACCGATCATGGTTTCATGCACTACTTTGTGCACGATGAAGAGCTTCTCTGGTCAGGGAGATGGATGGAGAATCCCGCGCATTTCGATGCTGCACGTGAGGTCGGCAATGCCCGGCTCAGGGCTTCTATCCAGGGCATCAAGGACATGGGAAACGCGAATGTGTTTACCGGCATCGAGGCCGATATGATGCAGGACGGGCGTTTGACGTACGATGCGGAGTTCACTGACAAGTTTGATGTCATCCTCTGCGGACTTCACTTCGCACCGTGGATCGAGAAGCTTGGATCCGAGGCGGAGCGCGAGCAGGCGTGGCTTGGCTACGTGGATGAGCTGCTTGCAAAGCCCGAGGTGGATGTGTTCTCGCACCCTTTCCGGTGGATCGCCATTGCGAACAAAGGGCAGGTTTCCGACGACACGATTGCGCGCGTTCTTCGGTGGGTTGAGGAGCGCGGCGTAACGCTGGAGCTGAATTCGAACAACAATATGCCCGAGGTGACGGAAGTGCGTATGCTCAGGATCGCGGCGGACCGCGGTCTGCCGGTGGTTATCGGAACGGACTCCCATCGGCGCACCCAGATCATGAATCGCAGTATCGCATGGCACCGCCTGGCTCTGGCTGGCCTGACCACCAAGGATCTGTACATGCCGGAGGTCGAGGACTTCGTTGCGCGGAAAGGCAGGCGCAACACATCTGCGTCGCGTGTGCGCGCTGTAGCGCAAGCCGATCGCCGGCAGCCTATTGCCTGAGACTCAGAACGGATCGGTTCGGCGTTTTGCCGGCAATCACCTTCGGTGGCTTTTGGGCCTCAGCCCGCGGTGGGATTCACCACGGAGACACAGAGGCACTCGTTGTGGAGAAGGAAGATGATAAGGAGCACGCCTCTCTGTGCCTCCGCGTCTCCGTGGTGAGTCTTTCATGGGCAGAATGGTGTGCATCAATCTCATGAAGAAGATGCCTTCCGGAACCTGAAGGCGTTTGGAAGCAGACTGCCCAAGGAAACGGTTTGCCGCGGTATCGGCTTCTGGAGTGTCGCGATGTGCACCGGAGTGTCGTCGCAGGCGAACTCCGCCAGCACCTGTCGGCAGGCTCCGCAAGGGAATGCAGGTGTCTTGCCGTCCGCCACCACGGCGATTGCGGCGAGGCGCCTTGCGCCGGCGGCGATGGCTGCCGACACCGCGCTGCGCTCCGCGCAGATGGTCAGGCCGTATGAAGCGTTCTCGACGTTGCATCCCGTGAAGACCCTGCCATCTTCCGAGGCGACTGCAGCGCCAACGCGGAATAGCGAGTAAGGCGAGTAGGCTTTCTTGGCCGCCTTGGCGGCAGCCTTTAGAAGTAGGGATGGAGAAGTGGCGCAAACTGGTTGCTTTCTGGACTTCTTCATGGTCGCAACTCCGTGGTGGGCATGGCTTCAAGTGTTAGCGTTTCCGCTACCAACGGTCGTGGTGTCGCTGGTGTATCCGAGATTCTTACTGCCTGTGCAAGCAGCGCTTGTGCTTCTGCGATGCGGGAGTGTCCGCTGGCGTACAGTGTCATCAGGCGATCGCCTTTTGCCACCTCTTCTCCAGATTTCACCATGTCGCCGATTCCTGCGGCTGGATCCACGGGGTCGTCCACACGGGTCCGACCCGCGCCTAGCACGAGGACCGCGCGCCCGACCGCATCGGCATCCACGTCGGCGACATAGCCCGCCGTGGCGGCGGTGAGTGTTTCGCGAACGGTGGCAGACGGCAACAGCGATGGATCGTCAAGGATGCGAATGTCGCCGCCGTGCAGTTGCACCATACGGCGAAAGACGTCAAAGGCGGTTCCGTTCTCAAGATTCCGGCGGAGGAGGGGAATGGCATCCTTCACGGTGGTGGCCTTGCCACCCAGTATTAGCATGTGAGCTGTCAACTCGAGGGTCAAAACTGTCAGGTCTTCCGGGCCCTGCCCGCGGAGTGTTTCGATGGCTTCCCGCACCTCAATCGCGTTTCCGGCGGTACGGCCCAGCGGCTGGTTCATGTCGGTTACCATGGCTGTCATGCCGCGGCCCATCCGGCGTCCGATTTCCACCATGGTGCGTGCGAGTTCCATGGCGGACTTGGTATCTTTCATGAAGGCGCCACGGCCCCACTTGACATCCAGGACCAGGGAATCAGCGCCCTCCGCCAGTTTCTTCGACATGATGCTGGCGGAGATCAGTGGGATTGAGGGGACGGTTCCGGTGACGTCCCGTAACGCGTAGAGTTTCCGGTCGGCCGGCGCGAGTTCCGGGGTCTGTCCGATCATCGAACACCCGCAGGATTCGATGATGTCGAGAAACTCGGTGATGGAGAGGCGAGTTCGATAGCCCGAGATGGACTCCAATTTGTCGAGCGTCCCGCCGGTGATGCCGAGGCCCCGTCCGGATATCATGGGAACCGCCAGACCGCAACTGGCGGCCAGCGGGGCAAGGATGAGCGACACCTTATCGCCAATTCCTCCAGTGGAGTGCTTGTCCACCTTCGGCTTCCTGATGCGACTGGCGTCGACCATTTCTCCTGAACGCATCATGGCGTCTGTCAGAGCGGCGGTTTCTTCGAAGGTCATGCCGCGAAAATAGATGGCCATGGCCAATGCTGCCATCTGGTAGTCGGGAATGTGTCCTGCCGTGTAGCCGGCTATGAAGGCCTGGATGTCCTCTGTGGAAAGGGCATGGCCGTCGCGTTTCTTCTCGATCATCCACTGTGGAACCATGGGGAGAGAATAGGGGGGCTGATTCAGGGATGTCAACGCAGCAGATTGGGCCTTGATCCATCGGTTGCGGCAGAAGCAGCGGGTCCAGAACTCGACAAGCTTGCATGTGCAAGCACGTGTCGGTTTGTCGTCAAAACAGTACAAACGCAATATTTTACGATGTAACCATCGAGCTTAGCATCGTGACGTCAACCTTCGTCAATACCGCACACGGATTGGTGCGAATCCGCCCCACGCCCCAGGCTGAACCGGCGCATCAGGCGATAGAGCGTGACTCGGTCCACACCAAGGATTGCTGCAGCCTGCTGCTTCCGCCATCCTGTGCGTTCCAACACAGTCAGGACGTATTCCCGCGTCCGGCGATCAAGGACTCCTTCCAAAGTCGTATCTCCTGCGAAATGCGTCGCGTCGCCTGGCGTGAAGTCCCCTGGCTCCAGAGTATCGCTGCGCGCCAGGATCACCGCGCGCTCCACAGCATGCTGCAGTTCCCTGACATTACCGCGCCATGGCTGAGCCACAAGATGCCGCCGTGCCGATTCCGAGAAGCTGGACACCTTGACGCCATAGCGTTCAGAGTAGAGGCGCAGGAAATGGCCGGCCAGCAGGATGATATCCTCCCCGCGTTCGCGCAACGGCGGCACTTCTATCGGAATCACCTTGAGACGATAGAACAAGTCCTCGCGAAACCGGCCATCGGCAACTTCCCGGACCAGATCGCGATTTGTGGAGGCGATCACCCTGACATCCACCCGGATCGGTGTATTCCCTCCGACTCGCTCAAATACGCCCTCCTGAAGCACGCGAAGCAGTTTCGACTGAAACTCCGGACTGGTTTCGCCGATCTCGTCCAGGAACAAGGTGCCGCCATCGGCTTCCTCGAACCGTCCGCGGCGGAATGCGACGGCTCCGGTAAAAGCACCGCGCTCATGCCCGAAGAGTTCGCTCTCGATCAAGTTGCTATTCACAGAGGCGCAGTTGATGGCCACCAGGGGTCTGGCGGCCCGGTTGCTCCGGAAATGCAGTGTCTGGGCGACCAGTTCCTTTCCAGTTCCGGTCTCGCCCGTTATCAAGACAGTGCTGTCCGTTCTAGCCACCCGGTTAACCAGGTCGAAAAGCGCCAGCATGCGGGGACTTCTGCCAAGCATGCGCTCGCCATATGCGCCACCAACCTCCATCTGAGCGTGGAAAAAAGCGTTTTCCTTCTGCAGCCGGCCGTACTCGAGGGCACGGTCCACTGCCAGTCGCAATTCATCCTCCTCCGCCGGCTTGAGCACATAGTCGAGTGCGCCCGCTTTCATGGCGCGCACTGCCGACCGAACGTCCTGCTGACCGGTTATGAGAACCACCGGCAGGTGTTCGTAGGCTTTGCGTACCTCTGCGACCACCTCCTCGCCGCTCATGCCGGGCATCCGAACATCCGAGATGACGAGATCCACTGCCCGCTTCTCAAGCTCCTTCATGCCATCCCGGCCCGAGCGCGCCGTCTGCACCTCCAGATCCCACGACTCCAGCATTAGCTGCAGCGCCTTCAAGTCCAGCGGATCATCGTCAATAAGCAGCACCGTTCGTTTCATCCTGCCGCCATGGTATCAGGCCGCCAGCCCGGATCAACGGGAAAACGGACAAAAGGGTTTCACGGCAACCCGCGCATCCTCTATACTGCCAGCATGTTCAGACGCGAGAATATCCGCTACGGGAACCGGTGGATTCGGTTGCTGTGTGCATTTGGCGTGGGATGCGCTTCCTGGCACCTGTTCCGGTACGCTCCGATCGCAGCTGTGGAAGCGGCCATCTTCGACATCCTGTCAAACTACGGGCTGCACGCTGTCACCAGCGTTCCATTTTCTGTCAAGGTTGTCATCGTGCTTGGCGTCTGTCTTCTGCCGGCGATCCTGCTGGTGGAGCGCCCGCTGGTAATGATTGTCTGCGGCATGTCCTACGCCGCGATCTATACCGTCGCAGCCGGCTACATCCTGACGTTCCGGGAGACCGCCCTGCCGCTCGTGGTGCCGCTTACAGGGCTATTTGTCTCCTCCGCGGTGCTGGAAACCATGGCATGGAGCGAAGAACGGTTCCGCCGACGCCAGTTGGAGCGTATTGACCGCGCGCGTCAGCAGTTTACCGACCTGCTTGCACACGACCTCCGGCGCCGCCTCTCCTCCATTCGGGTGTCCCTGACCCTTCTGCAGAAGGCCGTTCCCAGTGCTCTGCGCACCGATGAGCTGATGACAACTCTAGGGGCCAGCGCCGACCGGATGCTGATCCAGGTCAACGCACTGCTGGACGTGCGTCGCATCCAGGAAGGGCGGATGACTCTACACAAAGAGGCTGCCGATCTTGCCACAATGCTCGACGACGTGCTCAGGGAATACCGCCCGACGAGCGAACTGGTCGGCGTAGCTGTTGACGTCAAATCCTGCGGGACCGATGCGCTCTCGCTGCTGGTAGACCGCGACGTGTTTTCGCGTGTGATTGCAAACCTGCTATGGAACGCGCTCCGGCACGCGCCAACCGGCAGCACGATCCACATCGTCACCGAACTGTCTCCGGCAGGTGGTCTTGATATTCACGTTATCAACGACAGTGATCCGATTCCGCTGGAGCTGCAGGCCGCGCTTTTCGAGGCATTTGTATCCGGACGCCCGAGTCCGCATCATAGTCAGAGCTCCGGTACGGGATTGGGGCTGACATTCTGCAAACTGGCTGTCGAAGTTCACGACGGCGCCATTCGCATTGAGTCGCCACTCGTCGGCACGACGCGAGGTGTCAAGGTCATCGTTTCGCTCCCGCCTTCCGCCATGTTGCGGAACTGAAACGGCGCGTTGCATAGCCGCATCGCTTCGCGCACCCGCGCTGGGTGGGTTCACAAACGGAACCGCATGATTCCGCTGCAACGAACCGGCGTCTGGAGCAGTGCCACTTCTTGAACGCAACATCCTGGCCTTGAACGACCTGCAACCCGGCAGTCATTCGTTTGCTGGGCCGCCCAATGCCAATTGCAGCCGGGTCGTACCGCCTTCATGCCGATTCTGGCATGCATCATGCCATGGAGAGGTAGAGTCACGACAAACAAACAAAGAAAGAGAAAGGGAGGCGCATCATGAACGCAACATCAACAACTCCTAAAGCCGCAGGAACAGACATTACAGAAGCAAGACCTGTGACGCCGCGCAGAGGACAACCCTGCGCCGGATTCTCGCTAATAGAACTTCTGGGTGTCATCGCGATCATCATCATTCTCGTGGGATTGCTTGTCCCTGCGGTTCAGTCGGCTATGAACCGGGCACGCGCGACACGCACACTCAACAACGGAAGAAACTGTTTCCTTGCGATCATGACGCTGGCAACCGACGGCGATCGTGCCTACGCCGCTTCTTCGGAATTTGCCACATCGACGGACTACTGGCGCTGGTTGATCACAAACCGGTACTATGACGCCACGTTCGCGGTTTGCGCCGCCTACGGAGTTCCGGGATACGAAGGCATGGATGCGACGGTCTTCTCAGCATCGAACAATGCCTGGTGTTTCGTGGCCGACATCGGCGATGGCACGCCGTCCACAACGCCGATAATGTTCACGCGCAACCTCGACATCGCAAACCTTGGCGCAACGGCGGACTATGCGGGCGCATTGACAACCGAGTCGCCGTTCGGTCAGACTGGGGTAGGCATTGTTCGCTTGAACGGTCAGGTAGAGTTCGTAAAGCGTGCGGAATTGAACACCCGATTCAACCCTTGCAGCGCATCCAACGCCGTGCTTCGGCCGTGACGTGTTCTGCCTGCGCCCGGTCGCGCCGCCGCGGCCGGGCTGCTCGTTCATGCTTACTGGATGTGGCGCGGCACTTTCCCGACGAATGCTCGGTGAACGCTGCGCTCAGGTCCTTGGTTGGCGTCGCCAAGGCCCAACTCTGCCACAGATCAGCGACCACCTATTCTGCTGCTTCCCATTCCCCTGTCGGCGATCCTAACCCTCTCCATCGACGTAAAATCCGATCCTTCCCCATCCTCCCCACTTCGCGGGGACGTTGGGGAAGGGCCAGCGTGGCAACAACCGAGAGACAACGGTTGACATAGCTCGCGCCATGAACGTAAGTTAGCCATTCGGTGGAGCACCTCAAGGCGAGACGGGGCCGGAGTCAGGGGCAGTGGCCATCGGCCTCAAAAACAACGGGAAGCCCCGAACCACTGTTCTCAGGTCGGCGAAAGACGGAAAAGATACAATAACTGGTTATGCAAGAGGAGGAAGAGAAATGAGAGCAAGATTCATAGTCGTCGCGGTGCTGACTTTGGCAACGATCACGGGCCGAGCGGAAGACCTGAAGAAACTGGGGCTGGACGACGCATCGTCGGCAAGTCCCAAGATCGAGGTTGATACCAAAGTGAAGGTCGAGGGCACAAGCTCACTCAAGATTACCACGCAGTGGCCGACCACGGTTTGCTTGGGCGAAGTGACCGGCCCGGATATCGAGAACGCGAAGCTCGTGTACTCGGCCAAAGTGAAGGCCGAAATGGAAGGAACCGGAACTGCCTTTCTGGAACTCTGGGCACATGTTGGCGGCGGTCAGTTCTTCTCCAAAGGAATGAACGATGCCGTCAGTCAGAAGTCGGACTGGAAAACCATCCAGACCCCATTCATGTTCCAGAAGGGGCAGAAACCTGACAAGGTCACACTGAACCTTGTGATCCAAGGCAAGGGAACCGTCTGGATTGACGACATCGTGCTGTCCAAGGAACCGCTGAAATGAAATCACAGAACCACGGTGGTCGTGCCTGCGCTGTGCCGGCGGCGGGCATCTCGTGGCACACGCCGGGTGTTCGATGACAAGATGAAACCGCCAAGATACATGGTTGTGACGCTTGCGACGGGCAAGCCCGCGCCTGGCCTGTGAGCGTTCGCCATAAGGAAGCAAAATGAAGATACCCCCATATTGGAGCAAGGTGCGGCATCCAAGTGAGAGTCCAAATGGACGCACGGATGGCGTTGTCGCCTGTGGCTGGTCGTTTTCGTCGTTTGAAGATGCGAAAAGGCAGGCTGCATCCCGGGCGAAACGTGTCTTTGATTTGGTGACCAAGGGGCAGAAACCTGACACCCATGTACGTCAAACTGACCCAAAAGCACGAGTGTTTCCGTGCCCGGCTTACGGCCAAACCATGGCGATGCGGGTGCCCGCGGCCGCCCAACTCTTATCCTTGGGATAGCGCGGATTCCGAACGGACATACCGCGAATGGGAAAAGCGGTATGCTGGCGCGGAAGCGAAGTTTCGGACCTGCGAGTTTATCAAGGCGTTTGGAGTGATGGCGGATGTCGCAGCGGTGAAGGCCGTAACGAGCGCCCACGACCGACTTTCAAGGATCGAATCGGAATCGCCGCTTGCCTAAGACCATGGTCAGCGGGGGCCGGCCTTTGTTTGTGGTCAACGGTTGGGTCGGGCCGGGTAAGAGAATCGCAAGTGTCTTTTTTCAGGAATGCTAAAAACCGGGAACAATGATTGAATCAGAGAGCGAGTCGGAGTCCAATCCCGACATGACCGTATTATAAGAAGATGCGACAGAGAGGACCGCGTTGGCCAAGGCGATGAGGATCAGAAGACTCCATGTGTTGCTGGTTGCGTTGGCGCTTTGCGTGTGCGCCGTTCCGTTTCGCGAGCACTTGCGGAGACCGGTTGTGGCGGTCGTCCAGATCATTAAAGGCAAGAAGACCTTCGGTGATCGCGTTGCCCAGTACGGGGATGCGGTCCGTGCGCGCCTTGCGCCGCAGTTTGCAGCCGCAAAGGTCGCGTATCCGCCCCGTCTTGTCACCCTGGTCGGTCTGAAGGCCGAGAGGACGATGCAGGTCTGGGTGTCCGGGGGCGACGACAAATGGACCCACCTGCGCGACTACCCTATCCTTGGCATGAGCGGTGTGCTTGGTCCGAAACTGAAGGAAGTCCTGCAAGGTGCCAAGATTGACTTGAACCACCGTCACTGAGGGGGGTACAGTGCTCGACCACTTATGAATGCGGAACAGTTTCATGACACTTTGCGACAGAGCGGAGGGTATCACACAGCAGGCGGCCGCGGAACCGTTTCAGGGCTGCTCTGGAGATCGGACGTGTGGTACTACATGCATCTTTTCAGTATCGTTGCTTTTGCAGCTAATCGTTGCAGGAAGGGCCGCTATGACGCTGTGACATGGGCCAGAAGTTCATTCGAAACGCTTCGGTCTGTCGAGCGCGCCGGTGGCTACGTTGAGATCACCGGCTTCAAAAATCTGATCGGGGCTAAAGGCCCGGCTGTGATCGTGGGCAACCACATGAGCATGCTGGAGACCATGCTGCTTCCGGTGGTTCTCTTGGCGGCTAACTATACGGCATTTGTAGTCAAGGAAGACCTGCTGACCTACCCTCTGTTCGGCAGGGTACTGCGGACAGTGGGCGCCGTCAGCGTGACGCGTCGCAACCCGCGCGAGGATCTTGTTTCCATGCTGGAGCAGGGCGAGGCCCGGTTGCGGGCGGGGCAATCGGTTATTATCTTTCCGCAAGCTACAAGGAGCCCGATTGTGCAGCCCGAGAACTTCAACTCGGCGGGAATCAAACTTGCGCGCAGGGCGGAAGTTCCGGTGGTTCCCATGGCGCTGAAGACGGACTTTCAAGGGCTGGGTAAACGGTTGAAGGACTTTGGTCCGCTTGACCGTAAGAAGCCGGTCAGGATCCGATTTGGGCAGCCGATCATGTCGTTGGCCAATCCCAAGGCCGCCCATGAAGAGTCATTGCGGTTTATTATGGAGACCACCCGGGAGTGGGAGGCGGAGCTTGGCGGCGCTACCATGGCGCGTCCGCCGCAACGGGAGGTGGGTGCGTGATGATGCCGGATTTGCAGGCGAGTCTTCTGTGCGATGACGTTCGACAGGAACGTAACGGGAAGTTCATTCTGATCGGCATTTTCGATGCGCTGACGGTTCCGGCGATGCCGGCTGTGTTTCACCGTCTGTGCATTGTGAACCGCTGGTGTTGCGGGCAAGGGGAGTTCGGTCAACGGAGTCGGATTATCAAGCCGGACGGATCAACCCTCGTCGAGGGTAAAGCCGTTAGAATGACGCTCCCCGACGACACGGCGACGGCAACCAGCGTGGAGTTCTTTCTTAATGTTAAACTCGAGGCGGAAGGAACCTACTGGGTGGAGATTCTTCTCGATGACGATCTAAAGCTGCGTTACCCTCTGAAGGCTAAGAAGGTCGGGCGTCCTGAATCCAATCAGCCGGGGGGCTGACGCCGGGTGAGTTGCTCGCCATTGCAGCGACGCGCAGGCCGGGGATGCCGGAGGGACCGGTCCTGGCGGCCTGCGTCCATGCAGGATGCGTAAGGGGGAAGTGAGATGAGTCAGCCACGCCGCCGACTGCTGGTCAACGTGCTGGCCGCGTCGGCATGGGCGGTCCTGACGGTTGCACTCTATCTGTGCGGCGCCTTTGAGATGCTTGAACTCAAGACGCTTGACCGGTGGTTCCGGCAGATCCCCCGGTGGAGCGGCGCATCCAGTCCAGCCGATATCGTAGTGGTTTCGGTTGACCAGGGCAGTCTCGAATACGTTCAAGGCACGCTCCAGCAACGTTGGCCTTGGCCGCGTGAGTTTTACGGAAAGATGATCGGGTACCTCACGCATGCCGGAGCCAGGGCAATCGTGTTCGACATGTATTTCACGGAGCCGGATATCGAGCGGCTCGATGTGCCATCCGAGGTTTCCGATGCCGCACTGGAGAAGGCCACGTCCGACAGCGGGCGTGTGGTTCATACCTACGTGCTGCTCAGAGACGGGCAACCGCCCTATCCGGAAGAGCAGATGGCCTTCATGGCGCGGCTTCGAGCCAATCGGGCGCTCGACGAGCAAGCGCCATCCGGGCTGGCGGTTTTTGCCAGCGCGTTGCTGCCGTCGCCGGCTTTGATTTCTGGCAGTCTCGGCCTGGGCTTTGCGAACATCCTGCCGGAAGAGGATAATATCGTTCGCCGCATTCCGCTGGTTGCTGTTCTGACCCATGCCGACCAACGGGCCGTCATGGCGCTTTCGACGGCGACGTTCTGGAACTTGGCGGGCAAACCGCCACTGAACTTGCTGGCGGGAGCCTTGGAGGCGGGTGATGTGGCATTTCCGATAGATGTCGAAGGAAGGGCCTTTCTGTGGTGGTATCCGCCTGCGGATGGCCAGGCCAGCGCATTTCCTCAGTACTCGGCGGCGGAGGTGCTCAAGGCTGCCGTTCAGATAGAACTCGGGCGATCGCCGACGTTATCCCCCTCTCTGTTTTCCAACAAGGTGGTGTTTGTAGGCGCCTCGGCTCCGGGCCTTTTCGACATCAAGACGACGCCGCTGATTCGTACACGGGTCGTTGACGGACGCGAGACGAGCACCACCGCTACCCCGGGGGTTGAGGTGCAGGCTACGGCCCTAGCCAACCTGCTTCGGAACGACCTCGTGCGCAGGATATCGTCATGGGTAGTTCTGGCAGGCATTGTGGTGATTTGCCTTGGCGTTGGGGTGGCGGCGCGCGGGATGCGGCACGCCGCCTTGGGGCTGAGCGTTACTATCGGCATTCTTCTCGTATCTTCGGCGGGTGCGTACGGATCGTTGCGGGCCGGACACTGTCTCTTTGACGTCGTGCCTCTATGGTTTGCTGCGCTCGGAACGTTCCTGGAGTGCACCTTCATCAACTACCTGTGGGAGCGTCGGCATGCGAAGGTGGTACGCGGCATTTTCGAGCATTATCTCGACAGCTCCGTGGTGCGAACGCTG
The DNA here is from genome assembly GCA_964635275.1 of uncultured Victivallales bacterium. Taxonomy (GTDB): domain Bacteria; phylum Verrucomicrobiota; class Kiritimatiellia; order UBA8416; family CAZWPN01; genus CAZWPN01. Next base: position 1,472 of record CAZWPN010000039.1, on the reverse strand, counting down.
ATCAACAACCCCGAGCGAGTCCGGCTGGGCGGGGAACTGCGCCATTGCACGGTGTTGTTCAGCGACGTGGCCAATTTTACCCATACGTCTGAGCGGATGTCACCCGAGCAACTGGTCCATTTCATGAACATATATCTGGATGCCATGACCGATGTTATCGTCCAGTCGGGTGGTTTTGTGGACAAGTTTGTGGGCGACGAGATCGTGGCCATCTTTGGTGCGCCCAACGAGCTGCCGGACCATTCCGCGCGCGCCTGCGCGGCCATCGCCCGGATGTGCAAGAAAGTGGAGGAACTTCAAGAGGCCTTCGTTTCCATGGGATGCGTACCGCCGGTCTTTGCGCGTACCGGCATCAGCACCGGACCGATGGTGGTCGGAAACATGGGTTCTGAAAACCGCATGAACTACACGGCCATGGGGGATGTCATGAACCTGGGCGCAAGGCTGGAAGGAGTGAACAAGGTCTATGGCACGCGGGTCATCGTAAGCGAGCCGACTCGGCAAACGGCCGGCGATCAATTTGCATTTCGCGAACTCGATTCGATAAAGGTGAAGGGCAAGGACAAGGGGACTCCGATCCACGAGTTCCTCGGAATGGCTGGAGACGTTGACGACGCTGTCAGAAAGCGGGTGGGGCGGTATGCGGCTGGCCTTTCGCTTTATCGGGAGCGCCGCTGGACAGAAGCCCGGGCGTGCTTTGACGAAGCCGCGGCGCTGGGCGATGAGCCGGCGCGGGTGATGAGTGGCCGATGCCTGGAATACGCAACTCAACCGCCCCCCATCGACTGGGACGGCTCCTATACCATGCTCTCCAAGTAGAGGCGTGCGGATCAGTACACAATCGGCGCCGACACCGGGTATCCGGCCAACTTGCCGCGGCCGTTCAGGAATGACAGTTCGACCAGGAAGCTGATCTGTGCCACGCGGCCGCCAGCTTTCTCGATCAACTTAACTGCGGCGGCGGCGGTGCCGCCGGTGGCGAGCAGATCGTCAATTAGCAGGACGGGCTCGCCGTTGTCGAAAGCATCCTGATGTATGGCAATGGTTGCGCTGCCGTATTCGAGATCATAGCTTTCCTCGATCGTCCTGTAGGGCAACTTGCCCTTCTTGCGGATGGGCACGAGCCCGATGCGGAGCCGTTCGGCCAGTGCGGCGCCGAACAGAAAGCCTCGCGCGTCAATCGCGGCGATGCGGTGAATGTCCTTGCCGCTGACAGTTTCAGCCAGGAGCCCAACTGCTCCGCGAAACAAGCGAGTATCACGCAGCACGGGCGTTACGTCCTTGAAGATGATACCAGGCTTCGGGAAATCCGGTATGTCACGTATGGCGTTTCGGATTACATCTGTTTTCATCGGCATCCTCCCCAGCGTTGTTTCCTCTTAATGGTGCAAGAGTTTGCCGAACGGGCGGCAGGATTCAAGAACGAAATGGGCTAGGAGCCTGTCGGACTTACGGCTCGGTTGGTCTCTAAC
>CAZWPN010000038.1:14995-26994 GCA_964635275.1 uncultured Victivallales bacterium | reverse complement strand
GCGAGCGCACAGGAGCGCGATGCATGGCTCGCCGCGCATTCCATGGCTCGCCGCGACATCGTCAAGTTCACAGACGACCAGCCTCAGCGTAAGGTCTATTATGAGCACTAACATATTCGCGTACACGCATTCGTCAAGCGTCTTCTTTCATTTCCCCTGTCTGCCGCCGCGTGGAACACCCGGAGTCCGCGACTGTTGCGACTGTTGGTCTGTCGCCGCGTGGACACCAGGGGCTTGGGATGTGTCGTTGCCAGCCACGGCTGTGAACAGGACGAATAGCGTCCGGTGAGTCGCGCGTAGAAACGATTTCCACTCTTGCGTGCACGGCGCATGTGCGGCACACTTGCCACAGTTAGACGGAAGGATCTGGTGGAGTCGTGGCGGCTTGCGGTGCTGGCCAGAAGCGGGCGCCGGGGACGAGAGGAAGCAGGGGCGAGCGTGAGGCGTGCTGTGATTACTCTTCTAAGATCTGCCCCTTCGACCCTATTGCGTCACAGGGATTCCTTCTGGGAAGCGGTCCGGAAAGACCAGCTTGACTGGAAAGACCTGCTAAGTCTTGCACTGTTCGTGGTCCTGGCATGTGGTCTATACGGCACCATTCTTGCCGGATGGAGATCCCCGCTTTTGTCCGCCTACGTCGCCGTCAAATTGCCTTTGTTGTTTCTGGGTACAATGGCGGTTGTCTCTGTGTTCAACTGGATGGCCGCAAGCATTCTTGGGGCGGGTCTTTCTTTCCGGTCAACCGTATTTGTTGTGCTCGCGTCCATGACTATTGCTTGCTGGATTCTCCTCAGCCTTGTGCCGGTTGTGCTCTTCTTCCTGGCGTCGGGCATTTCATACGCGGGAACACACGACGAGCTGCGTTACTCCCACAATCTGATTCTGATTACTCACATCGCTATCTTGGGCATTGCTGGCGTCGCCGGCAATGCGTCCCTGCTAAAAGGCCTGCGATGTGTTGTGAGTCCCCGTTGTCCCTCAGGCACCTTGTTTATGTTGTGGCTCATAGCCTTCGCTTTCGTTGGCTGTCAGTTGTCGTGGATTCTAAGGCCCTTTGTCGGAAGCCCGTTCTACCCCGTGGCCTTCATGCGCCCAGACTGTCTTGACCGCAATTTCTACGAGTTTGTTTTCACAGAAGTTCTCCCGTTCCTCGCAACGGGAGGGAGATAGGAGAGAACCAATGACTGAAGACAAGAGCAGAACATCATCAACACCCCCGCCTCCGATGCCCAACAGGGACACGGCAACGGACACAGATAACATCGTAACATCTTTGCTGAAGGCTCCCATCAAGGTTGCGGATGCCATCGCCCTTCAACAAAAGGAGCTTGTCTCTGCTGCAGCATCACTCCTTGCGGTAGCCGTGGTTTGTCATGCAGTCTTTGGTTTTGCCTTCGGCCTGTTTGGCGGATGGTCGGTGGCACTCATGGATGTTGTGAAGGTTCCCCTGGTCGCCGTCTGCTCACTGCTGTTGTGTTTTCCGAGTCTTTACGTCTTCGCATGCGTAGCGGGATCGCCTTTGTCCATTTCACAAACCGTTGCACTCGGCTGCTCCTACCTTGCGATGGTCGGCTTTCTTCTTGTGGGACTGGCACCCGTCGCGTGGCTCTTCGCGGTCTCCACGGAAAGCCTCTCATTCATCGTCATTCTAACCCTCTTGATCTGGCTGATTGCCCTGTCGTTTGCCGGAAGATATGTTGGCAAACTGCGAGCCAACCCACTGTTTCAAAAGCAAGCTGGAATCAAGATGTGGTTCTTGATACTCACTATCGTCACCCTGCAAATGGCGACTTGCATGCGGCCAATGCTTGCCAAGCCTGAGAAAGGCTGGTGGACAGGCGGGAAGCAGTTCTTCCTGTCCCACTTCGGTTCAACTCTTGAAAAGAGGAAATGACCGTCGAACCAGAACAATGCAGCGTACGCGGAGTACCGCGTCGCTGATTTGCGACGCTAGGTAAAAGAAGAAAGGAAGAGAAGTTGTGAAATCTGGGAAACGATTCGTAGTTCCGATCATGGTTATCCTGCTCGGTGTGACTTGGTTGCTCAACGTGCTCAAGATCATACCGGGCGTGGACTGGATGTGGACCGTCGGGCTGGCTGCAGTCGGCATTCTGACCCTTGCAGTCGGCGGGATCAACAAGCTTACGGTCGTCATCGGGCCCTTGTTCATGGTCGCATCCGTTTGCTCGATCCTTCGGCAGACAGGGCGACTGGAAGTCGACAGAGAGGTCCCGATCCTGACGATTGTTCTCGGATGCCTCCTGCTCCTCGTTCAGCTGATCAACCTGCCGGTGCCTGACATTCTGAAGACAGACAAGGAATCATAGGACGGCAGAACCACAGGCCGGTGGGTATTCTCGCTCCGTTCGAGCTCGAAACCCACACCCTGAACATTAGGCCATAGGATGAGACACCGAATCATGCTGTTTGCGACATTGCTCGTTGGCGTTGCAGAGGTCTCCACAGCTTCGGAGGGCGTCATTCTCCTGCATGGCCTTTGCCGGACAGATAGCTCGATGACCATAATGGCATCAGCCCTGGAGTCTGCAGGCTATGTTGTGCTCAATGTCCACTACCCGTCAAGGAAAGCCACTGTCGAGACTCTCGCAGAAACAGTGATAACGGAGGCGCTCGCAGATCCCAAACTCGCAACCGTCACCAACATCCACTTCGTGACCCACTCGTTGGGCGGGATCCTTGTTCGTCAATACCTTAAGTCAAACGACCTTGCGCGTTTGGGAAGAGTGGTGATGCTGGGGCCACCAAACCAAGGTAGCGAAATCGTCGACAAGCTTGGAGATTGGGTCCTGTTTGAGAAGATTAATGGACCGAGCGGGAACCAGCTTGGCACGGGAACCAATGCACTTCCGGCTCGTTTGGGCGCCGTGGAGTTCGAGTTGGGCGTCATTGCCGGCGATCGTTCCATCAACTGGATTAACAGTCTGACGATGATCACGGGGTGCGACGACGGGAAGGTTTCGGTGCATCGGACCAAGATCGCCGGAATGAAGGATCACATTGTCATTCACAGCGCGCATCCGTTTATCATGCGCAACAAACAAGCCATTTCGGAGACGGTATGTTTTCTGCGTACGGGTACTTTCCGGGCGAGCGAGAGGCAGAAGTGAGTGTCGAGCAAACCGGCCAAACAGCATGCGATGCCCGCGCCGGTTAGCCGGAGCGTCAGGCAATAGGAGGGAACAAAGGGGACCGGGACAACCCATCGCGCTTTCCTCCGGAAGAGCCGGCGTTCTTCGCTCACAAGCACTCGATCTTGCATATGTTAGATCTGTGACGGCGTGACCAACCGCTGCGGCCATAGTCCGGGCCGGCAGGTCGGTTGTCGGTGTTAGGTTCTCGTTTCTCTTCGTCGTCCTCGTCCTCAGCGGAGCGGTCCTCGTCCTCGTAATCGGGAGAAGAGAAGGGTGATGGCCGGGGAGCTTATCAGGAAGAAGAACCCAAAGTTGCTATTTACAGTCCGATGCACCCCAGTTACAGCCAGAGGGGCGCGCGGCCAGGCGTAAGTTCATCAAGCTCGCCGGAAGCCAGCAACGCATCCAGTTCATCCAGCACGCGCTCTTTATCACGCGGGAACCGGGCTTCAAGAGGGACGACATTGGAAATGTGGTTGGCGCGGAAGACGGTGGCTGTCAGATTCAGGCTGGCGATGAGTGCCCGCAGCTCCTGGACGGCATGGCGCTCGGTCAACTGGCGAAACCGGCCACGAACAACATCCTCGTGGAGTTCCGTGCCCTCAACAGGAATTACGCGCAGCGCCGAGAGTAGGCGGGGCTGCATACGATTCAGGGCCACCGCCGTGTGTTCGACGTGTGCCGCGGTATGATCAAGTCCGCCAAGTCCCAGCAGGACCATCACGGACATCCGCAGCCCTGCAGCCTGGGCCGCGATCCCGGCGTCCACCATCTGCGCCGCCGTTTCACCCTTGCGGCACCGATTCAGGATCTCCTCATCGCCGCTCTCCAACCCCATGTACAGCGTATGCAGCTTCAACGCTCGGAGATCGCGGAGCTGTTGAGCTGACTTGGCGGCAGTCGAACTGCCGTTGGCGTAAAGGCTGACCCGTGTCAGGCGTGTCAGGCGCTCATCCAGCATCTCCAAAATCGCCCGCAACTCATCGAACGACCGCCGCATTACGTCGCCATCAGCCAGGAACACACGCTGCGCGTCTGGGGACCGCCGCGCTTCCCTCAAGATGAGGGCTCGAACCTCTTCGAGTGGCCGCCGGGTACACCGCAGTCCCTTATACATGCCGCAAAAAGTGCAGCGATTGTAAGGACAGCCCTCGTCAACCTGCAGGATCAGACTGTCAGCTTCGGCGGGCGGGCGAAAGAGCGGGTTGTTCACAGGGGCCATTTCTGCGCATTATAGACCTGCTTGATTTCAGCGGCGGTGAGGGGGCGGTGGAAGATCATCACCTCGTCCACCAGGCCGGAATAGAACCCCGGACTGCCCGTCAGGCTCCTGCCGATCGCCGCGTTAGCGCCCTTCCAGTTACCCGGCACGGAGTTCTGGTTCTCCAGAACCCCGTCCACATAGAGCTTGGCGCCCTTCGCGTCGATGGTGGCCGCCACGTGGTGCCATTGCCCGTCCTGCACGTTCGATGTCCCGAACAGCGCTTCCCCTTCAGTCCCGGTGTTGTAGCCAATCCTCGCGCATTGCTTGGGCGGTCCGTACGGCCCCTCAACGGTCAGCATCCACAGGCTGCTCTCTGAATAGTGCGTCCCCAAGAAGAACCCCACTCCTGTATTCGCCGGCTTGATCCAGGCTGCCAGCGTGATCTCGGATCCCGCCGGCTGGTACCCCATCTCCACATAGTCCGATCCACCGAACGCAAAGGCCCCGCCGACCTTCCCCTCGGCCGTCCACCTCGAACCCCGCACTCTGCCATCATGCCCCTTACCGCTGGCGTCGGCCACCCGGCTGCCTTCGTCCTTGTCGAAAGGATAGTGGAGGAATAGTCCGCGCGCCAGGATGTCCGCCAGCCCCTTCCCTGACACCCCGACATCAATCCGGCGAATGTGCTCGATCCCGACCTTCACGGGACCGAAGAGCGTCGCGAGTTCGATCGGCCCAAGGGAGGCAATGCCCTTCAGCTTGTCCCCATTCTGCAGATTCACGGATGCGGTCTCGTGATCGTCGCCGATCTCCACGGTCAGAATCTGCTTCAGCGGAATGTCCATCTTGGCATACGGCGTTTGTACGGGCACCGTGTCGATCTTTGGGGCTCCGATGAGGCGCGAGCCGTCAATCAGTTCGATCTCAAGCCGCACCTCTTGAGGCGGGTCGCTCGTGTTCTCAGCGCCCCACGCACTCCATGCTCCCAAGATCATTACCGCAACCGCCGTTACGCACAATGTTCTGTTCATCGTTCTGGACTCCTTATAGACACGATGTTGTCGTCCTCGTCCACGGAGTAGAAGAGGCGATGATAAACTACGAAGCACGCGAAATGCACGTATTTCGTAGTGATTCCAACTGCTCCATTTAGGCTCAAAGAAGGCTCTTGCTCGTCAGGAGGCCGATGCATCGGCCCCGGTTCCCCACAGCGCAGTAGTACATATAGAAGGTGTCGCTGGCCGCTTCGTACAGGAGTGATATCTTGTGAGCGTGGATCGAGTCCAGTCCCCCGGGATGCCCGCCGGCCCGGTACAGGGGCTCCGGATGCGCGGTCCAATGCAGCAGGTCACGTGAAAACGCGGCCATGATGTGTGCCCCGCCCCGGCCCACCCCGAAGTAGAACATCACCCAGTGATCGCCGTCGCGGAACACCTTGCCGTCCGAGCAGAACTGCTCGTCGTAGCCGCCGGGGCGCACGCGCACGATCGGATTCCCCGAATACCGGGTCCAGTTCATCAAGTCCGGCGAGGTGGCCAGGCCCATCTGCTCGATCCAGTCCGGCATGTGCTTGGCATTGTAGAAGTTGTAGAACCGGCCCTCGTGCTCGACCAGCCAGGGCTGGTAGATGCAATGCTTCTCCCATTCGCCCACGTCGGGTTCGTGCACCGAGAGGATGTAGCGATCCTGCGCCCGGCTCCAGGACAGGCCGTCGTCGCTCCAGGCCACGCCTTCGTAGCCCGGATCGAGTTCGTAGCCGCCCTGCTGTGCATAGCAACCGTACAGTGTCCAGTACCTGCCGTGCCGCTTCTTCAGCAGACGCGGGGCGCGGATGTTGTAAGATTCGTACAGGTCCCCGCCGATGACGCAGCCGCCGAAGTCGAACTCCCCCGCCCTCCCGAACCCCATGGCCAGCCGGGGTTTCGTCCAGTGAACCAGGTCCACGCTCTCGGCAACGAAGCTGTTGTAGCCCTGCCCGTTGAAGCCGATGAAGCTCATGAACCATTTCCCGGCCTGCCCCGGGATCTGATACACGGTCGGCACATCGAAGTTGTGAAACTTCTCGTGTCCCGGGATCTTCAGGTCCGCGGGGATCACGGGGTCCGCGGCATAGTGCCAACCCCGGTACGGTGCGGCCCAGGCATCGAGTTCGTTGAGGTGGATCGCCGACACGTGGCGAAAAGTACCTGAAGCCGGGTGGTGTGGTCAAGAAGGCTGACGGCGCTGCCGGGTCAACCCAGATCGAGTCCCAGAACGCAAACCCTCGGCGATAGAGGGAGAAAAGACCAGACGGCATCTGATGTCGTCGTTACGGTTTACGGCGATGCGCCAGTTGCGTTCCGCGGGACGGCAGTCCCGGATGTCGCTGATCCAACTGCCGCCGCGGATCACGCGGTGCCGTCCCGACTCTATGCCCACGGGATCCGTCACCGCGCAGGCGGGATAGTGGCTACAGCCATCTCTGGACATGCTGCAAGCGGACTTTAAAGCGCTTGGAGCGTCTTCAAGGACCTATTTGGTCAATTCCGGATGCCTGGACTTGAGCCATGCAAGCACGTCTGTCTCCAGCTCCTTCACAAACTCGATCAGTTCGTCGGCTTCAGAGCCAGTCACGCCTCCTACGTAGTCGTACTCGACGGACAATGGCCAGCAAATTGCCGGTTTCTCCGGCGCTCGTCCTGTGCGGCTTGAGCCAGCCGTTACTTTGCCATTGCTGCAAGGTCATAATCAGTGCCTATCACAAAAAGCCGTTCGGATGCCAGTACGGTGGTGACGAAGTGTTCCTTCCTCAGCGTCCGCTCACGATATTCGCCTGGCGTCAGCACATGAGGGTTGATTTCCCGACCCAGCGTGTTGCCGACACCCGACATGAGGGTTGTCACCTTTCTAAGGCCAATGCGCCCGATAATCATCAGGTCGATATCGCTTTCCGCCTTAGCAGAAATGAAACAGTTCGCGCACTGCGACCAAGGCGTCCTCGACAGGTATCGAACGGTGGCCATGGACGGCGCGGTTGCCGAGCGTGTTGATTACCCGGGCCTTGTTGAAGACGGCCTCGCCAGCCACCTTTTTGAAGGACGGATCGTGGATTAAAGCCGAGAGGTTGTCCTGATAGGGGAGTATCAACGCCTCGTCATGTTTATAGAGCCAGGAGACGGCCAGTTCCAGCGCCCGCCGGGCGTGGAAACAAGCCGTGCGTGGGTCTGCGTATACGGCGGCTTCAGTCTGGGCGGCGGCCTGGTAAACGGCAGGCCATTCGTGTTGAAGGAAGGTGAACTGGCTCATGTCAGAGCTTTCGACGGCGGGGCGGGGCATGAGGTGACGGGGTAGTTGGAAACACAGTCATAGTGCGTTTCATGAACTCATCGAATAGCGGCACTGTGAATGCGGTATCGCCATGCTGCGGGCTGTAGACCATCCCCTTGCTGATCAGGCTGGCCCGCAAAGGCGCGACACGTTCGGATGTCGTACCCAGCAACTGCGCAATATCACCGGATCGTTGGGGTACGGGGCCCAGTTCGGCCATGGCGCGAAGGTAGTCCTTTTCTCGCGGCGTAAGGCGGTCGAAGCGGACACGGAAGAAGCTTGCATCGAGGCTGGCAATGACCAGTTGGCTGGCGCGAGCGACCGTGTCCACGCCGATTGGACTCTTCGGTGCGCCGTTCCAGCACTGGGATCCCCATTCCTGCAAGAAATAGGGATATCCTTGTGTCTTCAGGTAGATCTCGGATAGCGCTTCTGCGGAGAATTCTGCGCCTTCCGCGCGTGCGGGCTCCTGAATAGCCGTCTTCGCATCGGGCTCGGAAAGCGGGCCAATTAAGGGGAAAACAAACAGACGTTCCGCATAGGACTTCGCGCGCCCCGTCTTGCCCGCAAGTTGAGGCAGACCGGCACCGATGACGATGAGCGGAAGCCCTTCCTGGGCGATTCGATGCACCGCCATGATCAACGCGCTCAGTTCATCTTCCGAGACATATTGGAGTTCGTCGAGCAGGATGGCGACCGCAGTACCTGTCTCCTGGGCCGCTGCCGCTAGCGCCAGGAACATGTCGGCAAGGTCGGAGTCGATCTGTCCGCTGTCCGCTACACCTCGCTCTTTGGGTCCCTCCACGCTGAACTCGGCGTCGCCGACCCGGACCTTGAGTGTGCTGAGGAAACTCTGCAAGACCCGCATCCCCCGACGCACCCGATCCCCACGCGCCTCGCTTTCGTCGAGGCTCAATAGCAGACGCCTCAAGCCAGGAGCCAGGAGCCGAAACAGGTTCTCGCCTTCCCGTGCCTCAACCATCAGGCACTGGTATCCGGCGGTCTCTGCGCGCCGTCGGATCTCGACCAACAACACGGTCTTTCCGACACCACGTAAGCCGACCAGCATCGGACTACGCTCGGAACGCCCGGCTTTGATCCGGTGCAGGGCAAGTAGTGCTTGGTCTATAATACCCTGACGACCCGCCAGTTCCGGCGGTCGGGTGCCGGCGCCTGGGGCAAACGGATTACGCAGACGATCCATAAATCACCTCTTTCCGACACCAAATGTAACGATCTTATCCACAAAGTCAATAAGGTTGATAAACCGAGATAAGATTCGTACATTTCGTTCCGTTTGCTTCTCCGGATTGCACCGTATTTGCTTCTGGATTGCACCTGGAATCTCCAAAAGTTGCAATCCGATAAGCGCACAACACACTGAATATCAATATGTTGCTAATATAATTGCATTCCTCGATTGCAATTATCACGGGGACACATCCCTTTGGTTGTAATCCACCGAGGACAAACCTGGATAACCTCTGGTTCGGAGAGCCAGTGCTGAAGTTGTTCTGGGGTTGGCCGAGGAACTGTCGCCTGTTCTTCCGATGTAGTAAAGCTTCGCCCCTGTCCGAACAGTAATTTCCCACACATACAGCCAGAACCCCCGCGACAACAAGGCACCGTCGAAACTGAGTGCGTGTATGTTCTTGCTCATGTCAATATCACGCCTTCACAACTCCCCCCGAAACGCGCGGTGCTGGAGGCTCGCGAAAAACTCATCCAACTTCGCCAGCGACGCGCGTTGCGCGGTCTTCAACTTTTCGACAGCGGCGACGCGGCGGGCGAATTCGCGCTGCAATGGGATGGGGGGAATAATCATTCGGAAATTCTTCATCAGGCCCGTATTTAGATTGGGCTGAGTCCCTGCGGGTGCAATTCGCCGAAAGTGATCCGTGATAGAATTGAGAGCTTTCAGCAGGAACATCTTGTCGAGTCGTGTTTCGGGAAACTCCTCGAAGGAGAGCCAACCGTCGTGGATACACCCGTCGATTTTCAGGATTCGGGCGAAGCCCAAGCTCACTCCGCAGTTCGCAAAAATCAGACTACCCGCTTTCAGAAAAACCGTCTTCTTCAAGCCGTCCTTGGTAATTTTATCGGCGCAATGTTCGAGATAGATGTCCGAGCCGTGCGTTCCATCGCCAATTTTGATCCAGTTTATGTCTCCACCGAGATAATTATCGATGGGACGCGGCGAACCTCCGCGCCGAATCTTCATCAAATCTTCCATCCGCTCGCTTGGCCAATTCCTGTCGTTCTTCGCAACGTCGCCGAGCATATCGATGAAGATGGCCTGCGTGAGCGTATCGAGATGGGCGAGGGCGGCGCGGCGCTTGGCGCGAAGGGCGTCGGTTTTGTCGAGGATGTCGGCGATGCGGCGTTGTTCGGGGAGTGGCGGGAGGGGGATACGAATGTCTGCCAAAGCGCTGGGACTCAAGCGTGGCAAGTTGACACCAGATGCCCGCGAGTTGGCCATCTGCCGACAAGTTTTGAAACCTTGAAGTCAAATTCGGGTCAAAGTTGCCACCAAACTTGCCACGGATGAAAATAGAGGGAAAGTCGCCAAAGAATCCACCATCATAACGCTCTATATTGCAGAGAGTTATGTGGTGGAGCGGAGGAGATTCGAACTCCCGACCCCCACGTTGCGAACGTGATGCTCTACCAACTGAGCTACCGCCCCATGACTGTCCGTATCCAAACCGTACCGGGTTCAGAGTTTATGGAATGGCCCTGTAGGTTTCAAGGGGAATCATATGTATGAACCGTAACTGCTCAGGGACACCGCCCGCAAGAGAGGAACTACGAAACACACGAAACACACGAAAGGGGAATGGGGCAACCTGATCCACTCGTAATCCGTAGTCGTCGCCGTGGTCGTTCACCGATCCCATTTCACGCTACCACACCGCTTCACGCTTCTCGTTGCATCCCTTAGTTGCGGAGCACACTTCGTCGCAACACTTGATCGCACTCTTAGTCGGTTACACTTAGTCGGATACCGACTGTAAATCAACAGTAAGTGTGAGCGTTTAAGTGTGGGTGAGTAAGTGTGGGTGAGTAACCGAACAGAACAACAGCTTTCCTCTCTCTCGTGAGGTTGGCATAATGGCGGTGTTATGACCGAGGAGACACCAACTGCCACCGCGCCCATAGCGTGCGGCGTGGCCGGCTGGTCTTATCCCGACTGGGACGGATACGTCTACCCGTCGGGCTTGAAGGACAAACTCGCCTATCTGGCACCGTTTTTCGATGTCATCGAGATCAACAGCACTTTTTACCGTCCGCCGGAAAAACGACTGTCGCGGTCCTGGGCCGAACGGGTCGCGAACCTGCCCGATTTCTACTTTACAGCCAAACTTCACCAGGATGTCACCCACCGCGGCCTCATCGAACCCGAAATGGTCCGGGCGTTCCACGAAGGGTTGGAGCCGCTAACCATGGCCCGCCGCTTGCGCCATCTGCTCGCGCAGTTCCGCTACGACTTCGCCGATTCGCCGGCTGCGCGCCGCCACCTGGACTCCATCACCAAGCGGTTCGGCGGCATAGGGAACCTGACTCTCGAACTCCGGCACCGCTCATGGCAGATGCCGGACGCCTTGCAATACCTCGGCTCTCTCAATGTCAGCGTCGCCAACCTGGATTACCCCGCAGGACACGACGGATTCACGTTGGACCTCTGTGCAGTCGGCTCCCATGCCTATCTGCGGCTGCATGGCCGAAATGCCAAGGCTTGGTACAGCCGCGAAGCGGGTCGTGACGAGACATACAACTATCTCTATTCCACCGAGGAAATCCGTGGCATTGCCCAGCGCGCACTGGAACTTGCAAGGCGTTCGTCCACGCTCACCATTATTGCGAACAACCACTACCAGGGTAAAGAGGCTGTCAATGCGCTGGAATTGCGGGCTATGCTCCAGACCCGGCCGGTACCAGTGCCGCCGCTATTGAAGCATCGGTATGCCCGCCTCGAGGCCATCGCCGCGCCAGTTCCCGGTCAGTTGCTTTGAACCAAACAGGAGCAGTTCAGACCAGTAAGAACAGACAACCACAGAGAACACAAGGAACACAAAGAGGCATAACGACTTAGCTGCTTACGCCCCAACACCAAATTGGTGCGTGCATTCGATCGCGTAACACTATTTCTTTGAGTTCTTTTGCGCTCTTTGTGGTGAATCAACTGCTCCGTTTAGGTTCATCCAGCCGCACGAACCGCTGCTGATGGACAACGGCGGAGTTACAAGTCCGGCGGTCACGCGGACTCAGCGGGCGGAGTCTTTATCACGATCGGTGGTCTTTGGATTCAGCCCTTCTCCTTCGGGCATGCGATTCTC
>CAZWPN010000038.1:0-14895 GCA_964635275.1 uncultured Victivallales bacterium | reverse complement strand
CACCAGCAGCGTGTCGGTCAGTGCGGTTGGCGCAACTCGAGCGGTAAGTCCGACACGCTGCTAGCGGTTGCGCTCGGTCTTGACACCGACGCCCATCTTGGTGCATCCAAGCTTGCGGACGCCGCCCATGACCCGGACCACGTGCTCGAAAGGTACGGACTTGTCGGCCTGAATCATGACGGACTGGTTCTGCGGGTCGGGCAGCTTGCGGCGAAGCACCTCGTCGAGCCCATCCACGGGCACTTTCTGATTGTCAATGAGCACCGTGCCGTCGGTCAGTACCTGGATATCCACCAGTTTCTCTGCCGCCTGGACGTTCTCCGCCGCCTGGGCGCGCGGCAGTTCCACCTTGAGCTGGGACTTTACCAGTGCCGGGGTAATGACCATGAAGATGATGAGCAGGACAAGGCAGATGTCAATGAACGGGATCATATTGATCTCGCCCATGATCCGGTAGCCCTGGCCCGACGAAGAGGATCCTTGCATACCCGCAGCCCTCTACTTCAGTTTCTCAACGAGGCGGAAGACGGCCACATCGGTTTCCCGGGCGATGCGCTGGGTCCGCTGAACGAAGTAATTGTAGGCCATTGTGGCGGGAATGGCCACGAACAACCCGACGGCGGTGGCGACCAATGCCTCGGAAATGCCGGCGGCGACGACTTCCGGACCTCCGCCCATCGTGGCGGCAATGTCATGAAATGCCCGGATGATGCCCATGACGGTGCCCAGCAGGCCGACAAACGGGGCGGTGCTCGCCACGGTGGCGAGAAGCGGCACGAGCGTCTCCAGTTTGTTCAGCTCGCATTGCGTGGCATTGTGGACGGCCTTTTCCATGGCCTCCTGATTCCCGGCATTGCGAAGCGCCTCCGCGCACACCGCGCCGATCGGGCTGCCGGCCGCCGCACAGTGCTTCATCGCATCGTCGCGGCCTTTCTCTTCCAACCGCTTGATGACGGCGGTCACGAACGCCTCGGTGTCAACCCGGGCGCGCGCGAACACGATCAGGCGGTCGAGAAACACGGCCATCGCGATGATGGACATGATGCCGAGCGCGCTGAGCACAGGCCAGCCGCGGGCAAAGATTTCCTTCACATTGAATGCTTCATTCGTCATGGTGTTCTTCCTTTCTCATGGCCTCTTCGGCCTTCGTCATCCGCACTGCGGTAACCGTACATCGGCAGGAACCGATAGTACACCTCCAAAGAAAGTGTCCCCATGGCCGTGACGACGCACCGGCCCATGGCGCTGCCATGTTGCCCCTGCGCGTCCCAACTTCCGGCCTCCGGACCGGTTTTGCGCTGCAACGGCGGGAGGACTTCCTTCATGCGCTTGTTCCATTCCTCCCACGCTTCGCCCTGGTGTTGATACAACGCCAGGGTCGAGTAGTACAAGTAATAGAAATCCACGTTTCTTCCCGGCAGCGCCCGGGTCCGGAGGAACCCCGCGGTTTCCTTCATCCGGTCGTTTGTGGGTGGGATCTTCTGCAGTTGCCGGCAGAACATACCGCACGCCGACATCGCCGGCATGCTGGGTTGGTTCGGCCCCTGGTACCCGTACATGCCACCGAACTTACCGCCGGAGACTCGCTCCAGCCAGTTGCTTGCCTTATCGAGGGTGTTGCTCGGTACGGGAATGCCGCACAACTGCGCGCTGTGCAGGGCCATGAACTGCCAGCCGAACACCGACAGATCGGCGTCTTGAGTGCCAGGCTGGTAGCGCCAGCCGCCGTCCTTGTTCTGTGCTCTCGCGATGAAGGCGATTACGTTGGAACTCGGCTCGAAGAGCGTCGGGTCCCGGCTGATTCCGTACGCTTCGCAAAGCACCATCCCGGCGATGCCCTGATCATACATGCCGTTGTTGCTGTTGCCGCCGCGGATGTCGCCGTCCGGCTTGATCTGTCCAATCATCCAGGCAATGCCGGCCTTGACCGGCTTGATGTATTCGCAGTCAACATTGTGTTTCATTCCCCATCCGTAGTAGCAGAGCAGGGCCAGTGCCGTGGCCGCCACATCGTGGCCGCCCTGTCCGCCATGCTTGTCGCATGACCAGCGCCCGTCGGGCTCCTGGTTGCGTGTCAGCCAGTCCAGTGAACCGCGGATGGACCCTTCAGTCTCGCCGCTTCCACCCAGCGCCTCGACAACTTCCAGCGACGGACGTCCGGCGAAGACGATCAGGTCCGGTACGTTGCGATTGGCGTATTCAGCCGGCACTTCCATTTCTGTCGGGGCGCCCAGGCGCACGTCGCCGGCTCGCACGCCGCCGCGTTTGGCCAGCTTCGTCAGGATCGTATCCGCAGATCCGCCTTCGATGGGATCGGCAGATGGACGGCCGCCTGTGGACCGCTGACCGGGTCCGCCCACGGTGCTGGTGAGATCGCCACCGGTGCCAGCAACGGCGGATCCCGTTCCGCCCGGTATTCCCGCGCCGGTCCCGGCCCCGCCCACAACATCGTCCACTCCAGCGCCGGTTCCGACGGGTCCTCCGACACCGAGTCCGCTCCCGCCGGATCCGGCTCCACTGCCGCTGCCGCTGCCGCTGCCGCTGCCGCTGCCGCTGCCGCTGCCACTGCCGCTGCCACTGCCGCTGCCACTGCCGCTGCCTGAACCGCTGCCTGAACCGCTGCCTGAGCCACTACCACTACCGCTGCCACTGGTGCTGCTCCCTCGGCCTATTCCGCTTCCACCAAGTCCGCCTCCGCTCTGGAATGACGATCCGACGCTGGCGATTGCTGCAGCCGGATCGAAAGCGCCGCTCACACCAGAACCCCAGGCAACGGTGCCGCCGGCGGCGTTGGTTGCACCAGGGCGGTGCTCACCGTAGGCGGGTACCTCCATTTCAAAGCCCTCCAGAGGAACGTCGTACCCCGTCGGCTTTCGGAGAGCCAGGGCTTCACCTGGCGCCGACGGCGTCGCCGACCGCGTAGCCGCGGCGGCAATGGTGGCCGACGCCAAACCGCCAACGGTCTTCACCGCCGCGGCGGATCCCGGTTCGGCCAAGGCACCAGTCACCGCGCTCCCGGAGGGGGCCTCGCCGACTGCCTTTGTCTCGACCGGGCCGGACTGTTTGAATTCGCCGGATACCGTCTTCTGGGCAAGGGCGGTGTCGAGTGTGACGTCACGGGCGGTGGTCGGCGCCGCACTGCCGGCCGGCAGTTCCTCCAGTGCAATCTGATCAACATCCGCCACCTGCAGTTCGGAATGAAGCGTCTTCAATTGACGGCTGACCGCTACGGCCAATGGCGCATCACGCTGGCCGGACGAACCCGGAGCGGCTTCCACCATTGACCGTTCCTTGCCGGGTGCGGCGGCGGAAACCGTCATGCCACCCCCAGCGCCGTGGCCGCCTGCTGCCGGGGTGAAGTCATCGAGGTCAACCTGCTCACGGGCCTGCTCCGAAACCATGCGCGGAATCGCCGTAGACGGCAAGGCCACCGTCTGCTTGTGCTGATCCATGGCCATGGCTTCCTTGCGCGTCTGGAGTTCCTTCTCCATATCCTGGATCGCCACCTTGTCCACTATCATTTCCAAAGCGGCATCCGTGGAGACTTTGACCTCCTTGGTGACCGTCCACGTTGCCACGGCGAAAAGAATCGCCGCGTGCACGATGGCTGACGCCATCAGGCATTTATGGAATCGGTTGGTCAGGTCGCGATAGCGGCGGATCAGATAGATCAGGGCAATGAGCGAACCGATGATGGCCGCGATCCACCACTTGAGCCGGTCCAACAGCGCCAGGTAGGACTCCCAGCGGGCATAATCCATTCCGCCCACAACCTCCCTGCGGGTGACGGAGACTATCCGCAGCGCATTGGAGCTGACGGTTGTGGCATAAGCCATGTCGAAGCCCTGCATTCGCAGGGCCGGCCGGCGTTCATCCCCGGGGCTGTTGAGTTCATCCCCCGCATTCTCCGGCGGCTGGACGACACCGCGTATGACACGGCTGACATACAGGTCGTAGCCGCCGTGGCCTTTACCGCGGTTGGACGAAAAGTACAGTAGATCGCCGGATGGCGACAGCGCCGGCTCCACGTCATCGCCGGCAGAGGAGATGTCGTTCAGGCGCTCGGCGTGAACCGCCGTCGGCACCGCAGAAGTCTGGCCGGGCAGCATCGGTTGTTCCTGCGGCAATTCGAGGCGAACGCGGAAGAGGTCTTGCCCGCCGATGGCCCCGTCGCGCGCAGAGGCGAAGTACAGCATCCGGCCATCCGCGGAAAGTGAAAGCCCGCGTTCGTCCGCCCCGGTATTCACATCGCCATCGAGCGGCGCAACCACCTCCCAGCGATTGCTGCCGGTGCGGCGGGCAACCCAGATGTCGGCTGCGCCACGTCCGCCCTCGCGGTCGCTGGTCAGATACAGAAACCGGCCGTCGGGGCTTATGACCCCTTCGAATTCGTTGGACGCGGAGTTGACGCCTTCGATGGGCGCCGGTGCGCTCCATGATCGGCCGTCCCAATCGGTCATGTGCAGATCGGCGTTGGTGCTGGCGGTGTTGGTGCTGGCGGTGAGCCTGACGGCGATAACAGCGTGTCCGTCGTCTGACGTGAAGTGCGGTCCGCCCTCAATGGCGTTGGCGGCGATCGGGCCTGTCCATGGATTCGGATGACTCCACAACGTCTGTCGTGGCCTGGCATCCAACACCTCGCGGCGGATTGTGTCGCCGTCGCCGTAGTAGCACCACAGTGTTTCCCGGACGTCGCTGAGGACTGGGACCAGCAAGGCGACCGCAGTGGCGAGGAACAGTCCTGGGGCGATCCATGCGGCGGCTCGCGCCACATGGTGCAGGAACCCGTATTTCTCCCGTGCGGTGTCTGCAGCTATGTTCCGTTCGTCCGACAAATCCTGTTCTCCTGCCCTGACAATCGGGAACTCAGGAACTCATAAAAAGACACGATTCCTGGGTTCCGGAGTTGCTGATCGCCCTATCTTCTCCTTCTTCTCCGCCGTGCCGCGATCAGGATCGAAATCAGGCACGCGCCCAGAGCGGCCAGCGCCAGTGTCAGCGGTTTCGGGTATCGCGCCATCAGCCACGACCATTCCAGTTTGCGGTCATAAGCGTAAGACTTCCAAACGCGGCGGCTCATGGCTCCGAACATTTCGAACGATCCGTTCCCGGATTCGGGCGCCTTGCTGAAGAGTAGGCCGAATCCCTCCATCCATGTGTCCGGGCCCAGTTCGTCACCAGCGCCGTTGATCTCGGGTCCGAGGTGCTCGGTCGTGGTCGGAACCCGCGTGGCGATGCGGGCGCGGTAGATGTCGAATCCGCCGAACCCCTCCTTGCGGTTTGAGGCATAGTAGAGGTAATCGCTATGGGGCGAGACGGCGGGATCGGTCTCATCCGAACCCACGGCGTTGATTGCGCGGTAGAACCGCGCGGCGGAGTAGTAGTTGGGCATTTCAGGCATTTCGTCCAGGGCAATGGTGGGCCGGGCAACAGGCTGCGCCGGCGGTTCGTAACCCAGACCATAGAGCGGCGTGTACCGGTAATGCGCCTGGAGCGATAGCGCGACGAGCGCCGTACCTGCGACTTTGCCGCCCGATTTGCCATGCCCGTTGGGCAGCAGCCAGCTTCCGTCGGGCGCCTGGGCCGCCAGCAATTCGCGATGGATGCTGTTGCGCCACCCTCGCCAGTGCGGCCCCTGAAACTGGTAGCCCGACAGCGTGCCGTAGTATAGGAAGTATACGTCGCCCAGGCAACCGTTGGTTGACACCAGTGCGCTGGCCTCGAAGGCCTGCCTGGAATTGGGCGAAAGCCCCATGAGCTGGCTGCAGAAGAACCCGGTGGCCACCATTGCCTTTGAGTTCATGTTCTGTTTTGGCTGGTATTCGAACCGGCCGCCAGAATCACCCAAGGAAACGCTTTTCATGAAGGTCCGCATCAGATCGAACGTCCGGCGCTGGACGTGAATGCCGGAGAATTCCGCGCTCTTGATGGCCATGATGCCCCAGCCCGAGACCGATAGGTCCGGTTCCTGGAGTGGCTGGTACCGCCAGCCGCCCATGGTCGGATGCTGCGCATCCACGAGGAAGAAGACGGAGGACTGTACGGCCGGGCGCAGGGTCTCGTCCTTGGTAAGTCCGTAGGCTTCGGCGAGGGCGAGTGTTCCGATGCAGTGGTCGTACATGTCTTTGCCTACGGATGAGGAATGCTGGAAGTCGCCCGTCAGTTCGTTCGGCTGCTTGAGCAGCCACTGCAGTCCCCGGCGCACGTTATCCTGGTATCGGCAGGGCCTATCGTGTCGCTCGCTGCGTCCGTAGAACGCCAGCAACGCGAGCGCCGTGGCGGCCACATCGTGCCCGGCCTGTCCCTCGTAGCGGGTGATGGACCACATCCCGTTGGTTTCCTGGGCGCCGGCCAGCCAGGCCAGTGCCCGGTCCACCGCGGCTTCAGATGCGTCCGAACCGCCCAGTGCTCTCATGACATTGGTTTCGGAGAGGGCGCGTTCGCGCAGCGAGTAGAGGATGCTCTGCGCCCGTTCGGCCTCGACGTTGGTCACGCCGGCGGGAATGGCATCTGCATAGAAGATGTCAAAGTCACGCCGCGGATAGCGTGCAAGGAGCACCTTGGCGGGGTCCTTCTGTTCAGCCTCATTGAGATCACGCGGCCGGTCGGAGGCAAAGTAAAGCGCCCGGTCTCCGCTCATGGCGGGCGCAGTGTCGTTGAACTTGGAGTTAACGGTCTGCGTCAGCGGGAGCGGCCAGGCATAGGTTTCGCCATCCCAGCGGGCGACCCAGATATCGAATCCGCCGGGGCCGCCCGGCCGGTCCGTGGCAAAATAGAGGTACTTGCCGTCGCGGCTAAAGGCGGGATCGGTCTCGTTGAAGGGACTGTTCAGGGCGCGCAGGGGCTCGGCGGGGCTCCAGCCGGCGTTCTGCCGGCGCGAGACAAAGAGATCGAGGCTGCCGTTCGTGCCCGGCTGCACGAGAACGAGTTGCTGCTGATCCGTGGAGATTGCGGCCTTGGAAGCGTTTGACAGGGCGACGGCAAAGGGTGCATCCACCCGGCACGCGTCTTCCCACACCACCGCCTGAGGCTTGACTCTGCTGGCTTGCCGCCAGAGACTCATCTCATCGGTGTAGTACCGCCATGTATTCGGTTTGAGGTAGACCCATGTCCAGGCGAGGAAACCCGCCGCCAGCGTGAGGCACGTCCAGACCGTCAGGGTGGTGCGCCGGCGACGAAGCCATCCGAACACGGACCGGATGTGTCCTGTCGAGGCCGGCGTTGCAGTTGGAAATTCCTCGGTCATAGATACGTATGGGAAACGGCAGGGTTCGGGGTTCAGGGTTTAGAGTTCAGGTCTGTTGGTCCTTCCGGGTTGAGAGTGGGTAGCCCCATCATGTTGTGGCCCGCAACTTGCCATTCAATCCTGTCGATAATGCGAGTCGGTTAAGCGTATCCGCACCAAAGCCGGAAGAACCAAAATGTTATCCCTCCAACCATGAACCCCGACAACGAGAACCTACATCCTGCCCTACAGTGACATCCGGATCGCGTCGAGCCGTTCCTTGGCTGTCTTGGCCGCGTCGTGTTTTGGAAACCGCTTCATGACTTCCTTGAACTGCTCCTGCGCTTTTGCCTTGTCGCCCTTGGCCTCCAACACCCGGCCCATTTCCAGCAGCGCCTTCACGGTCCACTCTTCATGGCTGTAGTTTGCCTGGACCCTGACCAGTTCCACCAGAGCCTCGTCGTAGCGCCGCAGGCCATACAGGCATTCGCCGATGTGGAACTGACAGCGGGCGGAAAGAACATCCCGATCCTTGGCATCCGTTACGGTCTTGAATTGTCGCATGGCGTCGTCATAGCGCTTGAGGTTTTCCAATGCCCAGCCGTGATTGAAAGCGACCAGCTTCACGTAGGGGCTCTTCGGGTATTGCTGCTGGAATTGCGAGCTGGCGCGGACCGCGGCATCCCATTCCGACAGCAGTCCGAGCGATTCTCCGAGGCGAAGCAGGGCGGATTCGTGTACCTTGGGATCTGCCGCCTGCGGTGCGTTAGGCGCGCCCTGCGACGCGGATACCGCTGCGGCGAAGTGGGCGCGGGCTGTTGTTGTCTCACCGAGTCGCAGGCGCGCTTCACCCGCCTGGAAGAATGCGGAAGCAATCAGTGGCGAGGTTTTGAATTCGGAGTGGAACTTCTCGAAAACGCCGGAGGCGGCACTCCAATCGCCCTTGTTGAAATGCGCTGACCCGAGGCGGTACATAACCTCTTCCCGGAGCTTCCCGTCTTTCACTCCAACCAGGGTGCTTGTGAGTTCGGCAATGGTCTTGTCGAATTCTTTGGCATCGAAAGAAAGCTCAGACATCTCGGTCCGACTCTTGACTGTCAGTTCGCTCTGGGGATAAGCCGCGATCAGCGCCTGGTAGTGTTTGGCCGCCTCCGCGGGGCGGTTCATTCCCTTCTCGCACCACGCCAGCTCGTACAGCACCCGGTCGGTATTGTCCGCCCGGGGATACTTGTCCCTGTATTGCTGCATGGCGACGATGGCGTTCTGCCACTGCCGGGTTCGGGCCAGGGAGATACCCTTGGAAAACAGCGCCAAGTCCGCGCGGGGATGGTTTGGGAAACGTTGGAGCAACTGATCAAAGGCGTTGAGCGCCTCGGGATACTTTTCCATCGCAAGGTGGAGCAGTCCGCGCTGCAATGCGGCATCCGGGGCCAGCGGGTCGTTCTGGTAGGCGGTCATCACAGTCTCAAACCGGCGAGCGGCTTCCTCGTTCTTCTTCTCGGCCCGCGCGATCCAGCCGAGGTAGTACTCCGCCGCCGCCCGTTGCGGGGCTTCGCGGAACCCTGTCAGGAGGGTTTCCAGCGCCTGTCGCGCCGGAACCAATTCGCCCCGTTCGTACCGCAGACGGCCGGCTTCGCTCAACGCCAGGGGTGCATGCCGACTTTTGGGGAACCGCGAAGCCACTGCGGAAAACTGTTCCAAGGCCTCGTTGGTGCGGGCTTGTTTCAGGTGCGATACGCCCATTTCCGCCAGCGCGGTGTCGAGATTCTCCTCTTTCCCGGTGGCTGACTGCTTCGCGAAAGCGGAAAGGTTTGTGACCGCCCGTTCCCATTGTCCGAGGCGGAACGCCGCGTCGCCCACGAGGAAGGGCAGGGGAGCGAACAGATCACCCTTCGGCTGCCGCCGCAAGAGTGTTTCCCCCGCGTCAACGGCTTTCTCCCAGGCATTGGTCTTGTAGTGAATCAGTGTCACCCGGAACATGGCGATGTCGGCTTGCGCCTTGCCGGGTTGGGCCGCGGCGAGCGCCAGATAGGCGGGTGCGGCCTGATCCAGCCGGTTAAGAAGGAAGAGATTCTCTGTCCGCACAAAGGCCACTTCGGTCTTCCGCGGATCGGCGGGGAACCGAGCGAGGAAGTCATCGCACAACTTTAGACTCGCTTCATATTGTTGCTGATGATGCAGGCAGACGGACTGCAGGCGCCACAGGTCGTTCGTTTGAGTCCAAGCCGGGAACTGCTGCATGATGGCGGCGAAACAGGTGGAGGCTTCTGGATAGCGGCGCGCGTCCATGTGAAGATTGCCGGCGTCGAAGTACAAATCGGCCAGCAGAGGCTGGCCCGGATGCTGGGGAATGGCCTGGACCAGAAGATTGACGGCTTCCTGGGGCTGGTTCTGCTGCGCCAGGGCGCGCGCCAGCCAGAGGGAGGCCTCGGCGGAGACGGCGCTGCGCGGATTCAACTGCGTCAGCGGTTGAAGGATGTTCCTGGCGCCGTTCGCATCGCCGGCCTCCACCATCGCGCGACCGAGGTACAGCGACGCTTTCTGGCTCACATCCGCGGAAGGTTTCATTTGAAGCGTCTTCCGGAAGGCTTCCGCCGCGGGTGCGGGCTTGCCCATTTCAAGCTGGGCGACACCGATGCGGAACTGAATTTCAACAGCGGCGGTATCCTGGGCATTGGAGAGTGCGAGGCCATAGGCAGCGGTGGCCTCGGCGTGGCGCCCCATTTCGCGACAGCACTCGCCGAGGAGGAATGCTACCTGGCTGGTCAGCCCCTTATCGTCCTGCAGTTTCGGCATCAGGTCGTTGAGCCGTTGGATGGCGGAGTCGTGTTTCCGGAGTTGCTGACTTGCGTAAGCGGCCTGGTAGGCAGCCCGGTGCTGCAGCGCATCATCGCCATGCAAGGCGAGCAGCTTGTCTGCCCATTGAATGGTCTCCGGCCACTTGCCCTGCAGGAACGAGACTTCGGCCATTGCGGAATAGGCGGCTGACTGGTGTTTAGGCACGCCGCTGCCGGCAACGCTTTCAAAAGCTTTCTCCGCCTCGGGGACACGGTTCAGTCGCATCAGGCACTGACCGCGCATAAGGGCCAACTGCCCGGCATCGCCGGCCTTGCCTGTGCGCCCGAGTTCCGCAAGGATCGGCTCCGCCTCGGCGTACTTCGCCGCTCCGAAGTAACTCAGTGCCATCCCGAAGCGTGCCATGTCCGCTTTTGGGTGGGTCGGGTTCTGTTTCAGGAACGCTTCGTATTCCTGCACAGCCAGCATGTACAACTTCTTGTTGTACAGCGCGTTGGCGCTGTAATACCTGTCCAGTACAGGATCCAGCGATGGCACCGCCGCTGGCGTCTGTTGTCCCCGTGCCGTATCGACGGCGGCAAGCGCGATTACCAAGGCAACCGCGATATTCCTTAAGAGCCCCATAGCGTAACTCCCTACAGCTGCACAATGTAATGCAGGGATCGGGCCAAAGCCACTTAAAGAAGATAAACCGTAGGCGAGACAAAACGTAAGTGCTTTATCAATGGCCGTTTACAGTCAACTTGAGGCATTGAATGGTGAGAAGCTGGAGTGCTCGACGGCGGCTCATGAGCACTCTTGTGCACAGTAGTCAGATCAGGCCGGGCCTGCTGTGGACAACTTGGCGGTCGGATTGCCACTCGGCTAATCTAGCGCTTCCACATACTCACGCACTCACAGTGCGCATCATTGGCGTGCGCATCATTGGCGTTGACAGAGGGCTATTGGTGTGTGAAAAAGGAACAGCGAGGTTGCAGACGGGGGAGCGTGTGTATCTTTCTTTCTACAGTCTTCGGGAGTATCCGTTCAACGTCACGAGCGATCCCGGATTTCTCTACCTGAGTCCTACACACAAGGAGGCCTTGGATCATCTGCGGTACGGGATTGAGCAGCGGAAGGGCTTCCTGGCGATTACTGGTGAGATTGGGGCGGGGAAGACGACATTGTGCCGGGCGTTGATCAACCGGCTCGATTCCAGCGTCAAGGTTGCGCTCATTCTCAATTCCGTCCTCCCTGAGACGCAGTTGCTCGAGGCGATTGCGGACGACTTCGGGATTGTTATCCGAGGCAGGCGCACGAAGGGAGTACTGCTGCGGACCATCAATGCATTCCTCCTTGAACAGGTTTCCAAGGGCAACAATGCTGTGCTGATAATAGACGAGGCGCAGAACATGCGCGCAGCGACGCTGGAAACTGTGCGCATGTTATCCAACCTGGAGACTGAGAAGGAGAAGCTGTTGCAGATTATCCTGGTGGGGCAGCCTCAACTCAGGGACAAGTTGAATGCGCCGGAACTTGTGCAGCTCAAGCAACGGATTGCCGTGAGGTTCCATGTTAGGGCGCTGACGCTGGCTGAGGTAGGGGCATACATTCGGCATCGGCTCAAGGTGGCCGGGGCCGGTGGCGACTTGCGGTTTGAGGATGAGGCGGTGGATGCGATTCATGCATACAGCAGCGGCATTCCGCGCCTGATAAACCTTCTTGCCGACCGGGCCCTGTTGGAGGGATTTGTTCAGGAAACGCGCCGGATTGACTCCGGAACAATTCGAAGATGCGTGGAAGAGCTTGAGGGGAACATGATGGTTTCCATCAAAGGGGAACCCGCATGAGTACAATCAGCGATGCCTTGCAGAAGGTGCAGAAGCAGCGAGCTGCACATGAGCCTGAACGCTGGCGTCCGGAACCCCTGGATCCTTCTCCGTCACCGCCGTTGCGGCGTGTCGAGGCTCCTCCTCAGAAGGCCAGGGGAACGTCTGTTGCCGGGATTGTTCTGGCGGTTCTGGCGCTTATGCTCGTGGGCGGGGTGGTGATGATGCGCTGCAGTCCGGGCAACGCTACTCGTCCATCAGAAACGGTGGCTTCGATCCAGCCGCCGGTTGCCGCCGTGGCGGGTCAGCCGCCGACGGGCACTGAGGCGGCTCATTTACCCGTTGCTGCGGAGGCCACCAACTCACCCGTTGCCATCATCGCCGCCGCTGGTCCGTCGGCTATCGTCGCCAGGGTCAAGGAGCCGGCTGTGGCGGAAGTGGTGGCGCGAGGTGACACATCAGCGCCGCCAGTGATCGCGGATTCTGGCGTGAGAGAACCGGCGCCAGTCAAGAGTGTTGAGGTGGATAAACCGGCGCCGGTGGAGAGTGTTGAGGCGGAAGAATCGGCGGGTCCGGTGGAGGTGCCGCACAAGCTGGTTGGGATCTTCTACTCGGAGAAGAATCCGGTTGCCATCATTGACAACCTCACGCTCAAGGAAGGTGAAACCATTGGCGCATACCGTGTGGCAAAAATTCAATCCGAATCGGTAACATTGAGATCGGGCCGACGCGAGGTTGTGTTGAGGTTGCAGTAGGGGAACAGTTTCGGTCAGGGAGAGAGTCGCTATGCTATATTACGCTGCGGAATGGCTTTCGGACTTATGGGGGCCTTTCCGGTTGCTCGGATCACACTTGGTCCTCATCGGGTTTGGCAGTATTCTTACGGGGTGGCTGTCGTGGTACTTCCTCTGGCACTGGCGCCGGTTCCTGCCTACGGATCGCGGTAGGGCCTTCACGCCGACGCCATTGATCGCAGCTGGCAAGCCAACCGGAGCAGGGCTGTTTATGGTTCTGCTTCTGGTGCCGGTCCTGCTCCTGACAGTTCCCTTCTCCATGAAGACTACCTGTGTCGCGGGGTGTCTGGTTCTGGCCATGATGACGGGCTACTTCGATGATAGAAGTACGGTCCCGTGGGGAGAGTATCGTAAAGGAGCGTTGGATCTTGGCATAGCTGTCCTGACTGCGTTGGCACTCTGCCAGGGCCGCACAATGACTCTTTGGCTGCCGTTCATCAAGGGGAGTTGCACGCTGTCCCCCCTGTGGTTCGTCATCATAGGCAGCGCTATACTGTGGCTGGCCATGAATGCGACGAACTGCAGTGACGGAGTTGATGGTCTGGCGGGATCTCTCACTCTGGTGTCTTTCTTCTACCTCGGCGCACTGCTCTACGGTGTCATCGGGCATGTCAGAGTGTCTTCATACCTGCTCGTACCGCACAATCCGGAAGGCGCTTCCTGGGCCATCATGGTATTTACCGCCGCAGGTGGACTGGCTGGCTACCTGTGGCATAACGCCGAACCGAGCCGGATGCTGATGGGCGATGCGGGTTCTCGATACCTGGGACTGTTGGTAGGGGTGGCGGTGCTCGCGGCCGGCAATCCTTTGCTTATTCTCGTGGTGGCGCCTGTGGCCATGGTTAACGGTGGCACCGGTCTGGTCAAGGTGGCTCTCTTGAGGCTATTCCGCCGCATGGGATTTGAAACGCAGCCGTTGTCGGCAAAGGGAGGCAACGGGCGGGAGCCGATCATTGTGGCGCGGATTCTGCACAAGATTCGATTTCCACTGCACGACCATTGCCGCAAGAATCTCGGCTGGTCCGCCCCGCAGGTTCTGATGCGTTTCCTGCTCCTTCAGGCGTTCCTTACCCCTCTTCTCCTTGTCCTGCTCCTCAAACTGAGATAGCGAGAAGGATGCCGAGGCGCCTGGAAGAAGCGAGTGAAGAAGGCCGGCATCACAGGCCTGACATCGGCGAAGTGGAGAAGGCAATGAGAAGCACATGGTTGTTGTCGGTTTCGATTCTCTTTGGTTTGTACGGTCTGACTTCGTCCGGCGTGGCGGCGCCGGCAACGAATGCCGGCGCAGAGGTGGCTGTCGTTGCGGGTAAGGACGGGCGGCTGTTTCTGGCCGACGAAATCCGGCATTATCGCGTCGGCCGGTTTTGGGGAATGCCTGGCGGGAAGAAGAACGCAGACCCCCTGCCGGCCATCGTCAGTTTCGCACGGCAGGCACAGAAGGCCGGCGCGAAGGTGGTGTTGGTTCCAGTTCCCGGCAAGGCGGCGCTCTATCCCGAATCGCTCGGAGAAACGCTGCCGGCGGATGTGCATGCAGAGTTCTACGCCGAACTGCGCAAGGCAGGCGTCATCGTGGTGGACATGCTGCCGGTCTTTGTGGAGATGAGGAAGAAAGGCATTGAGACGCACTGTCGCTCCGACTCGCACTGGACACCGGCCGCGATGCAGGCCGCCGCCGCGGCGGTGGCGGATGTGATCGGGCGCAAAGCCGGCGTGGCGTACATGGAGGAAACCCTGACCATCAACGGGGATCTCCCCGCAATGCTGAAACTGCCGCCGATGGACGAGAAACTGCCGCTGCGACGCCCCATGACGGATGGGAAGGTGCCGGTCACAGACGACGAGAAGAGTCCGGTGGTGTTGATGGGCGACAGTCACGCCTTCGTATATTCCTGGCCGATCGCCGGTGGCATCCAGGCACAGGGCGCCGGGTTGGGGGATTGCCTTGCGGCAGAACTAGGATCGAGTGTGGACGGTATTGCCACGGCCGGCAGCGGGGCCAACGCCTCGCGGATGACTCTTGCGCGGCGCAAAGACAACCTCGCCGGGAAGAAATGGCTCGTGTGGTGCTTCGCCATACGCGAGTTCACCCAAGCCCAGCAAGGCTGGATGGAACTTCCGGTTTTCCGGGACTGAACCGGCGGCTGGGCAGGATGCAACGGCTCGCCCGGAGGTCTCGCCCTACCTAGTGTGCAAGAGACGGGCCGATGGTTTGTGAGATAAGGTCGCGCGGAGCAGGGTAGGGCGAGCTCTCCGAGCGAGCCGGCAAGCAAAC
>CAZWPN010000037.1:0-27376 GCA_964635275.1 uncultured Victivallales bacterium | reverse complement strand
GGACCCATTGCGGACGACCTTGCGGCAGCGGCTCGCTCGGAGAGCTCGCCCTACCCAGCGAGACATTCTGTCTGTTTATGTTCCCCAGGTAGGGCGAGCTCTCCGAGCGAGCCGTAAACACAGGACTCACACGGGGCCGCCAAAGGAGTCCTGCCTTCCCTAGCCGAGGATCAAGCACCCGACGGCGGCAACACGACGGCAGTGGGCGCCAAAGACCGCCAAAAATCTGCGCCGGTCACCTCATCCTCTCCATCAGCGTTCCTATCCTCTCCATCGGCGCAAAATCTTCTCTTCCTTATTCCTGCGCGGGGGCCGACGCCATGCACTGCTCAATGCTCGAGGCAAGACCGCCGATAAAGGCGTGAACACCGAAGCCCTCAGCATGAGCGCGAATGGCGCCGGAATCCCACGCCGTATCGGCGCAACGGGAAACCGCTTCCAGTAGCGCTTTCTCTGTCTGCTCGCCGAAGAACACGCCAGTCCGGCCATCAATGACGGTCTCCAGCGCGCCGCCGCGACCGAATGCAACCACCGGCCGCCCGCATGCCTGGGCTTCCAACGGCACGATGCCGAAGTCCTCTTCACCCGGGAACACCAGCAAACGGCACCGGCGATAGAGGCCAAGGATAGCCTCGTCCGGACACCAGCCTAGGAACTCCACGTTGCCCCCGGCAAGCGACCGCAGGCGATCCGACTCCGTCCCTGTTCCGACAATCTTGAGTTTGCGACCGCTCTGCGTATACGCCTTCACGGCCAGATCCACACGTTTGTATGGAACCATGGCCGTCACCATGAGGTCGTAGTCCCCGGGGGATTCGGTGCCCGGCGTACACCGAATCGTATCCACCGGGGGATGCACCACATCCGACTCGCGACCGTAGAAGCGGGCAATCCGCTCCTGGACGTGGCTACTTATAGCGACGAAGCGGGTCACTCGACCGGATACGCGCTCGTCCCACCGCCGCAACCACGCCAGAATCGGACGCGCGGCCAGACGCTTGACAGGGTTCGATCCAAGGTATTCAGCCTGGAAGAGCCAAGCGTAGCGCATCGGCGTAAAGCAGTAACAAAGATGCCTCGCACCGGAAGGTGGCCGCACCGCCTTGGCCACGCAATGGCTAGTGCTGATCATCAGGTCCGCCGGCGGTGGCCGCAAACCGCGAACAGCCGCCGGAAACGCGGGCAGCCAGTACCGGTAGTGCTCGAAGATGCCCGGCACACGCTGAAGCATGGATGTGGAAACAGGATGGGCATTGATTATGGAAGAGATGGCTTCGCGTTTGTGGATCAGAGTCATCACGGGCGCGTCATTGAATCCCTCGCAGAGAATCTCCAGCACCCTTTCGCCACCGCGCATGCCCGTGAGCCAGTCGTGGCACAAAACGGTCCGCAGTCCGCTCCACTTCTTCGGGAAATCGGTCATCGTTGGGATTCCACCTCCTCATATACACCGAGAGTGGCTTCCGCCGCCCGGTCCCACGTGAATTGCCGGGCCCGCTCCAGCCCCTTGCGACGCAACGTGCCAGCCAACACCGGGTCCGTCAGCACGCGCAGAGCCGCTTCGGCGAATCCGACAATGTCGTCAACACCGCAGAGCAGCGC
The DNA here is from genome assembly GCA_964635275.1 of uncultured Victivallales bacterium. Taxonomy (GTDB): domain Bacteria; phylum Verrucomicrobiota; class Kiritimatiellia; order UBA8416; family CAZWPN01; genus CAZWPN01. The sequence goes on along the minus strand of CAZWPN010000037.1, from coordinate 25,774 downwards.
CGCATCGCCGGCCACCTCAGGCAGCGAACCACCGCGGCTGCACACGACGGGTAGCCCGCAGGCCATGGCCTCCACCACCTGCAGCCCGAAGCCCTCATAGCGAGAGGGATGAACCAGAACGTCAGCTTCCTGGTAGAGCCGCACCAGTCTCTCCGGCTCAACATATCCGAGCCAATGCACCTTGTCCTCCAGCCGCAGTTCCCGCACAAGGCGCTGCGGCTCCGGATACCGCGGATCGGGACCGCCAGCTATCAAAAGCTTCACAGAAAACGGCGCGCGGCGGATCACCTCGGCGGCAGCGCGAACGAGACCGGCAACGTTCTTGTAGGGATCCGCCCTTCCGACATACAGCAGTGTCCGAACCGGGGACTCTCGCCGTTCATCGGTTGGCGGACGGAATGCCGGCGAGACTCCGTTGTGTATGGCGCGCACCGATGTCGCGCGCTCGCCAGAAATCCGAAGTTCACTGAGGATGTCGGCGCGCGAGGCTTCGCTAACCGTCACAATTGCATCGGCGCGGCGACCGATTTCGATCATCAGGCGGCGGAAGATGGGCATCAAACGGCTTTTCCTCGACTTGGGCGCATGGTCCGGGAAAAGCAGGGGAATGACGTCGTGTATAGTCGCCACGCAGCGGCACCGATGCGCGCCACGCCGCCGGAACGCCATCAGTGGAATCATCCAGTTGGGTGAATGGAACACATCGCTGGCTTCCCGCAGCAGCAGATCGGGCAGACGGATCTGGCTCTGGAGCGAAAACACTCCGTAAGGAAGCAGCCTTGCCTCGACATTGGGCAGACCCGCAATTCCTGTCTCCCTCAGTATGCGATCCTGACGGGTCCGATCATCGAAAAGTATAAGGAACTGGTGCCGGGCCCCTATACGCGGCATGCGGCGCAGCAGTTCCTGCGTGTAGGTTCCTACCCCAGAAATCTCCGCGAAGATCCACCGGGCATCGAGAGCGATTCTCATCCTGCCGCCTTTCGGTAGACTTCCCATGTGCGGCGCGCCGTCTCCGTCCAGGAGTAGCGGGCGGACTGCTTTCGGCCGGCATCCGCCAGCGCAAGACGTCGTCCCTCATCCCCCAGGATCCCACCCACCACATGCACCCATGCGTCGAGCTCGAACGTGTCGAGCACGCAGGCGCCCTTGCCTAGCACCTCTCCCAGCGAACCTCCGGAAGAGGACACAACCGGGGTTCCGCAAGCCATCGCCTCGATCGGTGGGAGCCCGAACCCTTCGTAGTGCGAGGTGCACAAAAAGAGAGAGGCTCCGGCGTAGAGCGCCGGCAGGAAAGCATCGTCAACGTACCGGACATAGCGGATGCGGTCCGACCGTCGTGCCTTCCTCATCCGCTCGAAGATCGGTTCGCATTTCCAGCCGGGCATTCCAGCAATCACCAGATCTCCGTCAAATGCCTGGAGGCGGTCAAAGACATCCATCATGAAGGGAAGATTCTTGCGCGGCTCAATCGTCGATACCGACAGCAGGTACGGCCGCTGCAGCCCCAGTCGCCGCCGGACATCCTCCACGGCGTCGCTGGCCACGGGCCGGAACTCCGGGCCGGCGGCGAGATAGACGGGGTAGATGCGTCCCTCCGCTTCCGGAAAGAAATGCCTGATGTCGTTCGCGCTGGCATCGGACATGGTCAGGATGGCATGCGCCCGCCTCACGGTGTCCTGAATCTTCTCGCGCAGGTAGTGCAGGTTCTTTTTCTCCGCCATCTCCGGGAACTTGAGGAACGCAACGTCATGGATACTGACCACCATGTTTCCATGCCGCATCGGAGGCAAAACGAAGTTCGGAAAATGATAGACGTCAGCCGGACCGGCGAACCAGTCGTAGGGCGGCCAGGAGAATCGCTTCCACGCCTGTTGCACCAGGCGCCCTGGCACCCATCGGCAGGCGCCCTCCCCGACCCCGGGCGCCTCGAACGAAAGCCCCTTGCGCTTCCAGTCGAAGTAGAAAACCCCCAAGGAGTCGGCCCCAGCCAACGTCCCAAGATGCGCCACCAGACGCCGGGTGTACTGTCCCACACCGGCACGCTGCGCAACCGCCGACTGTACGTCGATGCAAACCCTCATGCGTCGGAAGCCTACCCTTCAGGCGCAGGGATTTCAAGCCTGACGCCACGTGCCGTGAGAACCATGTCGCCGTTTTTGCTTTTCCTGCCCTTCTTATGGGGGTATAACGGGCCCCATGATTCATGTGGCACTATACAGCCCTGACAATGCTTCGCTTTGCGCACTGGCTTTGGCCGCCTTCGGCAAAGCAGCCGGGTCTGCCCCTGCCCGGGCCACAGGTTGTGCGCCCGCCGACTCGACGGTTGACCCAACTGTCATCGAGATGATCACCGATATGGGCATCTCACAAGAGACCTGCCAACCAGTTGCGAGCGAATCAATAACAACAAACGTAGACTTTCTTATTGAACTCAACGGCTCTGCCATGACACCGGCTCCTTTGCCAGGCTCGCCGATCCGCGTTGCCTGGAGCCTCGATTCGGCCGCCAAGGCATTGACGCCGCACGATTACAGGACGTTGTTTGCAGATTTGACACGCCTGTCTAACGACTTTTTCCAGCGGGGATACTTCTCCGCCATGGTAGAAATGCGAAACACCCATAATCTGGTGCTCGACAACATCTCCGACGCCATCATCGCGCATGACCTCAACCGCGTCATTCTTCACTTCAACCGCGCCGCGGAACAACTAACCGGCTATTCCCGCGACGAAGTCATAAACAAGGACTGCCACCAGGTTTTTCACGGGCCGATGTGCGGCGGCAAGTGCCAGTTCTGCGAGACCGAGGTTCCTCCTCACGAAGTGAACGCTGAGGAGATGACCATGTTCAACCGTTCCGGCGAATCACGCCGGGTCAGTGTAAACCGGCGGTTCCTGACAACTTCCGACGGGACGAGGGTCGGAGTGCTGGCCTCATTCAAAGACGTCACACGGGAACACGCACTCGCCAGGCGCGTCGGCGAAACTTCCCGGTTCGCCGGCATCATCAGCCGCGACAAGCGGATGCTGGAAGTTTTCGATCTTATCGTGGAGCTGGCAGACAGCACGGCCCCAGTGTTGATACAGGGCGAGAGCGGAACAGGCAAGGAACTCGTGGCAGCCGCAATCCACAACGAAGGCCCGCGCGCGGGCAGGCAGTTCGTGCCCGTAAATTGCGGCGCGCTGCCGGAGTCGCTCCTTGAGAGTGAACTCTTCGGCCATGTAAAAGGTGCCTTCACCGGCGCTATCCGGGACAAGAAAGGTCGGTTCGAACTGGCGGACGGCGGAACAATATTTTTGGACGAAATCGGAGATATTTCTCCCGCCATGCAGGTTAAGCTCCTCCGCGTCCTGCAGGAGGGCACCTTTGAGCGTGTGGGCGGCGAACAGACCGTCCGGGCAGATGTGCGCGTAATCAGCGCCACAAACAAGGATATTTCCGATGAGATCGCATCCGGGCGATTTCGCGAGGATCTGTTCTACCGGCTGAGCGTCGTCCCGCTCTGGCTGCCTCCGCTGCGGGAGCGGAGAAACGACATCCCGCTGCTGGCAAACCACATACTCTCATCATTGCTCAAGGCTGCCGGTCGCGACGGAGTGACGATATCCAACGAGTCCATGGATGTCCTGCTGGCCCACTCATGGCCCGGAAACGTAAGGGAACTCCAGAACTGGCTGCAGTTCGCCTTGATCAAGTGCCACGGCGGTGCCGTCAACCCAGAGCATCTGCCCCCAGTGCAGCATAGGCTTCCCGGACGAGCCCCCGAACTCCGTCACCCGCACAAACTGGACACCGAAGCCGTCAAGTACGCCATCCAGCAGGCCGGAGGAAACAAGGTGGAGGCGGCTCGCATTCTCGGCGTGTCCCGCGCCACCCTCTACCGGTTCATGGAGTCAGCCGGCATGCCGCTTTGAAGCGAGGAGAGCGAACACATAGGATCCGATACCCTATCGAATCAACGGAACACACAGGAAGGTTCAGCACCATGAAACTGGTCGTTCAGATGCCCGCCCTCAACGAAGAGAAAACGATTCGGGCGGTGATTGACGCCATTCCGCGGACGATCCCCGGCATTTCGAAGATCGAGGTTGTTGTCGTGGACGACGGATCAACCGATGGCACCGGAGAATTGGCCAGAACAGCCGGAGCGCATGTCGTCCGCCACGAGCGCTCGCGGGGCGTCGGCGCCGCTTTCCGGTCCGGGCTTGAGCGGTCCACCGAACTGGGAGCCGATATCATATGCACCATTGACTCCGACGGCCAGTTCGATCCATCCGATATCCCGAAACTTGTCGAGCCAATCATGAAAGGCCATGCGGATTTTGTGACAGCCTCGCGGTTTGCCGATCCGGCGCTGACACCGCAGATGCCATGGTCAAAGCGCTGGGGCAATGACTTCATGGCGCGCTGGGTCAGTTCGGTGATCAAGAAACGTTTCATGGATGTCTCCTGCGGCTTCAGGGCCTATTCGCGCAATGCTTACCTGCGCTTGGTACTGCTGGGCGAATTCACCTATACGCACGAGACGTTCCTCAACCTGGCATTCTGCCGGATTCCCATCATGGAGGTCCCGATCCGGGTGCGTGGCGTGCGCGAGTTCGGCAAGTCGAGGGTTGCAAGCAATCTCTTCAAGTACGGGTGGCGCGTAGCGTCCATCATTCTCAAGACCTACCGCGACTACAAACCTCTTCGCTTCTTCGGCTATATCGCCGCCAGCCTCGTCGTCATGGCTATCGCGTTGTTCGGATTCCTGATGTCGGTCAAGATCCGCACTGGCGTCTTCACACCACACAAGTGGGCCGGCGTGCTGGGACTCACCTTCACCGGCATGGCTGTCGGCATCTACCTGGTCGGTCTGGTGGCCGAGATGCTCGACCGTATCCGCGTGGCGCAGGACGAGACCCTGTTCCGCGTCCGCCGTTTGGAAATGACGCTGAGGAACCCGAGCGACTAGGGTGTCTCGGTTGACGCCTGTTCATGCTTTGAAGTATGCCGGTTTTCGTCACATCCTGCCGGAATCTGAACCACGGCGCTTTCGGCGGCGTGCGACGGGTTCGCGCCTTGCTGGAAGCCGTCGGCCCGGACGTCGTGCTCTTTCAACCTTCCGAAGCATTGCCCGGCATCGAAACCGTCCACTACCCCACAGACCTCGGCCGCGGCAAACTGCTGATCAACTGGGGCATCTTCAACTTGCTCTGGCCCCGAAACCGAAAGGTCGTTCTGGAGTCCTTCCGTGCCCACGCCCCATCGGCCGTAGTCACTACATCGCTATGGGACGGGCTTGCGCTGTTCGACCGCTGCAACGTCCCCATCTTCTACGACGCCCAGAACGTCGAGGCGATTGCGATCGAGGAACGGTTCGGAGTGGCGCACCCCTTCAGCGCCATGGTCCGGCGATACGAACAACAGGCAATAACTCGCTCGGCCCACGTGTTCGCCTGCTCGGCTATCGACAAGAGCCTGTTCGTCAGCCGCTACAGGGTAAGCCCAAATCACATTACCGTGGTTCCCAATGGCACGGACATCCGTGAGTTTGATCGCCCTGCCCGCCCATTGGATCCAGCGGATCCACTGCTGCCATCCGCCCCGGATTCACAGTTGTTGTTCTTTATGGGCAAGCTGGACTATCAGCCTAACGCCGAAGCATTGCGACTGCTGACCACTGTCATCCTGCCAGAACTGGAACTGCGGCGTCCCGGCCGCTTTCGTCTGGTGGTCTGCGGCGGGCCTGTGCCGGAAGCTCATCCTCACCCGGCATTGGTTTTCGCGGGCTACGTTCCTACCGAACGTCTCCACGCAGTCATGGGCGCCGCGTTTGCCTGCCTTGCGCCTATCCAGAGCGGCTCCGGCACGCGCCTGAAGATCATCGAATACATGGCCTGCGGCAAGCCCGTCGTGTCCACACCTAAAGGCGCTGAAGGCATCGAGTGCATCAATGGCAAGGACATCGTGCTGGCAGAACCCGGCGGCTTCGCCGAGGCCATACTCGCGCTCGACAGTAATCCCGACAAAGCAGCCGCCATGGGCCGCTCGGCACGGCGCTGCGTCGAGTCCAGCTACGACTGGGACACCTGTATCAAGCCGATATGGCGCAAGGCGATGTCGTGAAAAGGCATATCATCCTGGCCGCCGCAGTTATCATGCATATGTGCCTCGGCGGCATCTATGCCTGGAGCACGTTTGTTCCTGCACTCAGGAGCGACTTCGGCTACTCCGCTGCACAAACACAATCCATATTTGGGCTGACCATCGGCATCCTATGCTTCGCAGCCATCGTCAGCGGACGGATCCAGGACCTATGTGGCCCGAGATTGACCGCATGCCTGAGCGCCGTCTTCACTGGAACAGGATACCTGGTTGCCGGATTCCTTGGAGATCGGTTTCTGGGGCTCATCCTGGGCATCAGTGTGCTTTGCGGACTGGGAGTAGCTTTCGGCTACATCACCGCCGTTGCCACGGCGGCAAAGTGGTTTCCGGGCCGTCGCGGACTGGTGACGGGACTGGTCGTATCCGGATACGGTTGCGCTGCTATCGTCCTGTCGTCGCTGGCAGAATATCTCTTGTCACAAGGTTGGCCTGTCCTGCGGATATTCCAATGCGCAGGCTTTGTCTACGGGCCCGTGCTTCTGATTGCAGGACTGACGTTGTCCGTGCCGGCAGGAAGCGTGAGAAACTCCACCGTCGAGGAATTCCGCCGGTGGCCCCTGCTCAAAGATCGCCGGTTCTGGCAGTTGTCCATCGGCATGTTCTGCGGCACCTTCCCGGGGCTTGCTCTTATTGGCGCACTGAAGCCGATCGGATCCTGGCACGGTCTCGACGTCTTGACCGCCACAGCCGCGATATCAGCTCTGGCCGCAGGCAACGGGATTGGACGGATCGCATGTGGAATGATTCATGACCGCCTGCAGAGCCAGAAGACACTCACCCTCATCCTCACCTCGGTTGTCGCGTCCGTCCTGATCTTTGCTGCGGGCGGGTGCAACCGGGCGCTCTTTCTGGCATCCGCCTTCCTGCTGGGCTTCAGCTACGGCGGCACTCTGGCCGTCTTTACAACCGAGATATCCGCTATCTATGGCGTTAACGTCATGGGCTCGGTCTACCCACTGGTTATCATCGCCCACGGAGCAGCCGCCATCATCGCTGCGCCGCTGACAGGTTACGGCGTTGACCTCACCGGCGGCTATTGGCCTGGCATTCTCCTGGCCTTGACGGTCGCAACCGTCGGCCTGGTCACGTGTGCCCTTCTCGGAAAGCAGGACAAAACGAGCCAGCCTGAAGCCTGAAGTTTCCTCAATTTGGTGCTATACATGCGTTGGGCACCGGAGTACACTGTTTCCGGACTGAGTGGTTAGTCGAATGGTCTGGATGTGGATTGCGCGCCACAAAAAGCACGCAGATAGCTCTTCCTGTCGCCTGACTCCTTCGTTGAACTTGGTGTCAGGTTCCTTTCCTAGCGGACCCGGAAAGCAAAATACAGAGGGTCCGATAGCACTCCAAAAGGAGAATCGGTGATGGGCAGGAAATTGTATTGTGGTAACCTCAGTTACAGCGTTACGAGTGATAGTTTGCGGACAATGTTCTCGGCGCACGGCAAGGTTGACAGTGCGGAAGTGATCATGGACCGCAGTACCGGTCAGAGCAAGGGCTTTGGCTTTGTCGAGATGGGATCAGACCAGGAAGCGCAGAAGGCAATTGCCGCGCTGAACGGTCAGGACAACGACGGTCGCAAGCTGACCGTTAACGAAGCGAAACCACGCGAGCCACGGGCTGGCGGTTTCGGTGGTGGCGGAGATCGCGGCAGCCGCTACTAGTCCGTCGAGTTAGTTTGTCGAGTTTAGGCCACCCCATCCGGGGTGGCCTTTTTCTTTGGAAGAGACTCCGGTGGCCGGCTGTAGCGGTCACACGTGTCGGTGGCCTGAACAGGCTTGAAAGTAAGCCCGCAGCGCTGGGTGAACGGGTTTACAACGTAGTGTTCGCATGTGCGGCAGGTGTGTCCCTTATCGTCGCTGCGGAAGACTTCGGGATTCCTGGGACGCTCATCCGACTTGAACACCGCCTGCGTGCTGCGGGTCTGGAACGGTACCTCGGCTTCCGTGCCGTATGCATGTCCACAGGCCGTGCATACGAAACGCTCGCCGGTCCGTCGGAACCCGTCATACACCGGCTCGCGACGCACGATCGTTTCCGCCCCACAAGCGGAACATACGATTTCCAGCGACGGCTTCATCTCACACGCCTGCCCCCGGCATGAGTGGCCCGCTCGCTTCACGGCGGCAAGCGCACACCGCGTTGATCACTCCAGGACGGCACGAATGCGCCGGACTCCCGCGCTCGAGGCTTCTTCTTTGACGATCTTGAATCGTCCGAGCTCGGACGTATTCTTTACATGTGGACCGCCGCACACTTCCTTGGAGAAGTCACCGATCGTATAGACCTTAACCTGTTCGCCGTACTTGCCATCGAAGAGCGCCGTGGCGCCAAGTTCACGGGCCTGCTCCACCGCCATCGTCTCAACGCCGACCGGGAGTGCGCGTTGAATCGCTTCGTTCACCAGCGACTCAACTTTTGCAATCTGCTCCGGCGTCATCTTGTCAGGGTGAGAGAAATCGAAGCGCAGGCGCTCCGCAGTGATATTCGAACCCTTCTGCCTGACGTGGTCGCCCAGCACTGTATTCAGTCCCTTGTGGAGCAAGTGCGTGGCCGTATGCAGCCGCGTTGTGGCATCCGAGTTGTCGGCTAATCCGCCCTTGAACGCCTTATCCACTCCCTGACGCGACACCTCCTTGTGCTTTTCGAAGGCCGCCTCAAATCCCTGGCGATCAACTTGCAGGCCACGTTCGGCGCACAGTTCCTCGGTGAACTCCAACGGAAACCCGCACGTATCGTATAGCCGGAACGCCACCCGTCCGGGGAGGGCAGCCTGGCCATGCTGCTGCATGTGGCCAACAACCTTCTCAAACTCCGCCATGCCACGGCTGAGGGTGTTCTCGAACTTCTCCACCTCGGCGGCCAGCTCGCGCACGATGTGCTCCCGGTTGCGCTCCAGTTCAGGATAAACATCGCGGTAACCGGCCACAACACATTCCGCCAAAGGCGTCGTGAAGGCATCGGGCAGGCCAATCTTCTTGGCATACCGGACGGCCCGGCGGATCAGCCGCCTCAGCACATAGCCCTGCCCCAGGTTGCCAGGCGCCACGCCATGTGGATCACCCAGTATGAAAACCGAACTGCGCATGTGATCGGCGATCACCCGGAATGCTTTCAGCGTCTCGGGGTCGTCCGGCCGTCTATGCGCCCCATCGGAAACTGCTTCCATCAATGGCGCAAAAAGCTCGGTTTCGAAGACGTTCCGGCGCCCCTGAAGCATCGCTATCGTGCGCTCGACACCCATGCCGGTGTCCACATTATGCTGCCGCAGCTGGGTATATGAACCGTCATCCAGCTTCTCATACTGCATGAACACATCGTTCCAGATCTCGAAGAATTTGCCGCACTTGCACCCCGGGCTGCATGAGGAGCCGCAAGCCGCTTTCCCCGTGTCCACGAACATCTCCGTATCAGGCCCGCACGGTCCTGTCTTTCCAGCGGGCCCCCACCAGTTGTCTTCACGTGGCTTCGCGAAGATACGGGACTCCGGAATACCCAGCTTCTTCCAGATGGCCATGGATTCCGTGTCCTTCGGAACACCGGCATCGCCCTCGAACACGGTCACCGACAACTGGTCCGTCCTGAATCCCAGATAACCTGGCGAAGTAAGAAACTCGTACGACCAGGCGATTGCCTCATCCTTGAAGTAGTCTCCGAGCGACCAGTTGCCCAGCATCTCGAAAAAGGTCAGGTGCGAACTGTCGCCCACGGAATCAATGTCACCGGTGCGGATGCACTTCTGGCAATTGGTCAGCCGCCTCCCACCCGGGTGCGGCTCACCCAGCAGGTAGGGCACAAGCGGGTGCATTCCAGCCGTAGTGAACAGAACGGTGGGATCATTCTGAGGAATCAGGGAACTTCCAGATATGGCGGTGTGCCCCTTGCTCTGAAAGAACTTCTGATAGCCCTCGCGAAGTTCGGTCGCTCTCATGCCACCTCCGCGCCTCCCTCAGCCATGGCCTCCGGAATGCCGCCACTCGCCGTCTTTTCGAGAGTCTTGGCAACGATCCTGGCAGTCAGCTCCTTGTCCTTCTCCATCTGCAGGCGGGACGCTTCCTGCCCCTGCCCCATCTGCTCTCCTTCGAACGACAGCCATGACCCGCGCTTCGTCACGACGTTATACTTTATCGCCGCGTCCAGTACGGACCCCTCCCACGAGATGCCCTGGGCATAGTAAATGTCGAATTCCGCCTCGCGGAACGGAGCTGCACACTTGTTCTTGACCACCTTGACGCGCGTGCGGTTCCCTATCACAGTACCCGCTGTGTCCTTCACCGCACCGGTCCGACGGATGTCCAAACGAACCGACGTGTAAAACTTCAACGCCCGGCCGCCAGGTGTTGTCTCAGGGTTGCCGAACATGACACCGATCTTCTCCCGGATCTGGTTGGTGAAAATGCACAGTGTCTTTGTCTGGGAAACCGTGCTGGTAAGTTTGCGCATGGCCTGTGACATCAGGCGGGCCTGCAGTCCCATGTGCTGATCACCCATGCCGCCCTCCATCTCGGCGCGAGGCGTCAGTGCCGCGACGGAATCCACTACGATAACGTCAAGCGCGTTGCTGCGGATGAGCGTCTCGGCAATCGTCAGCGCCTCTTCGCCCGAGGCCGGCTGAGAAACGAGCAGATCGTCAATTTTCACGCCGATCCGTTTAGCATACCCGGGGTCTAGCGCATGCTCCGCATCAATGAACGCCGCCACGCCGCCAGTCTTTTGCGCGTTGGCAATAATATGCAGCGTGAGCGTTGTCTTTCCAGATGACTCCGGGCCGAAGATCTCGACCATACGCCCCCTGGGAAGTCCACCGATTCCCATGGCAACATCCAGCGAGAATGCGCCAGTGGAAATCACCGACACTTTCTGTTCCATGCCACTGTCACCCAGTCGCATGATCGCGCCGTCACCGAACTCCTTGCGAATCTGCGCCATCAGCGCGTCCAACTGTACCCGATCATCCGGTTCCGTAATCTTCTTCGCCATTTCAGCATCTCCCTTCCAAATATTCCAACAGCAGATTCAGCGCCGCCTCGACTGCGGCATCGCGTACTGCCACCCGGTCTCCCGGCAAAACATGTCGTTGAACCCGTCTTTCTCCACCATGCGTCAATGCGACGTACACGAGTCCAACCGGCTTCCCAAGTGTTGCTCCGCCAGGCCCAGCGATCCCCGTCACACCGATTCCAATTTCCGACCCGAATCGAAGGCGAATCCCATCCGCCATCTGGCCAGCCACTACAGCGCTGACCGCACCCTCACGTTCCAGGTCGCCGGCATCCACACCAAGTCCGTCGGTCTTAACCGCATTGGCATAGGCAATGATGCCTCCCAGAAAATAGTCTGAACTCCCGGCAACGGACGTCAGCCGTGCACCGAGAAGTCCACCAGTGCAGGACTCTGCCACCGCCAGGGTCCGCCGCTGCTCTCGGAGCCTGCGGCCAATTGCCTCTTCGAGTCCCATGCCATGCCCCGTGCCTGCTTCAGCAGGACCGCCGATAACCGGCAGGGTTCCGGCGGTGCCAATCCCACGCGCTCCTCACTATATCGCGAATGCCGGCGTACTTCGGCTTCCAGCCAAGCACGTCACGCGCCTTGTCAGCGGATGCCACCAGACGCGGCGGATCACCAGCCCGGCGGGGACGAATCTCTGCTGGTATGGCATGCCCCGTCACCGCCCTGGCGGTTTCAATGACTTCATTGACCGAATTGCCGCTGCCTGTACCAAGGTTGAACGGACCTGACTGCTCACAATGCAAGGCAAGGATGTGCGCCTGCGCGAGGTCTTCGATGTGGATATAGTCCCTCAGGCAGGTTCCATCAGGCGTGTCGTAGTCGTCGCCGTAAACACAGACGCTGTCCGCCTTGCCCAGGGCAACACGCAGTACATTCGGAATCAGATGTGTCTCAGGATCGTGGTCTTCGCCGAATTTTGCGGTGGCTCCAGACGCGTTGAAGTACCGCAGGTAGATCGTGTGCATCCCATGAATCTGGTGGTACCACGCCAGCATCTTCTCAAAAGCCAGCTTGGATTCGCCATACGGGTTGGCCGGCCTCTGCGGCGTGTCCTCAGTGATCGGGACGCGGTCTGGCTGTCCGTAGGTCGCACAGGTGGACGAGAAAACTATCCTCTGGACGCCGGCCCGGAGCATAGCCTCAACCAGGTTAGCCGCCCCAGTCACGTTGTTTCGGAAGTAAATCTCCGGCTGCTTCATGGACTCCGGAACGAGCGCATAGGCCGCAAAGTGCATCACGGCGTCCGGCCTCACCTCGGCCATGACCGAACGGATACGGTCCCAGTCGCGCAGATCACCTTCCACAAACTGTGCACGGGAATCAACGGCAGCCCGATGCCCTCGCTCCAGGTTGTCAAACACGACAGTCTCGTGCCCGGCATCCAACAGCCGTTCCGTGGCAACGCTTCCGATATATCCCGCCCCACCCGTAACCAACACCTTCATAGCCGCCTCTTCGTTTCGCCGTTGCCAGCCGCCGCCACATCTCCAATCCGCCCCTCCAGCGACTCAAGTCGCTTGGCCATACCAATCAACAACGCCCTCATCTCAGGAAGACGACCGGTAAGCGCCACAACTTTATGCCACTCGTCTTGCGGCCGGCCAGGATGCCCTCCTATGACGCTCTGCGGCGGGATATTCTTGGTTACCGAAGCCTTACCCAATACCACCGAGTGATCGCCAATCGTCACATGCCCTGCCACCCCAGCCTGGCCCGCCAATTGTACGCCCTTCCCAACCACGGCGCTACCCGCAATGCCGCTCTGCGCAGCAATAGCCGTGTTCTCGCCCAAGCGGACGTTGTGTGCAATCTGCACCAGATTGTCAATCTTGACGCCGTCGGCAATGACGGTCTTGCCAAACCGCGCACGGTCAATAGTCGCATTGGCCCCGATTTCAACGTCGTTCCCGATCACGACCGTCCCGGTCTGGGGTATCTTCATCCAACGCTCGCCCTGCCGGTAGTAACCAAAGCCATCACTGCCGACCACCGCGCCGTTGTGTAGAATCACGCGATCCCCCACCACGACATCTTCCCTAAGACTGGCGTACGGATACATCCGACCATCCTTGCCGATGCGGCTGCGATGCCCGACATAGCAGTTGGCCACGAGTATCGTACGGTCGCCTATGGAGGCGCCGGCTTCGACCACGCATCCGGGACCGATCCCCACATCCGCGCCCAGCATTGCATCGGGAGCTACAACCGCAGTGGAATGGACCCCCAACGGATACCGGATCGGATCTGGACCCAGAAGAACCGCCGCCACGGTAAAGGCGCGGTCAGGATTCTTCACCCGGATAAGCACACACGGGCATTCGCCGGTCCAACTCTCATCCACAATAACCGCCGTGGCCCGCGTGACACCCATCATGGCCGAATACTTGGAATTGGCAAGAAACGAGAGGTTTCCAGCCTCCGCCTCACCCAGTCCCGCCACACCCGTCAGGAGCACCGATGGGTCGCCGGTCACAACACCTTGTACGGCACGGGCCACTTCGCCAGCAGTCATTGTCTTCACTTCTATTTCTTCTTGATGTCAGGATTGCCCGTGACTTCCTTCTCAACAGCAGGTGCGTTCTTTGCCTGCTCCTCGATCAGCTTGAGAACAGCATCGGTAACATCCACTTTTTCCATGCTGTATAGAACAACGTCAACCCCGCCCATGCCAACGGACGTCGAGTCGAGCACCAGAGTAAAGTCGTTCTTCTTAGCGTATTGCGCCACGATGTCCTTGAGCTTGCCCATGATGTGCTTGCGCAGGCGCATTTCCATTTCAGCCAGCCCGCGCTGCTGTCTGTTTGAAGTCTCACGGAGTTGCTGTTCCAGATCCCGCAAGGCCTTGAGCTTCTCCTTAACGTCGTCAGTCTTGCGTTCCCGCTCCGCCTCGCTCAACGCCTTGTCCTGCGCTTCCGTAGCCGCCTGTTCCAGTATCTTCTTCTGGTCGTTGATCTTCCCGATCAGCATATCGCGCTCGGTCTCGAACTCTTCGACCTGCGCCTTGAGGCGGGAATCAGCCGACTTGGCATCCGGGAACGCGCGCACCACACGGTCCATCTGTATCACGCCGATCTTCACATCCGCCGAAGCGGCCATCGCCGGAAACGCCAACCAACCCGCCATGCACAACCCCGCAGCACCTGCAACTATCCTTTTCATGTCATGCCCCTTCCATCTAGTTATCGTACCCTATCCAAAACACAATGATCTCTTCGTCTGTGGCAGGGTCGTCCTTCCGGACCACCCATGCTCTGTCGATGCGGATCGGGAAGCCGGGAATGTCAATGCGGATTCCCATGCCCCAACCCGACGCCAGGCTGGATTCATCGAACGTGTAAGGATCGCGCCAGACGTTGCCGGTATCGTAGAACGCGGCCAGTCGCATCATGGAAAACAACGGTATAGTATACTCCAGATTCGCCACAGCCAAACTCTGTCCGCCAACAGGGCGATGGGTGCGCTCGTCCAGCGCTCCGTCCCCGCTAAGCCTGGCCACCTTGGGTCCCACATCGCGATACTCGAACCCCCGGATGGTCCGGCCACCGCCGGCGAACAGGCGGCTGCCTATCGGGACAATATCCGTATCTCCAAAGGCATCCACCGCTTCGTAGCGCATTCGCAGGCTGATTACATGGTGGAACCAAAGCGAGATGTAGTGAGCTGACCGGAATCCTAATTCATAAATGTCCACATCAGCGCCCATCGGCCCACCGGACATGCTGGCGAAGGCGGTCAGGAAGTTGCCGCTCTTGGGAATAAACGGGTTGTCGCGCGTGTCCCGCGTTACCGTCAACCGCAGCGAACTGTAAAGGAAGTCCTCATCCCGCATGAAAGCGTAGGGCTCTGGCTCGCGATCCGGTTTACCAATGCTGTCCACATAGAAGTAGGCATTGGTATCCGCCATGTCACTGACTTTCTCCCGCTCTATCCGGTACTGCAGGTTGATTCGTGTATCCCTGAAGATCGGCCTGCCCAGTGTCACCGCTAATCCGATCCTTTCCATATCGTAGTCATCGTACTCCACATCGTTGCGGTAGAGGTCCAACCCCAGCGAAAGTTTGCGATCGAGGAACCAGGGCTCGACAAAAGACAGGGTCACATCGCTGCGCTTGCTCCCCAACTGGGTGCTTAACTTCAATTTCTGCCCGCCGCCCACCGGGGGCCAGGCGCCAATGTCGAAGTTGCCCTGGGAGATGTCGGCAAAAAGCATCGCCTGGTCAATGCTCGAGAAACCGGCACCCAGCATGATCTGTCCGGTGCGTTTCTCCTCGACATCGAAGACCAGGTCGCGCTCACCCGGATCCATCGTCATTTCCGGGCGGTTTCGCACCGTTTCGAAGAACCCAAGATTCATAAGCCTACGCTCGCTGGTTCGCACACGGACCTCATCGTAAACGTCGCCAGGATAGACCAACACTTCGCGCCGAATCACCTTGTCACGCGTTCGCGTGTTGCCGCGCACGTAGACGTTGCGGATATGAACCAGTTCGCCCTCGATGACGACCATCCGCACGTTCATCCGGCCATTCTCGGGCGTGAGCATCGGCTTAACTACGGTATCCACGTAGCCCTGCTTGCCGTAGAAGTCGCGGATTGCTCGCGCCGCTCCATCAATGGCAGTGGACGACGCGACCGCACCGGTCTTCAGCATCATCAGCCGCCGGACTGCGTCTTCCGGAAAGAGCGTGACTCCGCCGACCCCGACAGAACCGACGACATAGCGCGCGCCCTCTCGAACGGGCACGACCACCTCAATGCGCCCCTTCTCACCGTGCTCCATCAATGGCGGACCGATAACGGCGTCGTGGTATCCCTGAGACGCATAGAGGTCACATATAGCCTGCACACCGCCGTCTATGTCCGCTTCTTCGTACGGCTGACGCATAAACCATCGTGCCGGGTTCCACCAGGCGCGTCGGCCCACTAACCTGGCCAGATCGCCCTTTCGGAACCGGCGAGCACCAGGGAACTGCACATCACCCAACCAGGCGCGCCGCCCCTCGGATACCGCCACAGTAACATCGGCGCACCCCTGCTTCTGTTGCGACTCGGTTATCGTCCACTGAATCGTTGCCTGGGGATAGAGCTCTTCGCGATACTCATCAAGAACAGGCCGGATATGCGCCCCGAGGATGGTGTCGCCAACGGGATCACCGGGCCGGAGTTGAAGCAGATCGCGAATGCGGTCTTCATCAAGATGCTTCGCACCGGTAACCTTCACAGGGGAGGCCAGCCTGAGTCTCGGGCAAACGCTGTAGATCAGGCGGACGCCATCTTCCACCGTCTCCACTAACGCCTCAGCATCCTCGATCCCCTCCGCGGCGAGCAGGCGCTTTATATCCGCACTAACCTTGCCACGATCCATCTCCGCACCAACCTCGACGCTCAGGAACGTCCGCACGTAGGACTCATCGACGGCCGCAGCCCCGGAGTGGCGCACCTGCACTTCACGCACCACCGGCGCAGCCGACAACGCGGCGGCACAAAGCATGCTCATCATCAGACACCGCTTGATGCCGATGCTCATCCCGCCCCCCTTCGCTGGTCCGCTCCGGCAAACGCGGCAACCTCGGGCCGACTGTCCGTCCCGTGGGCTCGGTCGCGAAAGAGCGTGTATTCATCATCAAAATTGAGCCGAACCTCACCGGTGGGGCCATTGCGCTGTTTTGCAACATCAACGATCGCGAGCGTCAGATCGCCGCTCTCTTCGTCGCCCTCGTACTTGCACGGCCGGCGCAGCATGCACACAACGTCGGCATCCTGCTCGATGGCTCCAGAGTCACGCAAGTCCGACAGCTTCGGCTTCCCGGTGCGCTCGCGCTCTGGAGCGCGGCTCAACTGGCTCAGCACAAGAACTGGAATGTTGAGCTCCTTGGCCATGGCTTTGATATTGTTGGATATCTGCGCCGTTTCCTGCTGCCGCCCCTCGCCGGCGCGTTCGCGGGAATGCAGAAGCTGCAGATAGTCAATCACCAACACCTGGATATCGTGTTTCTTCTTCATGCGCCGCGCTCTGGCGCGAAGTTCCATCACGTCCAGCCCGCCGGTGTCGTCGAGAAAGATCGGCGCCTTGGTCAGGCGGGATGCGGACTGCATCAGCTTGCCGTGAATGTCCTTGCCGGAAAGATATCCTCCAGTCAGCTTGAACGCCGACACTTCTGCATGCGCACAAAGCATGCGCATCACGAGCGACTCAGCCGACATCTCCAGGCTGAAAATCCCAACGGGGCGCGGTTGGTGATCGCCGCCACGGCCCAGCGCCACATTCTCGACGATGTTCATCGCCAGCGACGTCTTGCCCATCGATGGTCGAGCCGCCAGCACAATCATCTCTGACGGTCGGAGCCCTTGCAGAACCCGGTCCAAATTAACGAACCCAGTGGAAACTCCACGCAATCCACCTGCGCCCTGCGTCTCGAACACATGCTCGATATGCTCCATGGTCTTCTTGACCATTATCGGCCACGCCTGCATAAAACCGTGCTGGCGGTCGGTGATGTTGAGGAACGACTGCTCGACCCGGCTCAGCACTGCGTCTGCGCTATCCTCCTGCCGGAAACAAAGGGACTCTGCGTCGCGCGCACAGGAGATCACGCTGCGCAGCAGATGATGCTGCCTGACAATGTCGACGTAATACTCGGCATGTGCGGAAGTGGGGGTGGCATCCACAAGCCGGTCAAGGAAGGCGCTACCGCCGACAGCGTCCAGATTCCCTCCTGCACGCAGGCGCTCGGCAACCGTGAGCGCGTCAATCATCGCCGCCTGCCCAAGCAGGTCAAGCATTGCCTCGAAGACCCGCCGATGAGCCGGGACGTAGAAAGAGTCTGCCGACAACTGACCTTCGACGCACAGGTCCATGACCCGGTCGGCGTCAAGAAGCACGGACCCGAGCACCCCTCGCTCCGCCTCTTCGCTGTGCGGAGGAACGCGGTCCGCTCCGAGTTTGAGCGAAGAAACAGAGGTCGGGCTGGTCATGAAGGCTACTCCTCCACAACCCAAACCTTCAATGTGGTTTCAACTTCGGGATGGAGCTTGACAGGAACATTGTACATACCAAGTTCCTTGATGGGATTCTCCAACATGATGATGTGCCGGTCGAGTTCAACACCCTGAGTCTTGAGGTTCTCGGCGATCTCGACCGCCGTCACCGACCCGTACAGCTTGTCCTGTCCACTGGTCTTGACCGCTATGGTGCAGGACACGTTGGAAAGTCGGTCCACCATCCGTCGGGCCGCGTCTAGTATGGCCTGCTTCTCGATATCGCGAGCCTGCTTCAGTTTGGCCAATTTGGCCACAGCCGCCTTGGTCACCGGAGCCGCCATCTTCCGGGGAAACAAGAAATTTCGCGCGTATCCGTCAGACACGCTAACAACCTGCCCCTCGGTGCCAACGTTGGGCACATCCTTCATTAAGAACACTTCGATCGCCATATAGTCTCTTCCTTTCGCCTTCCCCTCGGGTGCCGGTTCCCTCTAAGGCAACATTCCCATCACCCGCAGCCGCCGAATGCCGTGTTTGATCTTGCGCTGTTGCTTGGCCGTAGCGCCGGTCAAACGTACCGGCAGAATCTTGCCATAGTCCGTCATCATCTTCTGTAAGAACTCCGGGTCGTTAAGGGGAATCTGCTTGACCCCCTCCAGAAAACGAGCGCGCTTCCGCGCCATCCCGAAATCCTCAGTGTTACGCGTCCGACGAGCGCGTTCCGGATTCGTGTGCCGTGCCATAGTCCGATGTACTCCTTCTTGCTTTGTTAGAACGGAAGATCTTCATCGTCCACCTTTACATCAGATGGAGACTCGTTCCCTTCCGCTGGACCCGTCTGCCGCTCCGCCGACTCTTTGGCCGTGGGCGCGGATTTCCGACCTGAACCCTCCGTCCGGGCAGCGTCACCGCCTCGGCTCTGGCCGGGCGACCCCAGGAATTGAACCCGGTCCGCCACCACGCGCAACCGGTTGGACTTCTGTCCGTCCTTCTCCCACTCCTCGTACTGCAACCGGCCCTCGACAAGCACAGGCGAACCCCGCGTAAGATACTCTCCGCAGGTCTGCGCCTGGCGGTCCCAGACCACCACGCTCACGTAGCATGTCTCGTCCCGAACCTGACCGTCCTGCCCCTTGAAACTCCGGTTGATCGCCATCCGAAGATCCCCGACCGCTTTTCCTGCCGGGGTGTAGCGAATCTCCGGGTCCTTGGTGAGGTTCCCGGCCAGAATTACCTTATTGAGATTCGCCATAGCTCCGCTCCTGACGGGTCAACGGGAGGGGGAGATCCTCCGCATCCACAATCTGGATGCGGGTAATGTCTTCGTTCATTTTCAGACGGACTCTCAGTGCTTCCATGTTGCCAGGCGGCAGCTCGAAACGCAGGCAGATATACTGACCATTGTCCTGCTTCTTCATGCGGCGGGCGAAGTTACGACGCCCCAGCGTAATCACCTGTTTCACAGCACCCTTGAGCTTTTCGATCTCGCTCTTCACCTTATCGAGGCTCTGGTTGATCTGCTCGTCCATCAGCGAGCTCGGGAAAATAATGGTTCCTTCATAGGTCTTCACGTTCATTGCATCCACCTCGTTCACGCCGTTTCTGTCCTCGTCTCCTGTTCGGCATTATAGCGGTTCATAGCCGCTTCCACGCCGCTTTCCACCATCATCCGCACGGCATCCGCCGCCCGGGCAACTGCGTCATCCACCACCTTCCGCTCCCCACCTGTCAATCGCCCCAGCACATGCTCCGCCAAGGCTCCATTTCCGCGTCCCCGTCCGATCCCGACCCGCACCCGCGGAAACGCCGACGTCCCAACATCCTCTATCAACGATCCCAGCCCACGGTGTCCGCCTGACCCTCCTTTGGGCCGAATCCGCATCCGTCCCAGCGGCAGGTCCGCATCATCCAGAACCACGATCATGTCTTCCGGCGGCGTCTTTCTATAGCGAAGGATCGCTCCCACCGCCCGCCCGCTCTCGTTCATGTACGTCAACGGCTGAACCAGATTCACTTCCTCGTTGCCTATCCGCGCCGATCCGATTCGCGCTGCAAACCGCCAACTGCGCCGCAATCGGCACTCCATCCGTCCAGCCAGCGCATCCAACACTTCAAACCCCACGTTGTGGGGCGTCCCCTCGTACGCCTCTCCAGGATTCCCGAGCCCGACTATCAGCTTCACCCGGTCATCCCCCGAAACGCTATCCCTTCTTCTCTTCCTTCTTGCCCTTGGCGTCCTTGGGTTCCGACTTGGCATCCTTGCCGCCTTCGCCCTCAGATTCCTTCTCAGGCTTCTTGATCAGTTCCGGTTCAGTACTGTCAGCGGCAACCTCAGCCTTCACCTCTTCTTCAACAATCGGGACCATGACCGAAGCCACCGACAAGATAGGCGAGTTCATGACCCGCAGCTTGGGGCTCACTTGAATCTGGCTCACAATGATCGTCTGCCCCATTCCAAGCGCCGAGACGTCCACCGTGATTTCCTCCACAAGGTCGGAGGGCAGGCACTCGACTTCCAGTTCCCGCAGCCGCTGATCGAGAATACCACCCTGAGCAACGCCCACGGGGTCGCCAACCAGACGAATTGGGATATGGACCCGCATCTTGCGAGTCATCGAAACCTCCTGGAAATCCACATGAATGACGTGCCCCCCAATGACTTCACGCTGCACGTCCTTCAGCAGAACCCGCTTCGCAGCATGATCACCAATCTGAAGATCGAGCATCATGTTGGCGCTGGCGTGCCGCCGCAGCATCATCGCGAAGTTGTGACTGTTCAACTGGATGAGTTGCGACTCCCCCTTCTCGTTGTAGATAATCCCCGGCAGAAGGCCGCTTTTCCGCATCCGGCGCGAAACCGACGTACCCTTTGCCTCACGCTGCTCCACTACCAGTATCTTCTCGTTTACCTTCACCTTCCGCCTCCCTCATCCTTCATCACTTCAGACTCTGAACAGGGACGAGACCGAGCGATTCTCGTGAATCCGGAGAATCGCCTCGCCCAATAGTTCCGCCACAGACAATACAGTCACATTTACGCCACGCGCATCCACCATCGGAACCGTGTCGGTAACCACCAGTTCGCGAATCGGCGCCGCCTTCATACGGTCCAATCCTTCATCGGTCAACGGCGCGTGCGTGACCGCGGCATAGATGCCGTCAACTCCGCTCGACTCAAGCACCTTGGCGGCCGAGCAAAATGTGCCGGCCGTCGTGGTCAAGTCGTCCACCATGATCGCCGAACACCCTTTCACATCGCCCACCAGAGCCAGAGGCTCAACCTCAGAAGGCCCCTTACGCTGCTTGGCTATGATAGCCAGACCACACTCCAGCATCTGGGCATAGGCATGGGCCACCTTCACGCCTCCGGTGTCAGGAGAAACCACGACGGGATTCTTCAACCGCTTGGACTTCAAATATTTTACGATGAAGGAAGAGGCATAGAGATGATCCACCGGAATGTCGAAAAATCCCTGGATTTGCTGGGCATGCAAGTCCACCGTCAGCAGACGGTTCGCCCCTGCAGCCACCAGGAGGTTGGCCACCAACTTGGCCGTTATCGGAACGCGTGGCTGGTCCTTGCGATCCTGTCGAGCATACCCGTAGAAAGGAAGAACCGCAGTGATGCGGGCCGCCGACGCCCGACGCGCCGCATCAATCATGATCAGCAACTCCATCAGGTTCTCATTCGGTGGCCGACAGATGGATTGAACGATGAAAACATCCCTGCCCCGGACATTCTCGCGGATCTTGACAAACGTCTCACCGTCGGGAAAATGGGTAATCTCCACCTCTCCCAACTGAGTGCCAAGATAAGTGGCGATTCGCTCCGCCAACGGCCTATTCGCATTTCCCGACAGGATCTTCATGATCTACTGTTTTCCCCGTACCAGTTCCCGCTCCACCTTCGGTCCGTATGGTTGCCCGGCCAGGATTCGAACCTAGACAAAGGGCTCCAAAGGCCCGTGTGCTACCATTACACCACCGGGCAGCGTGGCAACAACTCGCGTCCAAAAAGAGCAACCCATACTATCAACCAGCCCGTCTGCGACATGCCCCGCATGCTCACGGCTCTCCGCAAGACCGAACACCGAGGCCCCGCTGCCGGAGACCATGGCACCCAACGACCCTGCCTTCCGCAACCCATCCGCCAACTCCTGAATCAGCGGATACTTGCAGAATACGGTTTCCTGCAAGCCATTGAACAGACAGCCTGCCGCCATCCCTGCGTCGCCCCTCTTCAGAGCGCAAACGAGACTTTTATAACCATTCTCAATTGGAGTCAAGCACATCTGATAGCGCCCGTAGATATCGGCAGTCGAAACAGGAAAGCCCGGATACACCAAAACCATCCAGATCGGCGCGGAAGGAAACTCGCCATCGCTGAATATCGGACTAACCCGCTCCCCCACCCCTTCCATGCAAACGGCGCCGCCGTGAACCAGGGCAGGGATGTCGCAACCCAGCCGGGCACCCATATTCATAAGCTCCGCAGTGGACAACCCAACACCCCAAAGACGGTTCAGACCAACAAGGACAGCTGCTGCATCGGCGCTGCCGCCACCAAGCCCGCCGCCCACCGGTATATGCTTCTCCAGGCGGATCAATGCGCCACCGGTGTACCCGGTGGCCTTCTGCAGTGCCAGCGCAGCGCGCGTACTGAGATTGTTGGCCGGTGCCATCTCCGCCAGCGCCTCAATGCAGCCCGGGGAACCACCCGCCAGGTCCGTTCTGATCTCCCCGTCGGTCCGGCTCAACGTCACCGTATCGAAGAGGGAAACCGGAACCAGCAGACTCTTCAAGTCGTGGTACCCGTCCTCTCGGCGGCCGTTGATCTCCAGCCAAAGGTTGATCTTGGCCGGCGCACGCACAACCACGGAGTCGACGTCCGAAAACATGCGCGCGCAAATACCACACCATATGAGCCGGTGTCAAGGTCCGGGTTGACCCCTAATCCTCGGCTCAAAGGCCTTCGGTCACGCTCGCACACCTTTCGCACCCATGCTGACAGGGGACTCATGGAAGTTTGCCTCTTCAAAGGGAGCGACACTATCGTGATCTCACCTGCCGGGCAGGCGGAAGAGATGCGGAACACCATTGCCTGTGAATCTCCCCTTTCGAAGGCGTCGCTTGCGATGCTGAAGAAACTGATGTTCATCTGGAAGACTGACAGAGGCGTTCCCTGGCGGTAGAACCTAAGAAAGGAAGAGCATAGCCTTTTTTGCTTGAGTTGGTGCCACGTGTCACTAACATGCGCTCGCCTGCAGGTGGAAACCAATCGAAAGGAAGCGCAATGGCACAGAAGAAGGCGGATATCGGGCTGGTAGGTCTGGCGGTCATGGGCGAGAATCTTATTCTGAACATGGAGAGCAAGGGGTTTACCGTCGCTTGCTTCAACCGTACTCTCAGCAAGGTGGACGACTTCGTCAAAGGACGCGGCAAGGGTCGGAGATTCATCGGCTGCCACTCCATCCAGGAGTTGGTCGCCTGCCTCAAAAGGCCGCGCCGCATCATGTTGATGGTCAAGGCGGGCAGGCCCGTAGACGAGTTTATTGAACTTCTGATCCCGCACCTCCAACCTGGTGACATCATTATTGACGGCGGCAACAGTCATTACCCCGATACCGTTCGCCGCACCAAATACCTGGAAAGCAAGAAATTGCTCTACATCGGCACCGGCGTTTCGGGTGGCGAGGAAGGCGCTCTTAAGGGCCCCGCCATCATGCCGGGCGGCAGTCGGGCGGCATGGCCTGCCGTGGCGCCTATCTTAATGTCGATCGCCGCGAAAGTTGATGATGGCACACCTTGTTGCGCATGGATCGGCCCGGACGGCGCCGGCCACTTCGTCAAGATGGTGCATAACGGCATCGAATATGGCGATATGCAGCTAATCTGCGAAGCGTACGACATCATGGCCAGAGGCCTCGGCATGCCCGCAAGGGAGATGCAGAAGGTGTTCGCAAAGTGGAACAAGGGCACGCTGGACTCCTACCTCATCGACATCACCCAGCAAATCCTGTCAAAGACCGACCCTGATACCGGCAAAGCCATGGTGGACGTCATCCTCGACACCGCCGGCCAGAAGGGAACCGGCAAATGGACGTCACAAGCCGGACTGGATCTCGGCGTCGGCATCCCGCAAATCGCGGAAGCCGTGTTCGCCCGTTGCCTCTCCGCCATAAAGGAAGAGCGCGTGGCGGCGGCCAAGATGCTGAAAGGGCCGAAGAACGCTGCGTTCAGCGGCAACCGGGCGGCATTTGTAAGAAATCTGCAGGACGCACTCTACGCATCGAAGATCTGCTCCTATGCGCAAGGCTACCAACTCCTGCGCGCTGCATCCGTTGAGTACAAGTGGGATCTCAACTTCGGTGAAATCGCTCTGGTCTGGCGCAACGGGTGCATCATCCGCGCACAGTTCCTCGGCAAAATCAAGGAAGCGTTCGACCGCGACCCGAAACTGGCAAACCTGCTCCTCGACCCCTATTTCAATCGCGTAATCGCCAAGGCACAGGACGCGTGGCGCAACGTCATCAAGACCGCGATTGAACTCGGCATACCGGTACCAGCCATGGGCACGGCGCTGAACTACTACGACTCCTACCGCAGCGCGCGCCTGCCGGCCAATCTGCTCCAGGCACAGCGCGACTACTTCGGCGCCCACACCTACGAGCGCGTGGACAAACCGAGGGGCGAGTTCTTCCACTTCAACTGGACAGGCACCGGCGGCACAACGGCTGCTTCGACTTACACGGTCTAGCAGCGTGTCGGACTTACCGATCGAGTTGCCCTAACCGCTCTGATCGACACGCTGCTAGTGCTGGAAGCACCCTGAACGCCAGTCGCCGTCCGTAACGCATCGGATCTGTCGAAGGCCCAACGCCTCGTAGACCCGGCGAACTTCCCGGTACTGGGGAACGAGGATGCCTGAGAGGATCAGGCGCCCGGAGCATCGGCCACGGACAACAAGTCCGGCCACCTTTGCCGCGTTCGTAACCAGGACATCAGCCAGAATGTTGGCCACCACAAGGTCGTATTGTCGGCGGTGCCCGAATGTGCCCAGGTCGGCAATCCGGCAGGTGATCCGGTCGTTCACAGCATTCCCTCGCACATTCTCGCGCGCCATCCGTACGGCCACCGGATCGGCGTCCACCGCCCTCACATCCCGGGCACCCAACTTGGCTGCGGCAATAGCAAGAATTCCCGAACCGCAGCCCATGTCCAGAACCGATCGCGGCAGGCGCTCCATGAAAAGCCGGTCCATAAGCCGCAAGCAACTGCGGGTCGTCGCATGCTGGCCCGTCCCAAAACTCATGCCCGGATCCACCTCCACAACGCAATCCCCTCTCAGCCCAGAGTAGGATTCCCACGTGGGTTTAACGACCACCCGGCGGGACACCCTTTCCACATGAAAGAACGCCTTCCAGGCTTCCTGCCAATCCTGCGGCGGCAGTTTGCAAACCCGAACGGTGGCCACTGACCGCATTCTCAGAACAAAGACGACTGCCCGCGCCTGGCATGCGCTCCGGACAGCCTCCCCCATGGACTGCGCATAGTACTCGGCCCGGGCGTAGTCGCGATCCTCCTCCTCCCAGAGCGCCATATCCATCCCTGCGTCCGCCAAAGCGCCATGGA
>CAZWPN010000036.1:0-27768 GCA_964635275.1 uncultured Victivallales bacterium | reverse complement strand
CAGGACCTGCTCCCGCTGCTGCAGAACGTGGCCAAGGCAGGCAAGCCGTTGCTCATCATCGCCGAGGAAGTCGAGGGCGAAGCCCTGGCGACGCTGGTGGTCAACAAGTTGCGCAGCACGCTGCAGTGCTGTGCGGTGAAGGCGCCCGGCTTCGGTGATCGCCGCAAGGCCATGCTCGAGGATATCGCGGTCCTGACCGGCGGCCGTTGCCTGACCGAGGATCTCGGTACGAAACTCGAGAACGTGAAACTGGAGGATTTGGGCCGCGCGAAACGCATCAGTGTGGATAAGGAAAACACAACCATCGTGGAAGGCTACGGCAAGGCTTCCGATATCCAGGGCCGCGTCAACCAGATCAAGCGTCAG
The DNA here is from genome assembly GCA_964635275.1 of uncultured Victivallales bacterium. Classification (GTDB taxonomy): domain Bacteria; phylum Verrucomicrobiota; class Kiritimatiellia; order UBA8416; family CAZWPN01; genus CAZWPN01. Next base: position 27,402 of record CAZWPN010000036.1, on the reverse strand, counting down.
ATTGACGAGACCACCTCGGACTATGACCGCGAAAAGCTCCAGGAGCGTCTGGCGAAACTCGCGGGCGGTGTTGCCGTCATCAACGTCGGTGCGGCTACCGAGACCGAGATGAAGGAGAAGAAGGCTCGCGTGGAAGACGCGCTGCACGCAACCCGTGCGGCCGTTGAAGAAGGCGTGGTGGCCGGTGGCGGCGTAGCGCTGCTTCGCGCGCAGTCGGCGCTGGACAAGATGCAGGTTGATGGGGATGAGGCGATCGGAGTACAGATCATTCGCAAGGTACTGGAAGCCCCTCTGCGTCAGTTGGTCAGCAATGCTGGTCTCGAAGGCGCCCTGATTGTTGAAGAGGTGAGGAAGGGCAAGGGTAGTTACGGGTTCAACGTGGCGTCTGGCAAGTACGGCGACCTGATCAAGGAAGGCGTGCTGGATCCCGCGAAGGTGACCCGTTCGGCCCTCCAGAATGCGGCGAGTATTGCCGGATTGTTGCTCACGACCGAGTGCATGATCACCGAGATTCCGGAGAAAGAAAAGGCTTCGGCTGGTGGCGGGCATGGCGGAATGGGCGGCGGAATGGGCGGAATGGGCGGAATGGGCGGCGACTACTGAGTGAATGCTGCTTGACGATTGGAGCGGGGCGCACTAACATGCGCCCCGCTCATTTTTTTAGGGGCGGTAGGAGGGTCGCAACGTGAATGTTCAACTTCTGGATCTAGCGAGGGCTCGCGTGCCCTGCAAGCCGGTTCTGATCAACATGGTATCGAAGCGGGTGCGCCAACTGATCGCGGGGATGCGGCCTTACGTGAAGCCCCTGAGTCCCGACGAGGATAAACTCGACATTGCCTTGCGCGAAATCAGCGAAGGCAAGCTTATCGCCGAGATCGAGTTCGTGACTCCGGATGCCAAGGCTAAGGCCTGATTCGGATTCTCAACCCGGCGGCAGCGGGTGGTCTGCGAGCAATGACGGAGTCAGCCCAGAGCGGAGGTCGCAAAATCATCGCGACCCATCGTCGGGCTTTCCACGAGTACCTTGTCATCGACACTGTTGAGGCTGGGCTGCAGCTCTGTGGGACCGAGGTCAAGTCCATCCGCGAAGGGCACATCAGCCTTGTCGGCGGGTATGCCTATATCGAGGATGGCAACGCCTACCTCTGCCACATCAACATCGCGCCGTACGAGTGCGGAAACCGCTACAATCACGAACCGGAACGCCGTCGGCGTCTGCTGCTGCACCGCAAGGAAATCATCAAACTCCAGGCTCAAGTTGAGAAGTCGGGTCACACGCTGATTCCGCTGGACTGTCACTGGAGGCGCGGTTGCGTCAAGGTTGATATCGGGATCTGCAAGGGAAAGCATCGATCCGACAAGCGGGAAGACATTAAGCGGAAAGAAGCTGATCGGGATGCTGCTCGTGCGGTACGCCGGCATCGTTGATCCGGGTGCAATGCCTCAAGTTTTGCGATGCGTGCGTCGCATGCTTCGTCCTCAGCGGCGGACGGAGCAATGGATGTGTTCGCCGTTCTTTCCGTTGGCTTCGTAGTAGACCCAATCGAATCCAGCCAGCCAGCAGAGCTTGGCAAGCGCCTGCAAACCGATCTCGTCACACGTTGCATCCAGCGCACGTCCTTCCCGGTGGAGCGAGCGGTTCTTGTGTATACCGCTGGGACGATAGGCCTCATATACTTTCAGGCGCCCTCCGGCTTTGGAGACGCTGGCAATCAGCCGCTCGAGCGGTTCCTTCAGTTTTCGATGCATCAGGTGATCGTCTTCATTGTCGTTCTCGTCATGATCGCTTTCCCACCATACGGAGGAGTCCTCAAGGCGGACGACATCAGTGGTGCAATTGAACGTGGTAGAGTCAACAGGTCCGGAGGCTAGCACCTCCTTGCCGCGTGGCAAGCTGGTGTTGGGTGGAAAACGCCGTGGTGCCTTTCGCGGGGTCGGGGCGCCATCTTCTGAGGGCATCTGAACACAACCCAAGGGCGGCGGCCCGGACTGCCATTTGTCGCAAATTATCAGGGCTGTCAGGACAAACAAAACAAGAACGAGAATCATGCCCCATGGTTTCAGCGGCTTTGTCATGGGGCGAGAACCTAAGACAAAGACGGCGGCGAGTAAAGACTAACTGTCGCTTCCCGATGGCAGTATTTGAAGATCATCCAAATCCTTGCCTAAACGCTGTGCTGTCGGTGGGACCCATTGCGTATTGCGTTGCGGCAGCGGTCCGAGCGAGCCGCTGTCGCAAGGCCGTCCGCAATGGGTCCCGCCGTTGGCACAGCACTTAGGCGTGGATTTGGTGCCGAGGATCAGGGTTGCTGGTCAGAAGTTGTTGTGGCATACTGCGAATTCGAAGGCGGGTTGATACATGAATGTTCCGTTGTCGGGTGTTTGGACATTGCTGCTTCTACTGGCGCATCTCTTGCCATGTCGCGCAGCCAGCGCGCAAGCCAATACGCTCGTTCCGATACCTTCCGAAGAGATTCGGATTGAGCCATGGACTATGTCCGTCAATGGTCAGACGGAGATCCCTCGGGCCATCTTTGGCGTACAGGGCAGCGCATTGTCACAGCAGTGGTTGGAAGAGTACGGAATTGAGGCCGTGCGACATGTGTTTTTCGTGCCAGAGGCACAGTCGGCGGCTGTGGCCACTAAAGGCAAGCCTGCGCTGCCCTTGTCCCGGATGTCGCTGGTCATTGACTGCCAGGGGGAGAAGTATCTGCCTGCGACCGTGCTGACCAACCCCAACTATGTCGAGCATTTGCGCACGCTCGGGGAAGGGTACGCGAGACTCTGCAAACAGGCCGAGTGGAAGGGCTGTGTGGAGTTCTGGAATGAGCCGTTTCTTTACTGGGCGGATCGCGGGCGCAGGAATTACGCTGATGCGTTTTACGACGTGTCGATGGCCAGCGAGAATGGACCGGTGACGATCAAGGGGCGCTCGGGAGCCCTTACCCATCTTCGATGGCGGCGACTCTGGGCTTCCTTTGAGGTTGAGAGACCGCGCAAACCCGGAGAAACCGGAGGCGGAGGCACTGTCAAGGATCGCCGCATTGCTTGGAGCGTCAAAGTGCCGGATGGACTCCGTGCCGGCGACACGTTCGAGGGCCAGGAATCCGGTTATTGGACGGACCGAAGCAGGCGCGCATTCACGGTTGTAGAGGAGTGGCATGTGTTTGACCCTACCCAGGTTCGGTGGTGGTCAGGACGCCAGAACCTTGAGTTCTATGTCAACATGTTGCTTCCCTTTGCGCAGGCAGCCAAGGAAACATATCCGGACGTGAGGGTGGTGGCAGGTTGGGGTTTTAATCTGTCTGCCATGGACTGGTCCGTCTGGAAAGAGCTCTATGTTCCCGTCCTTGCTGCGGCAGCGCCGTGGGTTGACGGCATCAACGAACACCACTACCAGGTGGACACGCGGTGGATTCCTGTGTGGTACGAAGTTGCTGCGGCGTATGCGTTGATGCGGCACAACCGGGTGATCAAGATTTACAATACGGAATGTGGCGGCACCATGGCTCCTTCGGTTGACGGCTATGCCGGCTTGTCATTGGAGGCGCGGGAATCGGCCAAGGATGCGGCTGGTGAGGCGACCTACATGCTGCGCGATATAGCGGAAGCCCTTTATTTTTGTCCCGACAAAGTGGGGTCTCGCATCGTAGTGGATCCGGAAAGCCATCCGGGAACGCTGGAGGTGTTCCGGTTGCTGAAACCGCTGCGTGGCAGACTGCTGCGCACTTCCGTGTCGGCATCGGACTTGTGGACCGTCGCCAGCCTGAACAGCAACCGGCTTGTTGTCCTGGTATTCAACAATGCGCCCACAGAGCGAAACGTGGCCCTGACGATAGCCGCGCCGGAGAATATGGCACTGTCGGCAGGCGAGGCCGCCTGGCTGCAGGTGGATCCTGCCTCTGGGAAACTACGGCAGCGGCGTGAGCCAGTTCCGGCGCAGGGTGGGGAAACGAAGACAAAGCGAAGCCTGGGTTCGTTGCAGGCGGTGCGGTACGAGTTTCCGCTCTCTGGCAGGGCTCCCTCTACCCACAAGGTTGTCCGGCAGCAATACTACCCGTCAGAAGGCACGCTTCAGAAGTTGCTTCCTGGCGATGCGCTGACCTTAAAGGTAGTCCTGCCGCCAGATGCCAAGAAGGGATTGGACCGCTGGGCCCTCAGGCTGGCCATGGAGAATACCGGTGAGAATGAAGTGGGCCTGTCGCTCAACGGCGTCGCGACGCCGGTTAAGGCATACAACTTTACGACGGAAAGAACGCTCACAGGGGCCAAGCTGGTTGATGCGGTCAATGAAATGACGTTTTCGGTGCAAGGGGAGTTGTCGGACGGCTACCAGATTGACGCCGTGAGCCTGGTTCTCGATACCTGGGCACGGTGATCCGGCTTGACTCCGTCATGTCCCTCTCTCAGGATACCGCTCCATGAAAACTAAGAGTACTTTCTCAATGGACGCGCTGGCCTCGCTCTGCAAGCGGCGGGGATTCATTTTCCAGAGCTCGGAAATCTATGGTGGTATAAACGGGTTCTGGGACTACGGTCCCTTGGGTTGCGAGCTTAAGCGCAACATCCGGGAATCCTGGTGGCGCAATGTTGTGCAGGAACGCGACAACATAGTGGGGCTGGACGCCTCGATTATCATGCATCCCAGGGTGTGGGAGGCGTCCGGTCACGTCGGCGGTTTTGCTGATCCAATGGTTGATTGCCTTCAGTGCCGCAAACGCTTCAAGGCGGATAACCTCTGCGAGGAACAGGACAAGAAGCTGATCATCGATGGGAAGACCTTTCGTTTGCCCGATGGCGTGAAGTGTCCCGCCTGCGGCGCAGCCACGCTGACTGAACCGCGGGCGTTCAACCTGATGTTCAAGACCTTTGTCGGCCCGGTGGAGGATGACTCCGCCGTAGCCTATCTGCGGCCCGAAACCGCACAGGGAATATTTGCGCAGTTTGCCAATGTTCTGGCCGTGTCCCGGCAGAAAGTGCCGTTCGGTATTGCCCAGATCGGCAAGGCATTTCGCAACGAGATCAACCCGAGGAACTACACATTCCGTTCGCGCGAGTTTGAGCAGATGGAGTTGGAGTTCTTTGTGAAGCCTGGCACGGATGCGGAGTGGCACAAGTACTGGGTCGAGCAGCGCCTGAAGTGGTACCAGACCATTGGTCTGCCTGCCGAGCACTTGCATCAGTACGTCTACGGGAAGGATGAACTGGCGCACTATGCATCAGCTTGCGTCGACATTCAGTACGATTTCCCGTTCGGAAGGCAGGAACTGGAAGGCATTGCCGCCAGGGGCGATTTTGACCTTGGGCGCCACCAGGAGCACAGCGGGAAGTCAATGGAGTATTTCGACCCTGAGACTAACGAGAAGTTCCTGCCGCATGTAGTGGAGCCGTCGGCCGGAGTGGATCGGATTGCGCTGGCCATTCTGTGCGAGGCATACAGCGAGGAGTGGGTTCCAAAGAGTGATGAGGCCATCACCATACCAGCCGAACCGGGCAAACAGCCTCCGGAAGGGTATGAAGTCCGAACGGTGATGCGTTTCCACCCGCGCGTTGCTCCGGTCAAGGTTGCAGTGTTTCCGTTGCTCAAGAACAAGCCTGCGCTCGTCGAAAAGGCCAGAAAAGTCTATGAAACCATGCGCGGCATGTGGCCGGCATTCTATGATCAGGTGGGCGCGATCGGGAGGCGATACCGGCGGCAGGATGAAATTGGGACGCCGTTCTGCGTTACGATCGACTTCACAACGCTTGATGACGATACGGTGACTTTGCGGGAACGCGATTCCATGAAGCAGGAACGGGTGCCTGTCGCTAAACTGCCGGAAATGCTTCAAGGCCGGTTCGCAGGATGAGCCGGGATGTCCAGTCGTTGCTGGTAGAGGTGGCTGCTGGCGTGCTGTCGCCCGCAGACGCCGCCTTGCTGCTGCGCACCGAGTCGGAGGCGGATGTCGGATTCGCGAATGTGGACCTGGCTCGACGCGATCGATGCGGTTTGTCTGAGGTGATCTACTGCCCCGGCAAGACACCGGAACAGGTGGCGAGCATATCGAAAACATTGGCTCGTGCAGGACAGGACGTTCTGGCCACGCGGGCGACACGCGAACAATACGAGGCAGTTCGTGTCGAACTTCCCTCAGCGTTGTACCATGAATCGGCCAGGGCGGTGACGGTAGACGTCCGTCCCATGCCTCCACGTGTCGGCCTGGTTTGCGTGGTCTGCGCGGGAACAACCGACATCACAGTGGCCGAGGAATGCGCCTTGACGGCGGAGCGGATGGGCGCCCATGTGGAGCGGATCTTCGACGTGGGTGTCGCCGGGCTGCATCGCCTCACTGCCCGCCTGGACTTGTTGCGTCGCGCGCGGGTGCTGGTGGTTGTCGCCGGCATGGAAGGCGCATTGCCATCCGTTGTTGGTGGGTTGGTGAGCGCTCCTGTCATTGCTGTCCCGACAAGCGTCGGCTATGGCGCTAGCCTGCACGGCATAGCCGCCCTGCTGGCGATGCTCAATTCCTGTGTCGCAGGGATTACGGTGGTCAACATTGACAACGGGTTCGGCGCGGGTGTGGCAGCTGCCATGATCAATCGGACACGGGAATCTGCGGCGGGAAAAGCATGAGAATCGTTCGTTTTGACAGTGTCGGCGGCGCCAGTGGCGATATGGTCCTTGGCGCATTGGTTGACCTTGGCGCCTCCCTCGACAAGATTCGTAAGCGAATCGGCGGGCTGGCGCTGGGCGACGTGTCTCTTCGGGAAACACGGGTGCTTGATGAGGGGCCCGTGGGGCGGCGGGTGGAGGTTTGTGCGCCGGAATCCCACGTGCATCGCCGACTTAACGACATTCTCGCGATCATCGAGGGAGGTGGCATGTCGCCACGCGCTCGCGATCGGGCGGCAAGGATCTTTCGCCGATTAGCGGAGGCCGAGGCCGCAGTGCACTCAATCCCGGTTGATCACGTTCACTTTCATGAGGTCGGCGCTCTGGATGCCATAGTTGACATTGCGGGCGCCTGCGAAGCAATGGAAGATCTTGGGGTTGACGCCGTTGAACTTGGGCCATTGCCGATCGGGCATGGCACCGTAACCTGTGCCCACGGCGTTCTTCCTCTGCCGGCGCCGGCCACGGTCGAGTTGTTGAAGGGATATGCCATTGAGGAAGTTGAGGAATGTCTGGAACTTGTGACGCCAACCGGCGCCGCCATCCTGACGACGCTGGCGTCAGAGTCCGGCGGAAAGAGTGGGGGGCATAAAGTGCTCGTCGGTGCTGGGTGTGGTTACGGGCAGCGGCGATTGCGAACCCGGCCGAACATTCTCAGGGCGCTTCTCTTAGAGGTTCGTCCTGCTGATCCAGTGGAGGCCGAGGACTGTCTTGTGCTGGAATGCAATATCGATGACATGACTCCCGAGTTGATCGGAACGCTCTTTCAACAGTTGATGGGGGCCGGCGCACTCGACGTGTTCACAACGTCCGTGATGATGAAGAAGCAGAGGCAGGCAGCATTGGTTACAGTGCTGTGCACGCCGGATCGGCGTGAAACGATGCTGGACACCATTTTCCTGAACAGCACAACATTCGGCGTCCGGGAGTATAATGTGCGCCGTACGGTGCTTACCCGGAGACACGAGGTGGTGCAAACCCCGTTTGGTCCGGTTCGGATGAAGGTTGGCACCTGGCGCGATCGCGATGTAGTTCGGTCGCCGGAGTACGAGGATTGTGTGGCCGCTGCAAAGTCGTCGGGCGTTCCCGTCCGTGTCGTCTACGAGTCGGCGGCACGAGTTGGCTGAAGGTTTTGCCAACTGGAGCCCGTTCCATAACCTCGTAATTCGGCGATTTCGACTTTGACTCTTGCGGCAATGCCGCGATCAGCCAGAACTTTGCGCAGACATTCGTGGCTTGCCTTGCTCGCGAAACATCGATCGGCGCAAACGCAACCGGGATAATCTCCGAACACCGCCTTCATCCCGGGCAGACTTGCCCTGTTTTCTTACGATCACATGGATGTCCGGCTCGTAAATAGACAGTATGTTGTCCCGGTTTTCCGCGAGCCTCCTCTGGAATCGTGGCACTGGTGGCGAGATGCCGTCCGCATTCGGCGGCTTTCGCCGGCTATTATCACAGCGCCACCGCGCAGAGGATGTGGCGTATGGAATGAGCCATGTCTATTCACGGCCAACTGCCATCCTAGTGAAGCGGGCCGATCGAGCCGTAAAAACGAGACTTACACGGGGCCGTAAAAGTAGTCCTGCCTTCCATGGCCGAGTATCGTGGTCGCCCTCCCGCCCTTGCTTTTGGCTCATGGTTCCATATACTGACCTACATCAGGGGATTCTCACCCCATGCGGAGGTAGAATGGAAACAATAGCAGCAGTGGTGGCCATAGCGCTGGTGGCAATCGCTATTATCGTTCCGGTGGCAACGCTCGCCGGTATGGTTGAAATCAGGAAGGCGTTGCGGGACATTGTCGCCAAACAGGCCCGCATGGCGGAAATGCTCAGGGATCTCAGGGACAAGAAGGGGGTTGAGACAACGCCGCCGGTCCCGCCTGCGGCGTTTGTGCCCGTCGTTGAACGGACGCCTTTGCGCGCACCGGTGCCGCCGCCTGTGCCGCTGCCGGTGCCGTCCGATTCTTCCGCCATCGCCGCGCCGGTCCACCGACCGATTGCAGTGCGCCCTCCGTGCCCTCCTTCTTCTCCTCGTCTGGATTATAGGCCTGCGGTCCCAACGCCGACGCCAAGACGGACCTCGGAGATCCTGAGGAAAGTCTGGTGCTGGGTTGTCTACGGTCGTGAGGAAAAACCCACGGATGTCTCGATCGAGTTTGCCGTTGCCACGACATGGTTGCCGCGGGCCGCGATTATTGCCATTTCGCTGGGCGTGGTCTGGTTCCTACGGTCGTCCTACGCCCAGGAGTGGATAGGGCCCATGGTGCGCGTGGCGGTTTCCGTCGTAGTGGGGCTGGGCATGCTTGTTTGGGGCATGAAATTGCTTGGACGCCGCTACCACCTCATCGGGCAGGGGCTTCTCGGCGGAGGATTGCTGGTTCTCTATTTCAGTGTCTTTGCCGCCCTCTCGACCTATCACGTCATAGGGTTCACCGCGGCCTTCGCTCTAATGCTGCTGGTAACGCTGACGGCCGGGATCCTCGCAGTCAGGGCAAGGTCCCTTCTCATTGCGCTCATAGGAGTGGCCGGCGCCTACCTTACGCCGGTTCTGCTGCGTAGTCCGCAGCCAAACCTGCCGGGACTTTACGCCTACATGACACTGATCAGCCTGGGCGTTCTTGGCATCGCTGTCTTCCGGAACTGGCACATCCTCAACTATGCGGGTCTGCTCGGCACTTATGGCCTCTTCCTGGGATCTCTCAAGGTCTACCGGGTCGAAGACTTCCCTGTAGCAATGACATTTCTCTGCGTGCTGTTCGTCATTCAGTCGCTGGTCTCATACATCCACAACATCGTTCAAGGCAAGAAATCCACGGTTCCTGATGTGATACGGATCTGCGCCAATGTGCTGGTGTTTGCAGGGATCGGATACCATCTCATTGTCGGAGCGCACGGACGACCTTATCCGGCATTGCTCGCCGTTGGACTTTCGGCGTTCTATGTGGGCCACATCGTTGTTTTCCTCCGCAACCAACGCGCGGACCGGGCACTGCTGGTTGCTTTGCTGGCGTTGGCGGGCGCAAGCGCGGCATGGGCGCTGCCCCTGACATTGGAAAAGGAGTCGCTGACACTGGCCCTTTCCCTGCTCGCCTGCATGTTTCTGTGGATCGGTGTCCGGATGAGGAGCCACTTTCTCGAAAACGTCAGCTATGCCATTTACGCTGTTGTGCTCTTTCGGCTCCTGACCATGGACCTTCCGGTGAACTTCCGGACATTGCCGTCGGGCCGGGTTTCGCTCCGGGCCTACTGGGCGGAGTTCCTAAGCCGTCTATGGACTTTCGGAACCTGCATCGCCTCGGGAGTTGCTGCATACTGGATACAAAGCAAGGAGGCGCGCGCGAGGGATGCCTGCGCGGAGTTCGTTACTGACCATGACATGAGACTGCTCGTTGAACGCCGCAGCGGGGCTGGTGTATTTGGATGGGCGGCTTTTCTAGCAGCTTTCCTGGTCATCCACCTGGAGCTCAGCGCGATGTTCAGTTACTGCGCACCGTATCGGCTTCCTGCGCTCACAGGACTCTGGTGCGCGGCTGCTGCGATTCTCTTATTTCGCTTCGTTCGTACCGATCAGGAAAAGCCGTGGCTCCCTGTCATGGCAGCGTTTATGGCAGGCGCCATTGTGAAGTTGGTCTTTGTAGATCTGCACTACTGGCAATTGACGGAGCGCTTTGTGTACGGCGTTCCCTACAATGCACTCACTGCCGGACTCAGGGTTCTTGACTTCGGTTTTGTGGCGTTGACCTGCATGGCGGCATGGTTCGTGATCCGGACCTCGGAAGGGTCATCGCGTCGCGCAGCGGGCGCGTTTGCCTTTGCGACTGTGGCCGTGGTCTTTCTCTACGCGACGTTTGAGATCAACAGTCTGCTGTACTGGAGGTTGCCCGCTTTTCAGGCAAGCGGTGTTTCTGTGCTGTGGGCTCTGTTTGCCGCAGGACTGCTCACGCTTGGAATCCTCAGCAATAGCCGACTATCCAGGTACGCCGGGCTTCTCCTGTTTGTCGTTGTGGTTGGCAAAGTGTTTGTTGTGGATTTGGCCGGCATGGCCATGATTTATCGCATGGTGGCATTTGTGGTACTCGGGGCGGCGCTTTTGCTCGGTTCGTTCGCCTACATCCGGTTTGCGGGGCGATTCAAGCGTTCGATCGAACCGGCGGCGGAAGTCGGGCAGATGCCCACAGGAGAGGCGTGACATGAGTAAGGCGGTTATCTTGGCCGGCATTCTCCTCGTGCCGTCAGCGCTACTGGCGGAAGTGTCCAGTATGCCCTATGAACGGGCTGTTGTTCCGGGCTCGGGCTCCGGGGCAGTTGCCGCCTTCGCTTTTGACGAGGATATCTTTCGAGTAGCGGATGCGGCATACGTGAACGTAAGGATTCTTGATGCCGAGGGAGGCGAAGCGCCTTTCCTCGTTCGGACACGGAAGCATACCGCGACCATCACTAGCCTGAGTCAACTGGCGTGCGATACCGTTTCGCTCGTTAAGGGGCCGGATAACAGCATGGATATCCTGGTTCGCCAGCGGGGGAAGGGCGTTCCAAGGTACCTTGTGCTGGAGAACAGCCTTCAGAACTTCGAGAAGCAGGTGACGGTGGAATCCAGCGCCGATGGAGAATTGTGGCGGGTGTTGGCGGAGCGAACGCCGATCTATGACTACACGCGGTTCATCGCACTGCGGTCGGATCGTGTGGCCCTGGCTCCCGGCGTCGGCGAGCACCTTCGCATACGGGTTTTCAATGTGGCGGAAACTGATCCTTCACCGCTGTTCACACTTGCCAAAGAGAGCCGCGGCGGCGCCGTGGTGAGTCAGGTTGAGCAACAGGAGTTCCGGCGGACGGATTTCAAGGTGGATCATGTCCGCCTGCTCGAGGAGGTCACGTCCACAGTTCCGGGCTCGCCGGTGTTTCGGTCCTATCCTTGTTCGACTCCGAGGATATTTGTGGATAGCAAGGAACGGTGTACGCGCGTCGAGTTTGATGCGGCCCGGGTGCCGTTGCGGCGTCTTGCGCTGAAGACCACGGATGTGAATTTCAGTCGCCTTGCGACGACCGAAGGGTATGAAGATCCGGTGACGGGGACGGTTGCTCCCAACGGGGGATGGAAGGTGTTGGCGCAGCGGGTGATTAACCGTGTCGAGTTTGCTGGCCATCGTTCTGAGTGCCTCGTGATTGATCTGCCTGGCACGTGCAGGTATTCGCGCTACCGCGTGACCATTCGCAACCTCGACAGTCCGCCGCTGAAGGTGACCGGGGTCGAGGCGGATGGCGAAGTGCATGAGGCTGTCTTTCTGCCGCGTTCCGGAGGGACTTATCGGGTTCTTTATGGCGGGGAGGGGATCAGACCGCCCCAATACGACATTGGCGATGTACTGGGTTCGCCGGAGACTTTGGGAACTGTTGACTGTACACTGGGTTCACCTCACCCGAATCCGCTGTTCAGGTCGCACCGCCGCTGGTCCTCGCTCGGGGGTAAGACGATTCTTGGGGGCGCGATCGTGCTGATGGTCGGGGGGCTCGGCTGGGTCATCTGGAGGATGTCAATGCGCCCCGAGTTTCTCTGACGTCATCCGGCGGAACGATGTCGAGGACGGGCGTTCGGATGGCGCAATGATGCCCGCAGTTGACCCAGGCTGTAGTGCATCGCTGGTGCGATGCAATGTTTTTGGAAGGAAATCAGGGCTTGATTCCACAATGCCACCTGTTACAGTACCGGCCAGGGGGAAATAACAATGTCACGTGTTTGCGATGTTTGTGGAAAGAAGCCCATGTCTGGAAACCGCATCGTTCGTCATGGATTGGCGAAGCGTAAGGGTGGAATCGGTCTGCACACTACAGGGATTACGGCGCGCAAGTTCCTGCCAAATCTTCACAGAGTTCGTGTGCAAGAAGCCGGTTCGGTCACTCGGCGGACAGTCTGTGCAGGGTGCATCAAGCAGGGAAAGATCGTCAAAGCCTGACCCCTGGCTGCTCACCGTCCGTGGAGGGAATGAGCCATGGCCGAAGAGGATAGGGATACGTCAGAGATAAAAGATACGGACATCATTTTCGATTGTCCTTACTGCGGCAAGAGTTTGGCCATTGACTACCGTGGCGCAGGTCTCGTGATCCCGTGCACTGACTGCGGGAAGCCTGTCGAAGTTCCCATTCCTGACGGAATGCAGATCTCGGATATTGACAACACCGCTGAGGAGCAGGAGATGCAGATCCTCAACCTGCGGCGGTCTCTGGCCATGGCCGAGGCGCGTATTGACAATCTTGAGAATGAACTCCGCGATATTGCTGCTCGCAGGGACGAGTTGGAGAAAGGACGCACGGATAGCGTCTTTCGAATCGGATCTCTGGCGGAGAAGGTAGATAACCTGGAGCTATCGCTTAAGGAAGCCGCTCAATCGCTTGAAACGATTGCCGGTGTTGTCCGGTCAGTCAAGCTGGGCTGATCAGGCATCCAGCGCCGTCCACAATCTCTTTTCGACGGCATCCCATCTGTATTCCTGAAGCACGAAGCGTTTTCCAGCTTCTGCCATAGCGCGCCTTTCTTCCGGATGCGCCATGAGGTGGAGCAGTGTTTCCTCGAACTCGGGATAATCCGAGAACCACAGCCCGCCCCCGCTTCGCCGACACTGGTAACGTAGCACCTCGCAGTCGCTGTGAACCAGAACTGCGGCACCTGCCATCCAGGCCTCCAGCGCCACAATGCTGAGGCTCTCGTAGCGGGAAGGTTGACAGAACGCGAAGGCGCCGGCCATGGCATCGTGCTTATCCTGCTCCGAGGCAAAACCCAAATCGAGGATGTGCGGAGCGGCATCGGGTGGGAACTCGACCGGGCCGCTTCCCGTGAGCACGATGGCAAGGTCCTTGCCCGTGCGTCGTCGAAAGGCCCACCAGTAGTCCATCAGCATAGGCGTGCCCTTCAGCGTTTCACGGCGGCCGCTGTAGAGCAGGTAGGGACGCGTCAAACCGTGCCGTCTGCAGAACCTTTCACCGTCTGCCGTAAACGGGTCAATTCCCATCCCGACCACTGACTGTGGGGGTGGATTGATATCGTACAATCGAACGGAGAGGAGCCGCTCCGGTTCGCTATTGAATAGAAAACCACGGACTTGACCGAACATCCGCCGGATTGAATGCAGTCGCGCAAAAGGCTCGTCGTGCAAACAGGGGACGAGCAGTGTCCGGTCCGCCCTGACACCAGCTGCCGCAACCACGAGCCCGAAAAGGTAAGGACCGGCAACGATTCGGTCATAGCGGTCGCCTTCCTGCTCCAAGTGCCGGCAGAGGTCCAGGCTCCGGACGCCGTTGCGAAGCCAAACGTCCTCATCCTCCGGCGTGATGGTCCATCCGTTGGATATTCGTTCCTGGATACGGTTAAAGGACTGAACGTTCCTGTCCTTATCCACCGAGAAGAAACAGACGTCCAGGGGGCCGATGGTCCTTCGGCCTGGCGGCATGGCATTGGCCCATGTGAAGTGGTCCGTAGCGCACGTTGTCAGGAACGTCACCCGCCTTGCTGATGCAGCCGTGCGTTCCGCCAGTTTGCGGAGGAGGGTTTCCGCACCGCCGGCGGATCGTCCGTCAGGGAATCGCGGACACACGAACGCTATGTGCGGGGCTTCCGGCATTCCTGTTCCTTCTCAAGTTCAGCCACGCGGGCCTCCAGCCGGATCAGCCGGTCGCGATAACGGTTTTCCATGTTTTCGATAGTGGACAGGAATACCCCGTTGATGCGGTTTTGCTGCGACCACAAACGGTAAGTATAGAACTTGAGCAAGGACCATAGCACCTGCTTCAAGCGCTTGAGAAGCCATCGGAAGCGGGATCGTCGCTCGACGATCTCGAAGTCATTGATGTCAACAAACACCATTTCGCGCAATGACTCAAGGTAGTAGCGCAAAAACTCGTCGCTGCCGCGCAGTGCATCCGGATTGAAACGCTCGGCAAGGCCAACGACCGGATCGGCATAGCCGCCGGCTTCCTTCTTCCTGGCTACGGCGGCTCGGATCTCGTTGGCCACTCTCTCGACGTCAACACTCGGAGCATTGATTTCCAGGCAGGGATCCTTCACGGCTGGCTCCTTAGATGGGTGCGACCGAACGACGCAAGTAGGGGTTGCTGCGGTTTTCTCGTTCCAATGTGGTCTTCGGGCCATGGCCCGGAAAGACGTCAATAGCGCCAGGCAGTTGCTGGAGGCGCCGCAACGAAGCGGTCATTGCCCTGGGACTGCCCCCTGGCAGATCGGTTCGTCCGACGGAGTTGGCGAATAACGTATCCCCTGTAAACAGGGCGTTGTGCTTGGTGAAAAGGATACAGATCGAACCCGGCGAATGCCCCGGCGTCTCGATAACTTCCCATTCGAGGCCTGCGTCTGTGAACCGGTCTCCATCCCTGAGGCGGCGGGCTATGGTTGCTGGTTCCCGTGGCGGACCGTAGTGCGGCGGCATGGCGTTGTCGCTCGAGAAAGCCCAGACGGCGTCCGCCGCATGAATTGCCACCGGCGCAGGAAAGGTGTCGGCCAACTCCGCCAGGGCGCTCAGATGGTCTATGTGGCCGTGAGTGACAATCCAAGCCGAGACAGTCCAATGGTGGCGCCGGATCACGTCCTCAATGCGTTTGGCATCCTCGCCGGGATCGAGAACGATGACCTGACTGGAGTCTCCCTCGACAATCCAGCAGTTCACTTCGAAAGCGCCGACGACGAGTGAGTGAACGCGCCACATGGGCCTGATATTATGGGCCTGGTGAGTCTGAGCCAAGAACAAAGTGCTGACGAAGCAGCAATGTCCATGCTAATAGTACCCCACGCACTGCGATAACGGAAGGAAAGGACAATGAATATCCTGGTTACGGCGGGGCCAACACGAGAGGCGATTGACCCGGTGCGGTACCTTAGCAACCGGTCATCCGGAAAGATGGGGTATGCTCTGGCGCGTTGCGCCGCCGCCCGCGGGCATGATGTCCGGCTGGTTTCCGGTCCGGTCTGTCTTGAGCCGCCAGCGCGAGTCGAGCGATGCCCGGTTGTTTCTGCCGCAGAAATGCTTGCAGCCGTTATGGAATACATTGCGTGGTGCGATGTCCTGATCATGGCAGCTGCCGTGGCAGACTGGCGTCCCCAAACCGTCAGCCATCAGAAGCTCAAGAAAGGCGATGGAAGCCATACGATGGAGCTTAAATTGGAGCCGGTGCCGGATATCCTGCAGGCTGTTCAATCCGTCAAGGGCGACCGGTTGATCGTGGGTTTTGCAGCGGAAACGCGCGATCTCATCTCGGAGGCCAGCGCCAAACTGGTGCGAAAGGGATTGGATATGATCGTTGCGAACGACGTGACGGAACCGGATGCCGGGTTCGAGGTTGACACCAACCGCGTGGTGTTGGTCGCTCGGGGAGTCGAACCGAAGCCGCTGCCCCTGATGAGCAAGGATGACGTGGCCGAGCGGATAATGGATTGGGTGGAGTATCATGGCCGCCGTGTCTGAACGCCTCCGCAAGCAGGTGGAGTTCATTGCCGAAGTGGACAAGCTGAAAAGCGTCCTGAGGCAGACCCTGCTTATGAACGGTTCACGGCGGGAGAACGACGCCGAACATTCGTGGCACCTGGCCGTGATGGTGTTGCTGCTGGCCGAGTATGCCGACACACCCGGGCTGGATCGTCTGAAGGTTCTTCAGATGGTGCTCATCCATGACATTGTTGAAATTGATGCGGGCGATACCTTTTGTTACGACGAGCGCGGGGCGGGGACCAAGAGTGATCGTGAAACTCGCGCGGCGGACCGGCTCTTCGGGCTGCTCCCAGATGATCAGGAAGCGGCATTCCGTTCGCTATGGACTGAATTCGAGGGCCGCGTGACCCCTGAAGCGCGTTTCGCTGCGGCACTCGACAGGCTTCACCCCATACTTCACAACTGTGCCACCGAAGGGGCCGCATGGAGAAAGCATGGAGTCACCTTGTCTGCAGTGCTGCGGCGAAACGCCCATATTGCCGAGGGATCGCCGGCTTTATGGGCGCTGGCGCGGTCCCTAATCGAAGAGGCTTCCCGGTGTGGACACCTTCCGGCTGACACGTATGGTTAGACCCCGGATGTCAGCCAATCGTTGATCGCCGGCAGAATGGTGCCAGCCTGGTCTATGATCACACGCAGACTGTCCCAACCGAGGCCCAGAAGGGAGGCGGCAATCAGTGCGCGCGCCGTGTAGTCGTAGGAAAGCACCAAGGCATAGTAGATGGAGTAGAAGGGAACCAGGAGGCAGAGCACGCCCTGGAATACGGAATCCCGGAAGGCCTTGAAGACGACATAAATGTGAATCGCCAACAGGATAAGCGGACCATTCGACTCAATCCATTCAATGTGCTCAACGTTCAGCCATCCGCCGAAGCGGATGTACAGCGCGATCCCCCCAAGTACCAGAAGAAGGATCCATGACACGATTGAGTTGGTCATTATGAAACGTTTGGGGCGATTCGTCTGGACTCGTGCGATGACGGTACTCGGGATGGCGTCTTCCATGAGGGGTAAACTGGCAGGGACAGGCGCTTCCCGTTCACGGGCGGCGTCCTGCCGCACTGGCGCAGCTTCGTCCGCCGGTGCATCAGCAAACGACGCACCGCACGTCCGGCACCTGAGTTGGCTCCTGTTGACGAATTCGGATGCGGTAACCTGTTTAAGGCACCCTGGGCACTGGATTTGAATGTCGGCCATTCCTACCTGTTAAGCTGTTGGATTTCAGACTCAATCTTGACCAGATCCGTCCTCATCTGCCTGAGTTCTGCCGGCTCCTCCACGCGGGATGCGTTGGCCGCATTCCACTGATCAAAGCGAGCTTTGACTTCGTTGTGCGCCTGCTGTACCTGCACTTCCTCCTGCTTCATCAATCGGAGTCGGTCCATCAGTTGGGCGCGCTCCGATCCCTGGGATGAATCGAATTTGCCTTTGAGACTGCGAGCTGTCTTCAGAAAGTCGCGCAGTGTGTCCCTGGCTTTTCGGTAGGCGGCGGCATGAGGATTGCCACTGGCCCCGCTTTGGGCCACTGTCTGGCTTTGCGTCTCGATTTCACCTGCCAGCACGGCCTGCCTGATGAGAAGGCTGACGAGGTCAGAATTAGCGTTGGTAAATGTGCCGGTGCGGACGGCTAGGTCGTCGATGCGGATCAACGCCACATTGCCGGACACGGTCTTTCCTTTCAGGCGGCAGATAGCCACACGATCGGTGGCTGACGTGCGGATGGCGGCGATTTCAACAACTGTTCCAGGGTCCAATTGCGCTACTGCGGCCCCGGTACGGTCGAAAACGGAAGCGTCGAGCCCGCGAACAACGCCCCACATGCGGCCATAGTCAAACGAGGCTGATTCATCAACGGTTGGCTGGCTCTGGAGCGGCCGCGAGGACGTCGGCTGAGCGGGTCCTTTCGCGACAGCACTCTGATTACTTACGGCTGTAACCGGATTTGGCTCTGGTAGCAAGGGGGGCGTTGAAATCTGCTTTCCACCGGATGCTGATCTGCCCAGAAGCGTCTTACGAAGGTTCGACAGTGTCACCGTGGGAATGCTGGCGTGAAGCACTGGCGTCAGAGCGATGATGGCGCCTGTCCCAGCCACGGCGACCAGGAGATACCACCCAAGAAAGATCAGGTAACGCTTCACTGTTTTACTCCAGGCGTCTCGATAGTTCTGCTGTCCTGGGGTCGAGAGTACCGCAGACTCGGGATGCCGTACGTCGTGACCATGCGCAAGTTAGCGTCCCTCACGGTGTCCGCATCAATGACTATGTCCACCCCCGATGACTGAATTGACATCCGTTGGATTCCGCCATCGGCGTCAAAGACACGGAAAACATCCTTCATGGATGCCACAGCCTTTCCGTTAACGTGGGTGATGACCTGATCGTGAACGAACTGGTATCCGACATTGATGGGATCGGGGAGCACAGCGGAGAGGATCACAACGCGCTGGCCCGGGAAATCCGGCGCCATTCTGCGCGTGAGATAGAGGTTCACGAGGCGGGGATCGGCAGTGCGTCTCCAGTCGGTGCCATAGGCCTGAAGGTATCGGCCGGAAAGCTCCCGGATCAGGAATCCGCCATGTACGAGGTATTCGACGGGCTCACCGGTAATGTCGTCTGGAACGAGGTTCCATGAATCCCTGCGGTTCTTCAAGACCAGGGTGACTGTTTGTTCAACCCGGTTGCGGATGATCTTCACGTTAATTGTATCGCCCGGTTTGCGGTGTCCCTTGATGAGCCAAGACATATCAAGGCGCCCCAAAACGGGGTCAGTGTAGAAGCCCATGTTGTCAACCGGTTGGCCGTCCCATTCAATCACCACATCGTCCGGCAGAAGCGCCTGGTTTGTACCTGCTTCTGGCAGGTAGGAAAGGATTATGATGCCTTTGTCATTATCCTTCACTCCGAGGTGGCGGCGCTTAACGGGGTCAACCAGTGCCATCCATGTGAAACCGGCGGATGCAAATCCGGCGTAAGGCGGTTTCATGGCCATGGCGAGAAAGTTGGTAAGAACCGGGTGGGGGATCATCCAACCGATGCGTGAACTGCGGTCATAACTCATGACCAGCCCCGCCAACCGTTTCTCCGCCAGGATTGGAGCACCTTCGCCGTTGACGTTTAAGTCTGTCAGCATGGTGAATGTGAGGGAGGAATATGGTGCGCGCGGCAGCGGTGCCATCATGATCTGCAGGATATGTCCATCGCCCCGCTGAAGCTGACTGGTTTCGTCCATCTGTAGAATCTCTGTAGGATCTCCGCGCCCCACGTCGTCCGCCAGCGCCATTGGCACGAGCCCCGCGGCGCGCTCCGGTTGGCGGATTTCCAGCAGGGCCAGGTTAACCTGCTCATCAGAGACAATGACTCGGACGGGAATCTTGTTGCCGGAGCGCGGGCGGCGCATTTCGATAAGCCGGTGCTGCCTTATCAGGTTCTCGGTTGTGAGCAGGATGTTGGGGGCGATGACGACGCCATAGCCGGCACGCACGGAAGGCTGGCGTTTCTGCCATGGCAGCACCGGGTCAGACTCCTGAAATGTCACGATCAACTGCACCAGGCTTGCGGCCCCGGCATCGTCGCTCTTGTCGGCATAAACGGTGCCGGCGAGAGTTGTAGTGATGAGCAACAGAACGGCCAGAATCTGAAGGATCATGGCTTGCTCCTGAAGAACTCGGAACTGGGAAGCCCGTAGGATTGCAAAAGATCGGGGTCAACTGCTTCGACCATCCGGGCGTCAAGAACGAGTGAGTCGGGCATTCCTGCGAACCGGATGACATGGAATCCGTCCGACGGTTTGCTGAAAGCCGTAACCATGTCGGCCAGGCGTCGGATACGCATGCCGTTGACCTCCGTCACTATACCGTCCATAAACCGGTCCGCATATGTGTTGATCGGGTGAGGAAGGCGGTGGATGAAGACGATAAAATCGCTCACGCCTTCATGGAGGCCATCTACCTTTGCGTAGCGCGTGTAGTAGAGCAATTGATGCACGTTTGGTTCGTTGATGTCGCGTTCGCGGCTCCGCAGGTACTCGCGAGTGAGCGGAGAGAAAACCAGACCGCCGAGGACGACATACTCAGGCTTTTGATCGTAAGCGTTGCGGTAAACAAACGGATCAGGCGGATTGTTAAGAGGCACGACAACTCGTTCCTGCCGGTTGGAGCGCCATAAGTCCAGAGTCACTGGCTCACCCCATTGCTTGCGCTCCATCAGTTCTGGGAACTCGACGCGATTGCCGTTCAGCAGAACAGTGCCGTCGCTGGCGATCGGGTGTCCCTCAATGGATAGGATGACATCTCGATCAAGCAACCAGCCCTTGGCGGCGCCGAACGGGTCTACGAAGTGGATGACGATGCCGTTGTTGTGATGGGCGATGCCCAGGTCGCGCCGGAGGGCCGCATTTTCGGTGCTCATGTACGCAGCGCCCATTTCGGGATAGCCGTCGTAGCGGCCGTCTTTGATGTCATCCAGGTAGTGCTGTATGACGGGGAGGGGAATACCGTAGCCGATATTGTCGCCGGAGAGGAGTCCCTGAAAGGCCATACCGATGACCCGGTCTTTGAAAAAGATTGGGCCGCCGCTGTTGCCCGGGTTGATCGCGGCATCGACCTGGAGCACCAGGTGCTGGTCCACGCCGCTATGCGCGTAGACGCCGTACTCAATTCGCGAGACAACGCCGCGCGTGACCGAAAGCCGGTCTCCACCCATGGGGTACCCTTTGACAGTGACCTCGTCGTTCAGTTGTGGGATATCGGATGCGAATCGGACTGGGGTTGTACCGGAGAAGAACGAGGGATCATCCACCGTGAGGATCGCAAGGTCACAGTCATGGCCGATGAGACGCCTATCTACCCGAGCCAGGAATCGCGTAGGGTCGCCGTCCTTCTGCACCTGAAGGAACCGGACATCGGAAGCGACGTGCGCGTTGGTCAGGATACGCCGGCCGGCGATGATGAAACCGGAACCGGTGCCGCTTCCCGGACGTCCGGACTGCCACGGGGTGTTCGGCTCGTACTGTTGGACGGTGCAGTAAACCTTGACAACACTGGTCTGACTGGATGATCGTGATCCCGCATGAAGAGGGACTGCGGGTGACGCCAGCAGGAAAGATACGGCGAGAAGGGCGGCGGTCGTAGAGGAGTTGCGCACATGGGAATACAAGATAGAGATTACATGCGGAGTCGATTGCCGGAGAGTCGTCAACGGAATCAACCTTCGCTGGTGCACCGGGTTCGCTTCTTTCTGTGGCGGCTAGTATTCGGTTGGTGGTGTCAGAAGTGATAGGTCAGCCGCAAACCAAGGTCAATGTCCTTGATGTCAAAGTCGTCGAGCTTACCCCAGTCGCCGAATACGTAGTAAGCCGTTGCGTCGACGCTGAATCTGCCGAACGGGATTGCGAAGCCGAGTATGAACTGGAAGTAGATGTCCAACCAGTCCCCCTCACCGTCACGGCTCACGAAGCTGTTGGCAATGCCTAATCCCGCGCGCCATCCCCTTTCTGAGAACAATAGATTGAGTTCCGGCGTGATGACGGAATCGATGCCGTTGGTGCCGCTGATCTTAGGCGCATAGCCAACTGCAATCTGCCAGAACGCCGCCGCATCTTCGTTGTATTCGTAACTGATACCGTAGGACAGATCCTTGTCAAACGGCAGGTCCGTGAACGTGGAGTGTTTGCAGTTCAGTCTTCCTCCAACCCCCAGACTGTTGGCGGCAAAGGCCGACTGAGCGAGCACTAAGGGGGCGATGATCAACAACGCGTACATTCGTGTCTTCATGTGCGTAGGATAGCGAAGCCAGCCGTCAGGTGGCAACCATAATCCTCACACACTGGTGCAGGGCCCTGGCCTGTTCCACTGGCGTTGGCAAGACATCCATGGCCTGCGTAGCCATCCAGTGAAGCGGGCCGAGCGACCCGTAAATGATCGAACTGACTTCACTTCTTAGGCGGGCGGATCGGACGCGTATGGATGAAAGGCATCCCGCGAGTCCGGGCGGCTTCGCGGAACTTGGACTGCCAGGGCGGGAAGAAATTCCGCCCCATCCGGTCGAGGTCATCCATATTCCGGTAGTGCCGCATCACGCAATACGGGTCAAGCGACGGGGGCAGCCCAAACAGGAAACCGGCCCCGCGCATTACCTGCTTACCCACCCGGATCTCTGACTTCGCCGCATCCTTGTCGTCCATGGCGGTAACGTTTATGACAGCCACCTGGACATTGGTGCGGAAGGCGGCATGGAGCACTACACCGGTCCCGGGTTTGACCAGCGCAATCATACAAGCGTACTCCGGCCTCTTGGCTTTAACCACGTCCGGTATGATGGCGTCCAGATTTGTGCACGCGATTGCCGCGACATCAATGACGGTCACAGGAACGTTCAGTTCCTTCTGTGTGAACGCGCGGATACGCTCCATGGCGTTGGTTTCCAAGGCGCTTGCGTTTAGAATGGCAATTACGTTGCGATTGGATGCAGGTTCAGAGGCGAAGATCGGCGACACGGCTACGGTCAACACTAGGGCAATCAAGGTTCTCACGTTCTTTTCCTCCATGGATTGGGGCAGAGATTACCACGGGCGACGGCGCTTGTCACCAGCTTTGCAGCGGTACAGTCTACCCGCTACAATCTACCCCATCGGTTACGTAGTGGTAACGCAGGGGCGGAGCTTGCGTCCCAGACGGGAGGCGACGAGCGCCGCCCATACATGACGCTTCAATCTGTTGGTCAGCCGGGCGGAGGGAGAGCGCCCCCCGGCTCACTGGTAGCGTCCGGCTTGCGCAGTGACTCGATCTGTTTCAGAAGGTCGGCCAGGTTGGCCTTTCTGGCTAGAGGCTCGGCACGACTAAGGAGCTGCTGCCCGGTATCGGTGCGCCCGGCGAGAATGAAACTGCGCCCAGCGCGATAGTAGCGGTCGGCCGCGGCTGCGTCCTGTTGGGCCGATTCCCAGCACTGACCGGACTTGTCGAGGATCGAGGCCATGCCGCGGAAAAGCCCGGAGTCCTGCATGAGAGCGGCGGCTGCGTCGTATGTGCGACCTGCATCGAGGGGTTTGGTCTCGGTCTCCAGTTTGCGCGCTTCGAGCCACCGGAGTTCCACCTCGAATAGGGGGGACGCTTTGCCAGGCAGGATTGACCTTGCTTCGCGGATTGCGGCCCGCAGGTCGTCCGTGCGATCCAACTCGGCCAAAAAGTGCGCCACCTTGATCTGGCAGCATGCTTGAAGTTCGCGTGAGGACCTGCGATCCAGGAGCGTAACGGCGAGCTGCGCAGCGGCCAGCGCTTCGCGAGGGCTCTCTCGGCGGCGTACCAGTTCGGACTCCAGCAACTGACCAAGTGCCCTGTTTTCCGAACCGCCGGCGGACTCGATGCGTATCTCGCGCCGCAGGGCTTCGGCTTCGCTGGTACGGTTCTGTTCCAGCAGGAGCATCGCCAGATTATAGGCGGTTCTGCCGATCTCCTGCGATGCGTTGGCCATCATCGCCTGATCCAACTCCGCACGGTAGTCATTCATCATCGTGTCGGCAAGGTCGCCCGCCTGCAAGGGCAGGATAAAGGGAGGAAAGGCATCTTTCTTGATATAGCGGCGGATCAGCCAGTGACGCTGAAAACCCTCGATGAGACGGCGAGTTTCGCGCGTGGCGCTCGTAACCTCGGGCAGCAGGTTGTTGAGATTCGCCATGATGGCGCGGGTGTCCGCCGTCAACTGCGGGTCATTGACTATGGCGCCAGCCAGCCCCTTGCCTTGCGCAATCGCGGCAGTTATCTGGTTCACGTTGTTCAGCGTGCCGCGAGTCTCCTCCAGGATCGGCATGGTAGTGGTTTGCAGATCGCGGAGCAGGCGCTGGGCCATTTCGGTGAGATCTTCTTCCTTCCTGCACTCTATGGTGTCTCCGTTGACCATGGGAGCGCCCTTGCCGACGCCGATCTCAACATAAGCGTCGCCGGCCAACCCCAGCTTCTTCTTTACCATTGCGATCGAGTCCTTACGGATGAACGGGAGAAATCGCTTCTGAATAACGAACGTGGTCTTCAGTCCGCCGGCTTGGGTGGGAACGATCTTGCCTACGCTGCCGGCGCGCGCGTTGCGAATGGTTACCTCGCCGCCTTCCTGCAGTCCGAATGCCCCCTGTTCAGATTCGAACGTTGTGTGCAACTGAACATTGCCCTCGAACCAGCCCTGGATCCGGCCGGCGACCCAGACTGCGGCCAGAATACCGCACAGGGCCAGAATGACAAACAGGCCAGCCATTTCGCTTGCGTATCGGAACCGGAACGTCTTGTCCTTCATGTCGCCTCCGCTGCTGCCGTAAGTCTTCCGGACTCGAGCCGGAATAGCCGGACGCCCGGCCGCCGGATGCCGGCGGCGGGATTCGCTTCTGTCGTTTGCCATACCACACTTGTGCCGCGCGCCAGCGCGGACTCAATCAGCCGGATCAGCGGCGCCCGATGCTCCTCCGGAATGCCCGTTTCGGGCCTCTCCATGAAGACCAGCCGTGGCATTCCGAGAAATGCCCGAACCCACTGCAAGCGCCGCAGATCGGAGGCCCGAACATCCTCCGGCCGGCCAGGAGGTATAGCAGGAAGACCCACCAGCCTGGCGAGAGACGCCGCATCTGCAAGGAGTTCCTTCTCGCCACGTCCCGAGTGATGCCGCTGCTGAAGAATCAGATTGTCGGATACACTCAAATTGCTGATCCAACGGTTCTCCTCAAATATCCGCCCGATACGTCCGCGCTGGCTGGATGCCTCAACCGGCCTCATGCCTTGCCACGGTCGTTCCTGAAAATAGACGGCTCCTGATGCCGGATCTATGAGCCCGGCGGCAAGGTCAGCGAGGGGCGGGTGCCCCGCTGCTTCCGGCACGACTATGACAGCCAACTGCGCCGGCATCAGCGCAAATGCCATGCCCTCAATGCCGGGAGCCGACGTGTCCTCGGACAACCACGACACGTTGTCAAATTCCAGTACTTTTTGCATCGTATCACACGTAGGTCAGGATCGATATGAGAACCGAGATCAGCAGAGTCGCCGCGATTGACCGTACGACCGCACGGGTCGCAGCCTGAGGCACTTCGTTGACAGAACCGCGTATACCGAAACCCTCAAGGCAACAAATGGACGCAACCGCCGCCGGCGGAATCAGAGTCTTTCCCAGAAACCCCAACACATCACGCGGCGTAATGACTCCCAGAACTCCGCCGATGAAGCGTCCGGGGTCAGCAGGCGTGACACCAAGCAGCAGGCCAAAAATGTAGCCGCTGCTGAACGAGACGGCTACAAAGAAGACAGTCAGGCCCAGAACGGACAAAGCCATTCCGGCAACGCGCGGCAGGACCAGATAGACAAACGGATCGAGGCCGAGTGCGTCCATGACGCCGGTCTCACCGCGCACGCGCATGCCGGCAAGTTCCGTGGCGACGGCTGTTCCGCTCCGCGCAATCACGACGAGGTTGACCAGAATGGGACCCAATTCGCGCACGATCACGGCAACCAAAAGCGGCGCAATCAGTTCGGACTGCCCTATCTTCCCCAGCCATACTTGGGACTGCGTGACTACCGATACGCCTGTCATCAAAGCGATCAGAAAGACCAGACCCATTGCATCGATTCCGGTGAAAAGGATTTGACGTCCCAGAACAGATCGGACAGTTGGTGGCCAGTAGCGTGGTTGGAAGGCGATAGTCAGAACGCCCCACACGACGGAAACCACGCGCAGAATGCCGCTCGAGCGCGCGATCGCGCCCTCTCCGACGCTTGCCAAAAATGACGAGCCCATTGCCATAAGATACGCTGTGTTCGTGCCTTCTGCCCCGTATGCTAGTGAAAGCCGCCCCCGAACACAAGCGCGATGAGGCAGCCCCTACCGTTCCAACTCAATGGGATTGGCGGCTGGAAGGAGCGAGGAGAGCGCGAGGTTGGACGATAGGGGCAGAACTAAGCCGGCGCAAGGCCGGCAGATTGCATTTCCTCTTCGGCTCCTTGGCGTAAAGATGCCCTTCCAGCGGGACCATGCGTGCATTGGGCACACATGGCGATCCCGCCGCAAGGAGCATCACACATGCAGGAGCAGGTTAGCACAGGGACGGCGGGCGGTCAGCGAGTTTCTTCGTTGCGCGAGAAAATGCTGACGCAGATGACGGAGAAGGGGTTGGCGGAAGCGACACGGGAGGCATACGTACGCGGGGTACTGGGGCTGGTGGAACATTATGGCCGACGCAGGCCGGAGGCGATCACCCCGGCGGAGGCGCGCGCATATATGGCGGGTCTGAAGACGACCGGCGTGTCGTCGACCTTGCGTTCACACGCCTCGGCGGGCATCCGGTTTCTGTACGAAACGACCTTGGGCCAGAGTTGGCGCCCGGTTTCGCCGCTGCGCCAACGGATGATCGAGGACATGGAACTGCGCGGCTTTACGGTCAAGACGCAACTCTCGTACGTACGGGCCGTCGAAGGATTGACGCGGTATCACAAGCGCAGTCCCGAGACGCTTTCGGACGAGGAACTCCGCCAGTACTTCGTGCACCTGAAGTGCGAGCGCCGGTTGGCGCGGCAGACGATCACTATCGCGTTGTGTGGGATCAAGTTCCCCTATGAGTCCACGCTGCGGCGCGACTTCTCGGTCACCGGCATTCCCCGGCCGAAGCGGGAACACAAGTTGCCGGTGGTACTCTCCCGCGAAGAGGTGCATGCGATCCTCTCGAAGATCACCGAACCGCGCCACCGGGCGTGTCTGTCGCTGGTCTACGCCTGCGGATTACGCCTGGGCGAAGGTTGTCGGGTCAAGGTCACAGACCTCGACTGCGCCCGCGGTGTGTTGCATGTGCACGCGGCCAATGGCATGAAGGACCGCTATATCCCGCTACCGCCCGCGGTACTGCCGTTGCTTGAGAACGCCTGGCGCATTCACCGCAACCCTATCTGGGTGTTCCCCTCCGTCGGCCGTGGCGGCCTCCACGGGGCGGTCGCCACCACGCCCGTACCACTGGGCACGGTCCAGCAGGTCTTCCGCGCAGCATTGGCGCTCTCCGGCGTGCGCAAGCACGTCTCCGTGCATTCGCTGCGGCACAGTTACGCCACGCACCTACTGGAGGACGGCGTGAACCTGCGACTCATCCAGTCCTGGCTCGGACACAACTCGCCGGCTGTCACGGCCATCTACACGCATCTGACCGAACAAGCCACCAGCGCCGCCGCCAAGCAGGTCGGACGCCTAATGGCCGGCGTGGTCTGATGTCACGCCTGGGCGCGATTTTACGCGCCCACGG
>CAZWPN010000035.1:0-27811 GCA_964635275.1 uncultured Victivallales bacterium | reverse complement strand
GGGCCGCCAAAGGAGTTCTGACTCCCCTGGGAGCCTGTCGGCCCGGCGTTCCAGGCCAACCGAGACGTAATGCCGACAGGCTCCTAGGGCTAAGCACTCCCGGCTACGAGAGCACTCCGCGGGGACCGGCCAGGTCCGGTTTCCACCAGGATGGCTTTGTTACAGACAGGCGCGAGATAGTTTTAGCTGTCATCTGCACGCCCTGCGATTTTGGGGTTTGGACCTCAACCTTGTGCGTGTGAAACAATTGCTGCCGGATACGCTGGTTAGGCGAGGGGGCATACTCGACGTAGAGTTCTGCCGGATCGTCGTCGGAGATCAGCAGCAGGGAGCATTCCGAAGGCAGACATTTGTAGTCCTTCTTGAGAATCGTGCCGCCGATGGTGAAGCGCTTGATGTGGGAGAAACCGCAATCCGCCCTGACATATACCAGTGTGAGTATTCTGTCACGATCGGCCAATCCAACGTAGGCGAGGTCTTCACCAACGAACAGTTTCTCCGGCGGGGCAACGACACGATACCGCCCGTCGCGCCAGACCAGAAGAACCTTGTCCAGCGATGAACACGCCAGCCTTTCGTTTCCGCTGACGGCGCTCCCGAGGTAGCCCTGTTTCCCGTCGTGATGAATGACCAGGCGGCTAGCGGCCAGTTCGCGGGTGGGCAGAGACTCGAACGAAGCCGCCAGGCTTCGACGCGGATGGTTGGCACCCCAGGTGCGCAGGAGGTTGCGGAGATAGCGGACCGCATGGTTCTTGAGGTCCTGAAGCTGACGTGAAACAGTTTCGAGCTCGGAGGCGAGTCTCGCCAGTTCCTGCCGGTTGCGTTCTGAATCGTACTGGGATATCTGACGGATCTTGAGCGCAAGCAGGCGCTCAATATCATCTCGTGTGATGTCGCGTTCCAGGCGATCGCGGAACGGGACAAGTGCTGTCTGAACTGTCGGATGGAGTTCTGCGGCCTGACTACATGACTCCAGTTGACGGTACAATCGTTCCTCGATGAATATCTGTTCCAGCGTACGGGCATGGCGCGCGTCTTCGAGGCGCCGGCGGTTGAGCATCAAGTCACGGCGGAGAATATCGAGAAGGCGGGTGGTGTTCTCGCGGAGGATGGACTCCACATCCATCTGCATGGGTCGCTTCTGGAAAATGACAACGGCCTGACAGGAGACGGATGTTTCACAAAGGGTAAAGGCGAAAAGCGACTGAATGGCCCGTGATGGCTCGGATTCCGGCGAGAGGAGCAACTCGATCTCCACGTGGTCGGAAGTGAAGTCGTTGATGGTTCGGACAGGAACTTTGTGTTTCCGGGCTGCGTCCTCGATGGACTCGATCAGGGTCTCGGTAGTGACGCCATAGGGCAAATCGCGAATCAGGAGTCTACCGTCGCCCGCTTCCTCGATACGGGCGCGCAAACGGACCCTACCGTTGCCTTTGTTGTACTCGCTGACATCCATCAGGCCGCCTTGAGGAAAGTCAGGAAGCAGTGTGAACGGCTGGCGGTTGAGGATGGCAATTTGCGCTTCCAGGAGTTCGGTGGGATTGTGCGGCAGGATTCTCGTGGAGAGGCCCACGGCAATTCCGTCAGCACCCAGCATGAGAAGCAGCGGAATCCGCGACGGTAGCGTGACCGGTTCGCGCCGGCGACCATCATAACTGGGGATAAAGGTGGTGAGATCGTCGTTGAACAGTTCATCGCGGGCCAGAGGAGTCAACCGGCACTCGATGTAGCGGGAGGCGGCAGCGGGATCGCCGGTGAAAATGTTACCGAAGTTCCCCTGGCCTTCGACCAAGTACCCGCGATTGACCAGTGTAACGAGCGCGTCGCTGATCGAGGCATCGCCGTGCGGGTGGTACTGCATGGCATGGCCCACAATATTAGCCACCTTGGTGAAGCGTCCATCGTCCTTCTCGTGCAATGAAAAGAGAATTCTGCGTTGAACCGGCTTCAGCCCATCTTCCAGGTTGGGTATGGCCCGTTCGCAGATCACGTAGGATGCGTAGGTGAGAAAATTGCCGTCAAGAAGGCGGGCGAGGGGAGGTGCGTCGCTTGAGCCCGGCGTGAATCCCCCCGGTGCAGCCTCGCCGCCGGGTTCCGCATTGCCTTTCGGCGAGGCGGCTTCCAGCCCGAAGTCAAATTCCGGGGTAGGCTCTTTCATAGCGCCATGAACCTTTGCACCTGCATCACCCAGCCTCCACGCGCAAGTGCTCCATAATGTAGTTGCGGCGTTCCTGTGTATTTCGGCCCATGTAGAAGCTCAGCAACTCTGGAACGTTAGGAGCGCCGGTCAAAGTGACTGACGTGAGGCGTATGTCATTGCTGATAAATGCCTTGAACTCTCCAGGCGATATCTCGCCCAACCCCTTGAATCGGGTGGTTTCCCCGCCACGGCTGAAGGTCTTGCTGGCGTCGTCGCGCTCTTGCTCCGAGTAGCAGTAGACGGTGCGGGTCTTGTCGCGAACGCGGAAGAGGGGTGTCTCAAGAATGAAGAGGTGCCCACCGGCTACCAACGGCTCGAAAAAGCGAAGGAAAAAGGTCATCATCAGGTTGCGGATATGCAGCCCGTCCACGTCGGCGTCTGTGGCTAACACGACACGGTTGTAGCGCAGCCCATCCAGCGATTCCTCGACATTGAGTGCGCGCATTAGATTGTAAATCTCTGTATTCTTGTAGAGGGCATCGCGGTTCAGATCGCAGACGTTGAGCGGCTTACCCTTTAGCGTGAAGACGGCCTGAACGTTGCAGTCGCGGCAACTGGTGAGTGATCCGGCGGCGGATTGGCCCTCTGTAATGAAGAGGCTGGATTCCAGCCCTTGGCCTTTGCGCCGGTTGAAGTGGACTTTGCAATCCTTGAGCTGAGGCACACGGATGGTGCAGGAGCGGGATCGCTCACGGGCCATTTTCTTCACGTTCTGGAGTTCTTTTCGAAGTTTTTCGGTCTCCGCCACCTTCGACAACAGTTTTTCGGCGCAAGCCGGATGCCGGTGCATCAGGTCGGTCACCACGTCACGCACGCGGGCGACGAGGTCGGAACGGATCTCGGTGTTGCCCAGTTTGGTCTTGGTCTGCGACTCGAACATCGGGCTCTTCAGGCGGATGGAAACGGCCGCGACGATGCCCTCTCGCACATCGTCACCTTCGTACGTGCTCTTTGCGAACTCATTGACTGCCTTGAGGAGCCCCTCGCGGAAGGCGCTCAGGTGCGTGCCGCCGTCAGCGGTGTACTGGCCGTTGACAAAGGAGTAGTACTGTTCGCTGAACCGGTGGGTATGGGTAAATGCCACTTCCATGGTGGTGTCCCGGTAGTGGAACGGCGGGTACAACTTCTCGTACTGGCACTCCTCGTGGATCAGATCGAGCAGTCCTCCGTGGGAAACGCACGGCGTGCCGTTGAATGTGAGCTTCAGCCCTGGATTGAGATACACGTAGAACCTCAACCTGCGCTGTATCAGCGGGGTGAGGAATGCGGCGGCAAGAAAGATCTCCGGATCGGGTGAGAAGCGGACAAGAGTTCCGTCCTTTTCGGAGGTGGCTCCCGTGTCCTCGCCCAGAAGGCGTCCCTTATCGAAGCGTGCTTCGACAAATCGACCGCCGCGGTGACTGCGCACCGCAAACGAACTGGACAGCGCATTGACAGCTTTAAGGCCCACACCGTTCAAACCGACGCTGAATTGAAATACGTCGTCATTGTACTTGGCGCCGGTATTTATGCGGGACACGCAGTCCACCACTTTACCCAAGGGGATGCCACGGCCGAAATCGCGCACCGTGACAGAACCGTCGGAAATCGTCAGCTCTATCTCCGTGCCGTGTCCCATGATGAACTCATCCACGGCATTATCAAGGACCTCCTTCAGGAGAATGTAGATACCATCTTCATACTGGGTTCCGTCGCCGATGCGGCCGATATACATCCCGGTGCGCAACCGGATGTGCTCCAGCGCGGAGAGTGTATGAACGGTGCTTTCGTCGTAGGGGCGGTTTTGCGGTGCCTTCATGGTTGTACCGGGGTCATCGTAATCCAAAAAGAAGGGGCAGAGGGTACCAAGAAGAACCGGGGTTGTCTGCTTGAAAGTCTAGTGAATGTCGTGCTGAAACAGACGCCCGGAGAGGGGAATGGTTAAACCTTTGACGGAACGGATCAATATTGCCTATATTTACTACATGAATCCGGCTGAGCGCATCATACCGCCTTCGGTAGTCAGAAGGCTGACCAAGTATCTGGCATATCTTCAGGAACTGCATACAGCGCAAGTGGCATGGGTGTCTTCGCAGGATTTGGCTCAGGCGCTTGGTTTGACCAGTTCGACAGTAAGACAGGATATCTCGCACATTAACTTCTCCGGGATCTCCAAGCGCGGGTATGAGACGGCAGGACTGATGCGGGTGCTCAGTAACCTGATGGGCGCCGATCGCCCGTGGAAGATGGTCGTTGTTGGGGCGGGGCATCTGGGGCAGGCGCTCACCCGCCACGAGGATTTTCAGCGTCGGGGATTCGAGATCTGTGGTCTCTTCGACAACGATGAACGTAAGATTGGCCGCCGGGTTGGACGACTCACCGTAAAAGGCATGCGTGCGCTGCCTGCGGCTGTGGGCTCGGATCGCGTTGATATCGGCGTCATATCGGTGCCTGCTTCGGCAGCCCAAAGCGTTGCTGATCTACTAATCGCATCGGGTATCAGAGGCCTGCTGAACCTGTCGCTGGGGCATATCATCGCGCCCCGTCATGTGGCCGTGATCGATTCGCGCATTGTTGCCAGTCTTCTGGAGTTGACGCATGCCATCAACGTGGATGGCTCTTCTATAACGGATGGCGTTCGAGGCGACGCGGTGTCAGTGTCTCGTTGACAACAAGCGGTGAAATGAATAGCTTTGTGTCGGATGGGAGCGGTGGAGCCACTGTGGTTCCTGGCCATAGACTCCCTGTAGGTAAAACTGGTGAACGGAGGTGCTCGATGAAGACAAAACTGGCTGTTGGTCTGACGATTCTCGGGATGGCGGTTCAATCCTACGGTGCAATGATTGGCGCGGGGACAAAGGAGTTTCGCATCTCGGGTCGGTGCGATACGGACGACGATCTGAACATTTCGCTCGAGTGCGGCGTCGGATACTTCTTCATGAGCGGTGTTGAAGCAGGTATGGCAGGGACGATCTCATACACCGGCAGTGATGACATGGACTTGACGCAGCTTGGATTGGCAGGCTTCGGCGAGTACAACTACGACACCGGAACTGAAATGATCCCATTCGCTGGCGCTACCGCCGGATTCAAGTATTGGGATTTAATGACCG
Source organism: uncultured Victivallales bacterium (assembly GCA_964635275.1). GTDB lineage: Bacteria > Verrucomicrobiota > Kiritimatiellia > UBA8416 > CAZWPN01 > CAZWPN01. The sequence continues at coordinate 22,519 of CAZWPN010000035.1, read as the reverse complement.
AGTCGGACGTTGTCCTCGAATGCTCAATCTATGCCGGCGCGAAGTACTACCTGATGGAGAGTCTTTCCCTTGGCATGCAGCTCCAGGTATGGATGGCAACCGACGACATTTACGTCGGGGACGAGGAGTTCACCAGCACTGATTGGGCGCTCGTGTTGAGCACACGGTTCTACTTCTAGGAATGTAGAGCACCGCAGCAGGTTCCTCTCTTTGGTGCGCGTTGACGACCGTAGGCAGTGTAGGCCTGCCGCGGGGGTGCGTCCGTTAGAGTATCGTATTACCGCTTCGATGTCGTGGTTTAAGAGGTATCGTCCCATCCAAAGGTTCGATGCGTTGGTAGCTGTTTTGCTTACCATCCGCCAAGCGGACAATCATGAGGCCTTTTTACATGATGTGAGAGGACGCAGAAGTCACTGCCAAGGTGCTGGAACTTGGTTATGTAGACTGGCGGCAAACAGATTTGTTCCCGTATATTCAGACCGTTCTTGAGAGGCGTGAGTGAACAGGTAATGACTGACGATCAGAGGGGGCCGGGGGAGGGGGGCTGGTTGCCTGTCTGCCTGGCAGCCTGCATCACGGTGGCTCTGTGTATTCCTGTTCCGCAGGTCATTGCGTCTGATGATATATCGGCACCGTGGTCGGTCAATGACAGTGTTCCGGTCATTGCAGAACGTGCCGTTACGGTATCGCAGGCGTCCTCAGTTGCCGGCGGTGATTCGCTGGGGGCCATGTTCTGTTACGGGTGGTTGCGGTTCTACCAGTGTTACCTCCCTGCGGTGGTCCGGTCCACATGCCCCATGTATCCATCCTGTTCCCAGTTCAGTATTCTGGCGATTGTGAAGCATGGTTCCTTCTGGGGGATTGCTATGACCGCCGACAGGTTGATGCGTGAAGTTTCCGAGACGAGAATCTCGCCCATGGTCTATGTCGGCGGACGATTCCGGTGCTTTGATCCGGTCGATAACAACGATTTCTGGTGGAGCTCAAAATGAAGGCACAACGTCTCTTGTCGGCGTGCATTGGCGTGCTCCTGTTGCATGCGAACAACACTTTCGGTCAGGACCAGCAGATCCTGGGTTTTGCGGACCACCTTTTCAAACAAGGGGACTACTACCGCGCTATCACGGAATACGAGCGGTTCACCTACCTATTTCCAACCAATGATCTTGTTCGCATGGCCAGGTATTCCGTGGCCTTATGTTACTGCAAGGGAGGCAGGTTGGATGCCGCCATTCCGATCCTTCAGTCGGTAGCGGATAACCACCATGGAACGGAGGAGGCACGAGATGCTGTTCTCGCCCTAGGCGAGGTCTACTACCGGATGGGAAAATACACCAGCTCCCTGTCAACATTGGAGGAATCAGCAGCGGAACTTGACAAGAGCGGACGCGCCGGAAGAAGGCTTGTCCTGTCAGGCCTTTCCTGTCTGCGCCTGAACGACAAGGACGGCGCCATTGAGAACGCACGAAAGGTGGCGCCGGACTCCAGTATGCACAGTTCCGCAGTTTTGCTGGAAAACGCGGCCACGGGCTGCCCGGAAGCCGAGAAGTCTCCGTTTCTTGCCGGTGTTTTGTCTGCCGTCCTCCCGGGCGCAGGCCAGTTGTATGTGGGTCGGCGTCGCGATGCCGTTATGGCGTTCGCCCTCAACGGTCTGTTCGTGTTCGGTCTCGTCTCGGCATTTCAGAACGATGAACCTGTTGCAGGTTCGGTGTTGGCGATCATCGAAACGGCGTGGTATTCAGGGAACGTTTACGGAGCGGTCAACGGCGCTCACAAGCGCAATGCCGTGTCGCGTGAACGTTTCTTCAGCGAGGTTGAGTTCCACCTTAACATTCTCGGCAACTGGACTCCGAACGGTTCATCACTAAAACCTGCCGCTGGTGTCGGCGTGCGGTTCTAATTGCACGTCCGTTGCCTGTCTACGGGCTTTGTGCCTTGCTCTGCTGGCCATGGGGAGTGTGGTAAAACGAACAGGGACAGGCAGTATTGCCTGTCCCTGTTAAGATCATTTCAGTCTTGCGGTTACTTTTTAGCAGGCGCAGACCAGAAGTCTATTCTCAGATTGCCATCCGCGTTGCCGTTTACGGCATCAAGGACTGAGCTAATCTGCACCAGGAAGCAAATGTGTCCAACGATACATTCGCCCCAAGGGAAACTACCTTGCCAACCATTATTGTACCATTCGCCGGCACCCGGCATAATGACCGAGAGCAGCCCTGCCGCACCTGCGTCGGACGCCTTGGCCTGTGGGGCCAATCCAATCATAACCGCTGCAACTACTGCCACCGCACCAACCATCAACTTCTTCATACGAACCCTCCTTTGTATGACCTGACCTGACAGAAGCTATACCCTGCCAGCACTGGTGTCAACACACAAACATACACACAAAAACATGCCCACTAACATAGGCAAAAACAGACAACTGGAAGCACGGTAGGGTAGTACTGCTCCAGCGCTTCTGGTTACACCACGGCGCCACTTGCACGACTCATTTTGTGGGGCTTCTCGGGGTTTCGACCGTCACCCCATGAGGAATCCTGAATTCGAATGAACCCTCGGGAATAGGTATGTTCGCTTCAATTCCTCTGAGACGTACTTCTGTTGTCAATATCCCCTTGTCGCTCTTGCACTCTATGCGGACATGTGTCGGGTACCATACCCCGGGGAGGATGTTTACGAAGTCCGTTGCCACGGTTCTGAGCAGGCACTGGCCTTGGTCATCGTAGATCTCCATTCGGTTCATGACATTCTGTTTTGTGTCCAAATCCATCACATACCGCGGGTTCGTTCCCTCAATCCGGACAACTTCGCCGGTCGGCGCCAACCGCGAAAAAGAAACCGCCCTCTTAGCAATATCATCGTATTTGCCAATCCGGATGCCGTCAATCGCGACGCGCGACAGTATGCCAGCTAGAAACTGGCGACGCGCGTCCTCGGCCATCTCGGACAGGTCCGTCTTCATTGCTTTGCGGATGGCCGGAACATACTCCCATGATGTGTTGTGGTTCGCCACCAGTATCCTTTCAACGGGTTGACGGCACTCAATCCTGAAGGATTCTGGTTCCGCGTATGAGAATGACCATACCTCTTTTGCCGAACCGGAGGCGCTTCTGACGTTTCGTTCTGCGGTGTAACGCAATGACTTTATTGCGGCAAATCGAGACTCGATTCGCTGCAATAGATCCCTCGCATGGACACTGGCGTCGTCAGCCTGGCATGCGGTCATGACAATAAACGGAACTGCAAATGCCGCAGTCGCACAACGCCTGGAAAACGACCTGCTTCTATTCACGATGGTTTCGTTTCTCACCCTCTCGGAGAGCGAGCGATATGAAATGGCTTTTCGGTTAGTATGGTCACACACACACTACGCCCTATCCGAATCAACTAATTGATTACGGAAAGTTCACCGGATGCTACATGACCCGACCCAGGCGGTCGGCGTCCACCATAATAAACCAATGCCAGCGCCCCCAGACGGGCAGCGTCCGGGGACGCTGGCTTTCACTATGCGTCTGCAGTCGAAGTCGCTATTTTGCGCCGTGAACCTTCAGATATTCTTCAATGACTTCGAGACGCTCTTTGTATTCTGACGACGATCCGAATTCGTTGCTCGTGTTAGGTATTGGGGCAAATACAAATAGTATTGCGATTCTATTTTCGCGAAAGAGTATACTCACGCCTCTGTGCCACCAATTCACCATACCATTGCCATCACTATCAACGCTGCCGCCGACATCGACCCCGGCTATCGGCTGAGTCGTATTGCCAAGAACGGCTACGGCTGCCTCAAAAGTGCTGGGGCCACCGACTGTGAGCCCTTGATGGTCATACGCAATCACTGTCGCCCCAGCGCCTTCAATGCCAGAGGCAAAGATACCGTCGACGACGTCATTGTCATCAAGTTGTCCATCTTCGTTTGTATCTTCGTAAGGCATAGACAACCCGACTGCGTCGTAGTCTGTCCACCATGTGGTCCCGTTGTCTCCTGTAGTAGACCGGACTTCTGAGGCCTCGCCCAATTTACCCTTAATAGTTGAATAACTGTCACCGATGTTTGCAGCGCCGATCGATTGTCCCGGCACCCATGTCAGCGGCACCCCAGGATCATCGCTGCCAGGATCACCACCACCGCCACCACCACCGCCGCCATCACCGCCGCCACCACCGCCGCCATCACAAGCAACGAACAGCATGCCCATCATCACACAGAGGGCCAAGGACATAAGACGCTTCGAAATTGTCATTACATTTTCCTTCTTGAAAATATTCATTTATCGATTGTCATACATGAACTTAACAAGACGTCATCAGTGCAAGTCTGTTAGTTGGTGTAAGCCATCGTCACCTCCTCTGTTCTGGTGCGGATGGCAAGTACCCGCTGGCGAGGGTCAGAGAAGACCACAGGCTGCGAGTAGAGCGATCCTTTTTCGAGGCCGTTGAACCGGCGCTCCCGTTCGCTTCTACGTAGAATACGTCGCCGAAGCATTCTACATAGAATCCGACGAAAGGATGAGGACTTGATAGACAACTTAGAGCCGGAGGTTGAAGCTGGCGTGCACACCGTTATTGGCGTCTTCACCAATATCCATTCCGAGGCCGAAAGAAATGCGCTTCGTGTAGAAGATCTCCAAACCGACAACGAACCAAGATGACTTCTCTTCCTCAATAGCGCCAACGAGGTGCGAGTAAACCATCCCTGCATAGAGGGCCATGCTTTCGGGATAAAATTGGGGATCGCCATCCAAGTCGTTCACCAGGCTCAAGAGAAGCTGGGCGGTCGTGTCTTTCCACTTTATTTCATCGCCGGCAAAAGCTGACTTCACACGCGTCTGCTGGATGGATGCATTAATGCGGATGCGGTCCTCGCTAAGCAACGGGTCAATAATCTCGTGGTCAAGCAGGTTGAGACGTATGCCGGCACCGTATTCCCCCTTTGAAGTGGGTGGCCCATCGTTGAAACCAGTCTTGCTGCCGCCGGCAATGCCGTAAACAGTGATCCATCGGAAAACATCCGCTCCAATGACGCCCGTGATCTTCTCTGCCTCCATGAGGGTCTCGAACCTGTTGTAGTCCTTCATCACGACCTCACGGTCCATGTCAGAGTATGAGACGCCAATGCTCATGGGGAAAAGGAGAGACGACCCAACCAGATAGTCGATCCCCTGATTGCTGTTGAACATGGGCGCCGAACTCGCGGCGTTGACAGACATAAGAACCACACAGGCACATAGGCAATTACAGAATAACGTTTTCATGCGTCGCATAGTAGTGATTGATATCGTGTCCGTGCAAGTATATATTTCGTTTTCCTACGTGCCAGTGAAATGCGGGAGTCCAAGGAGAATCCGATGCCGAAGAGATGGAACGGGCATGTGATGCCGACAGTCATGCTGGGAATGGTTGCGGGCTTTACCGCGTGTCATCCGTGGAAGGCTCCCGATAGGCCCACTGAATACAAGACCGTGCAGCAGGCAATGGATGCAGGCCCTGCAGCCAGATGGGTCAACCTTTCGGGATCGGGTTTGACAGAGTTTCCTGTGACCCTGTCCTCATTGCCGAACCTGACAAACCTGTGCCTTCGAAAGAACGCATTGGTCACCGTCCCCGCGGGCATCGGCGGGTTCCGGAGCCTCAGGTGGCTCGACCTCGGAGAGTGTCGTATCAAGCAACTACCGTCAGAGATTGGCGGACTTGGCGCGCTAGCCCATCTCTATCTGAATGGCAATGAGCTGGCTGAAATTCCGCCCCAGATAGGGGCGTGCAGCCAACTTCGCTACCTCAATCTGGATAGAAACAGCCTGACAAAACTTCCTGTGGAGATTGGCAACCTGTCCAGTCTTAAGTGGTTACGGCTAAACAACAATGGTCTTGCGGCGCTGCCGGATGACATTGGGCGATTGGCCAGTCTTGAGCGACTGTACCTGGGCCATAACAATTTGACGACGCTTCCTGAAAGCATCGGCGGCCTTACCAGACTGACGGACATTTCGATGCCTAGGAATCAGTTGACCCAGATACCGGCCAGTTTCCAAAAACTGAAGGCGTTGGTTCGGTTAGACATGGAGGCGAACCGGCTGACGCAGTTGCCCGACTTCATATACCAAATGAAGCAGCTTCAGTGGCTCCGCCTTCAGGGCAACCCGCTGCCGCCGGAAACCCGGCAGAAGCTGAAGACTATGTTGCCTGACTGCCAGATCACCCTATAGAGTGCAATCGGCGCGACGTCCGCCATGCCTGTCTGACGATACAGGGAGAGACCTTGACCCTTGCACGCACAAGATCGCTCTGGCAGTACCGTGAGTTGCTATGGGTGCTGGTGGCCCGCACGATTCGTATTCGGTACAAAGGCTCCTCGCTGGGCTTTTTCTGGACACTGCTGGGCCCGGTATTCCTTATTCTGATCTATGCGATCTTTTTGCAGGTTCTTCGCTTCCCCATTGATCTGCCTGTCCTGATAACCGGTATTCTGGCATGGCACTTCACTTCTATGTGTTCAGGAGATGCCGTCAATGCCATAGTCGGAAACGCCAATCTTGTCACCAAGGCATGTTTCCCACGCATCATTCTTCCGACGGCGATGGTCCTGGCCAACCTTTTCAACTTTCTGCTCGCGATGGGAGTCCTGGCCATCTACCTCTTGTTTAGAGGACCCGATTTCGGGTTTCTTGCCGCGCTTCCATGGATACTCGCAACACACACGGCGCTTTGCCTGGGAATAAGCCTGCTGCTTGCGACCGCCAATGTCTTCTACAGGGACACCGAGCACATCCTTGGGGTGTTTCTGCTCGCATGGTTCTTTCTGAGCCCGGTGGTTTACCCGGCCAATGAGGTGCTTTCACGTTTCAATCCCGCCGTTCATGCGCTCTTCTTCGCCAACCCCATGACTGGGATTCTGTCAGCCTACCGCGAAACCCTCCTGTCATCGCCTCCCGTGCCTTCCGGATTGCTCGCGTTGTCTTTCGCCTCGGCATGGGCTGTCGCCGGGGTGGGGTGGTGGGTATTCCAATCGGCCGAGAGATCCTTTGGAGACGAACTGTGAGCACAGCGACGACGCAGCCAACTGCTTCGCGGGTCATAGCAGTGGAAGGTGTAGGCAAGAGGTTCCGACTCAAGTCGTCGGGGAGTGCCACGTTGAAGGCGGCTGTCATGGGGCTCTTTCGTCGCCAGCAACACCGTGAATTCTGGGCGCTGCGAGGTGTCTCGTTCGATGTGAATAAAGGGGAAACTCTTGGGATCATCGGCTCGAACGGGGCCGGCAAGTCCACGCTTCTGAGCCTGTTGGCCGGCACCAAATTCCCCACGGAGGGGAAAGTGTCGGTCCAGGGTACCGTTGCCTCGCTTCTCGAGCTGGGCGCCGGTTTCCACCCGGAGTTGACCGGCCGGGAAAACGTGATGCTCTATGGGGCTGTAATGGGTTTGCGCCGTCGCCAAATTGAACAACGGTTCGATGCCATCGTGGAATTTGCCGAGTTGCAGGACTTCATTGATCAACCGGTCAAGCACTACTCTTCGGGTATGTACGTCCGTCTGGGTTTCTCGGTCGCTATCGAGGTCGATCCCGACATTCTGCTGATTGACGAGGTATTGGCAGTCGGCGACGCGGGTTTTCAACGCAAGTGTCTTGAGCGAATTCGCGAGTTCAAGCGCCAGGGGAAGACGCTTCTTATCATATCCCACGATCTGCACACCATTCAGAGCATAAGCGACCGCATACTGTTTCTGGATGCAGGCGAAGTGAAGGGGATAGACACCCCGGGCAAGGTGGTGGGGCAGTACCTGCTGAAGACTGGGGAGTCGCGCCGTGCTTGGGGGACGGGGGAAGCCGTCATTTCGGACGTGCATCTGGAGAATTCATCCGGTGTGGCCTGTGACATGTTCGGCATGGGCGAGACGTTGTTCGTTCGCGCGCGATGCCGTAGCACCCGCCGCATCGAAGATCCCGTCTTTGGCGTCGCGATTCACGACGATCAGGGGCGTCAGGTGCTCGGGAACAATTCGCAGATCGAAGGGTGTGCCATGCCGGCTTTGGAAGGCGAGAGCGCCTTTGCGCTGCGCATAGGCCCCCTGCATATGGCCGCGGGACGTTACAATCTATCGTTTTCCGTGCACTCAGCTGACCATCGGACGCAGTACCACCGACTCGACCACTGGACCCCCTTCATAATGACAACGACGAAGCAATTCGAAGGAAGCTACATGCCGTGCACATGGACTCTAACGCCTTAATATCACCCGACTTCCTGCTGCGGGAGGAAGTGCGCCGCGTGATTCGCGCCGCGGTCCAGGAAGATGTGGGGCCCGGTGATGCGACCACGATGGCTCTCGTTCCCGAAGACAGCATCGTTGAGGCAGTAATTCTCACCCGCCACGAGACAATCGTTGCAGGGCTCGGCGTCGCAGATTGGGTCTTTCGTACCGTGGATGTCCGCGTGGAGTGCGAGGCGCAGTGCAGGGAAGGTGATCGCGTCGCGAAGGACAAGATTCTCCTGACGGTTAAGGGGCCGGCCAGAGCCATTCTCACCGCCGAACGTACCGCGCTGAATTTCATGCAGCGAATGTGCGGCATAGCCACGTTGACGCGCCGGTTCGTTGACCTTGCGAGTGGCTATGGAACACGCATTCTCGACACGCGAAAGACCACACCAGGACTGCGCCTGATCGAGAAATACTCCGTGCTATGCGGCGGAGGATCCAATCACCGTATGGGTTTGCATGACCGGATCCTGATCAAGGACAACCATCGCCTCTTATGGGCGGAAGCGAGCAAAAGCAGGCTCGATCTTGCCATTAGGGAAGCGAGGGAGAAATTCCCCGGGTTGCTGGTGGAGGTCGAAGTCGAGACCGACGATGAACTGGAGAGCGCGCTTGCGGGCGAACCCGATTGGATACTCCTCGACAACATGCCTCCGGACCGTATGGCATCCTCCGTGGCTATGTGCAGGGGACGGTGTCGGACCGAAGCTTCCGGCGGAATCACGTTGGACACGATCGAGTCTGTCGCGCGAACCGGCGTGGATGCCGTTTCGCTGGGTTGCCTGACACATTCGGCGCCGGCTGCCGATCTTTCCCTTGAGATAACCCGTCATGACAAGACTCCTTCTCGTTGACATCGGAAACACAAGCACCACAGTGGCGGTTTCCGTTGGATCGCGGATTCTCTCCAAGACTCATCGAGAGGGCGGATACCCCGTTACCGAAGATGTGCGGCGTGCCATGCGTGCCATATCCCCGGTATCCCCATGTGACGATATGGTTCTGTGTTCGGTTGTCCCATCGGCAAACCGTGTTTGGGTTGAGGCGGCGCGCCGTCAGTTCGGTCGCCTGCCTTTGAAAGTCAGTTCGCGAGTCAAACTGCCTATAGACTTCCGATATCCCTGCCCGCATAGACTCGGCGCCGACCGTCTGGCGGATGCTGCCGGGGCCTTTTCGCGGTACAAGAAAGCCGTCATTGTGGCCGACTTCGGCACCGCCACAACATTTGACGTGGTAATGGCGGATGGTACGTTTGTCGGTGGCGTCATCGCTCCAGGACCAGGGCTCTTCCGCGACTATATGGCCGATCGCACTGCCCTGCTTCCACGCCTTGCACTGCGAAACCGCCGATGCGAGGCCATCGGGCGCAGCACTGAAGGCGCCATGTGGATCGGCTGTCGCGTTGGGTACCGCGGCATGATAGATGCCATTACGGATCACCTGTTATCCACTGTGGGGAGCCAGCGGCCTATGCTGGTAGCCACCGGTGGGTACGCTGGGTGGTCAGTGCAGGGAACACGGAACCGGTTCACGGTGGTTCCTGATTTGACTTTGCACGGCATGCGTGCGATCTATGAAACCAATCGCAATGTAAGTGGTGGAGGGTGACTATGCACGACAACTGGTATGCTGCAATTCTGGCCGGCGGCAAAGGGGAGCGGTTCTGGCCCCTGAGCACGGCGGCGCGTCCCAAGCAACTCCTGAGTCTCGTGGGCGGAAAACCAATGGTGGCGATGGCTGCCGAACGTCTGGAGTCGCTAGTTCCGATCGAGCGAACGTTTGTGCTGACCAATCAGTCCCTCGTCGAAGCTACGAGGGCGGCGCTTCCCCAGATTCCGGCCGCACAGATCATCGGTGAGCCGATTGGCCGCGACACGGCGCCCGCCTGCGCGTTGGCCACGGCGTTGGCCAAAGCCAGGAACCCGAACGCGGTTCTGGCAATCCTGACGGCTGATCAGGTTATTCACAACGTGGACGCGTTCCGCCAAACCCTGGAGTCTTCGTACGCGATGGCCGAGCGCGATGCCGTTCTGCTTACCATCGGGATCAAGCCCGGCAATCCCAGCACCGCCTTCGGTTACATAGAGGCAGGAGATCCACTGCCGGGTGGAGCTTCTGTTACGTTCCGCCGCGTCGTCCGGTTTGTGGAGAAGCCCGACGCCTCAACCGCCAAGTGCTATGTGGACTCAGGACGGTTTCTCTGGAACTCCGGCATGTTCGTTTGGAAGGCGGACACCTTCTATGCGGCGCTGGCCGCTTATGCGCCTGAGTTGAGGGCAATGGCCGGGCGTCTGGAAAGCGTTGCAGGGACAGACGGCTTCGCCCCATGCCTTGCAGAGGTCTTTCCGTCGGCAACCAGGATTTCAGTAGACTACGCCGTGATGGAAAAGACGTCGAACATTGTCATGGCGCAGGCGACGTTCGATTGGGATGACGTCGGATCCTGGCCCGCGCTGGCGAATCATTTTCCTGCGGATGCGGCCGGAAATGTGCTCGTGGGGCGTTGTCAGACCATTGACGTAGCCAACTCGATAGTTGTTTCCGAAGGCCGACTGACGGCGCTGATCGGTGTGGACGACGTAGTTGTGGTTCAGGCTCCGAACGCCACGCTGATCTGCCGACGTGACAGAGCGCAGGACGTGCGTAACATGGTACAGCAACTCGTTCGCTCCGGCGGGAATGCCGACGTTCTGTAGTCGGGGGGGCTTTGACATGTCCAAACTCATGGGGATAGATTACGGTGAACGGCGGATTGGCATCGCCTTGACAGATGAGACAAGGTCGTTTGCTATGCCGCACAGTGTTGTCGATACCGTATCCCAAGAGGAATCTTTGACCAAGTTGGTTCAGCTCATCCGGGATACCGAAGCAGCGGAAATTGTGCTCGGACGCCCCATAATGATGAATGGCACGGCGGGAATAATGGCGGCTCGGGTCGAGGCTTTTGCCGAAAGGCTTCGCGAGGCCACCGGACTGACGGTTCGACTCTGGGACGAACGTCTGACAACATGCGAGGTGGAGCGGGTTCTTCTCAGCGCTGACGTAAGCCGTCGTCGTCGTAAAGAGGTAAGGGATAAACTTGCAGCCTGCACCATTCTACAAAGTTACGTGGAATCCATAAACAGCTCGCCGGACGGATTTCCGGAATGAGCTGGCGCCATCGCATGGATCTCAGCTACGACGGAACCACTTACGCTGGTTGGCAGGTGCAGCCTGATTCTGTGACGATACAAGGAACGGTGGAAGAGGTTCTGCACCGCTTGAACGGCCGTACCGTCAAGATCCATGCCAGCGGCAGAACGGATCAGGGTGTCCACGCAAGGCGGCAGGTCATTCACACTGATCTCGACAGGCAGTGGGAGCCTCTGCGGCTGCGACGCGCGATGAACGCGCTCTTGCCGCCGGACATACGCGCTATTCAAGTCCGGCACGTCTCCCAGACGTTTCACGCCAGGCGCTCCGTGAAAGTTAAAGAGTATCGCTACTTCATTTGGAACGACGAGATCATGTCGCCTTTTCTGAGACGGTACCGCCTGCATGTGCGCCACCATCTTGATCTCGACGCCATGCGCCATGCGGCGAAGGCGCTGTCCGGAACCCGTGATTTCGCTTCCTTCACCGCCAATCCTAATCGCTTGGTAGAAAGCACCATCCGGCGCGTGGATGCGATTGAGGTCAGGCGACGGGGCGTGGAGGTCACGGTCGTAGCCAGGGGCGAGGGGTTTCTGTACAAAATGGTTAGGAGTCTGGTCGGGTTTCTGGTCCGGGTCGGGGAGGGGAAGATACCACATGAAGACGTCCACCGCATACTCCTGGCACGCCGACGAACGGCCCACGTTGAGACGGCCCCGCCGCAGGGGCTTTTTCTCTGGAACGTGCGCTATTGATTTGAGACAATCACGCGCATGCACGTTCGAATCCTGCCTTCACTGCTGGCTGCCGACATGGGACGTCTGGAGGCGGAGGCCCGACGCGCGGAAGCGGCGGGCGCTGATGAGCTTCATCTCGACATCATGGACGGGCATTTTGTCCCTAATCTAAGCATGGGGCCAGCTGTCGTTGAAATGGCTCGGCGGGCGGTGCGTATACCTCTTAGTGTTCACCTCATGCTGAGCCGGCCCGAAAAGTACATTGAGCGCTTCGTGAAGGCGGGGGCCGACACGGTTCTTATCCATATCGAAGCGGACTGCGACGTGCCTGCCGCACTGGACGAGATTCGCCGCCTTGGCGTGCGCGTTGGCATCACGCTTAACCCTGAAACGCCTGCCGAAATGATTCGTAATGTTCTCAGGAAGGTTGATGAAGTGCTCTGTATGACTGTCAGGCCTGGATATGGCGGGCAGTCCTTTATGGGCGAAGTGCTTCCAAAAGTGCGCCGGATACGCGACCAGGCCATGAGGCTTGGCTTGTCGGAACTGGATATCATGGTGGATGGCGGAATAAACAACGAGACGGGCCTGCGCTGCGCTGCGCAGGGCGCCAACGCTTTTGTGGCAGGCACTTTCTTGTTCGGCGCGCCCGACATGCCGCTCGAAATTGCGCGGTTGCGGAAAACGGCCCGCGAATCACTGGTGTTGTAAGGAGGTCGGTAAAGCTCTCATGACGGATCTCTCCCTTGTTCGAAACTTCTGCATCATCGCCCACGTGGACCACGGCAAGTCAACACTGGCCGATCGCATGCTCCAGTTAACTCACACCATCGAAGACCGGGTGTTTCGCGATCAGGTTCTGGACGCAATGGACCTCGAACGCGAACGCGGCATCACCATAAAATGCCACCCGGTTACGATGCGGTACAAATCGGCGGATGGTCGTGACTACACATTCAACTTGATTGACACCCCGGGGCATGTGGACTTCACCTATGAGGTGTCCCGGAGTATGGCCGCATGCGAAGGGGCCATTCTGCTGATTGACGCCGGCCAGGGCGTCGAGGCGCAGACGGTAGCGAACACCTACCTCGCCATGGACCGGAACCTGGCGATCATTCCGGTCATCAACAAGGTTGACTTGCCAAATGTGATCATTGATGACGTTGTGCGGCAGGTGGAGGACATTCTTGCCATCAGCATGGACGACCCCTTGCTAGTAAGCGCCAAGACCGGGCTTAATGTTGACAAAGTGCTGGCCGCTATAATCAAGCGGATCCCGCCGCCCGTCACCCGCGGGGCCGACGCACCGACAAGGGCGCTGGTTTTTGACTCGGTTTTCGACGCGTTCCGTGGCGTTGTTACATACATTCGTATGGTGGACGGAACGGTCAAGGTCGGCGATTCCATCCGCTTCATAGGTAAGAGCGCTGAAACTGCGGTGAAGGAAGTTGGCATCTTCTGCCCAAAACAAAGTCCCGTAGCCGAGTTGACCGCCGGCGATGTAGGCTACATCATTGGAAACATCCGCGAACCGTCCGAAGTCCGCATCGGCGATACGATCACCGTTGTCGGACGCAAGGCATCCGAGGAGGCGCTGCCGGGGTTCAAGGAGATCCGCCCGATGGTTTTCACCGGACTGTATCCGGTTGATACGTCCGACTACGATAAGTTCCGCCAGAGCCTTGAGAAACTGAGCCTCAACGATTCTTCCTTCACCTATCACCCGGAGAGTTCGGCCGCGCTCGGGTTCGGCTTCCGTTGTGGATTCCTGGGGTTGCTCCACATGGAAATCGTCCAGGAAAGGCTGCGCCGGGAATTCGACGTCGATATCATTGGAACACACCCGGCCGTAGTGTTCAGGATTCACCTGCGAAACGGCGAAGTAATCGAGATCGATAATCCTATCAAGTTGCCAGACGTGACCCGGATTGAGTCCATTGACGAACCCTTGATCAAGGCATTCATCATCTGTCACTCCGAACATATCGGCGACATCATGAAACTGGTGATGGACAGGCGAGGCGAGGTCACGCGGACCGATTCCCTGGACGCCAAGCGTGTCATGTTGACGGCGTCAATGCCACTGATCGAGATTGTCACCGACTTCCACGACGCCCTTAAGAGCGTGAGCCACGGCTATGCATCCATGGACTACGAACACGCCGGCTATCAGCAAAGCGACATCATCAGGATGGACATTCTTCTCAACAGCGAGCCCGTGGACGCATTCTCCGTCATGGTGCACAGGGACAAGGCCCCGAATAAGGGTCGCCAGATTTGCGCGGCGCTCAAGGAGGCCATTCCGTCTCATATGTTCGCCGTGCCAGTTCAAGCGGCAATAGGTAAGAACATCATCGCCCGCGAGACTATCCGTCCCTTCCGCAAGGACGTCACGGCTAAGTTGTACGGCGGCGACATTACCCGGAAGCGGAAAGTTCTTGAAAAGCAGAAGGAAGGCAAGAAGCGAATGAAGCAGTACGGACACGTTCGTGTGCCGCAGGAAGCATTCATATCGGTGCTGAAGACATAGAGAAAGCAAGGGGTAGGGGAATGAGGTTGTTGACCAACTGGCTCGCGCTAAGACGCTGTAAGAAACATGCCAAGGCGGCCTGTGAGCACGCCCGGCACGTGATGCACTTTAGGCGTGACCTCATGAGCGACGAAGAGGCGGCGCAAATAGAAGCGGCTCAACGGGCGTTGGTCGAGGCGGCCGCAGCCGGCGATTCCGCACGGGTGGATGCCACGAGTGATGAAATGGCCGAGCGGCTCAAGCCGCATGTCCGAAGTGGCCCATTTGCCTCATGGAAGGAGCACGTCGAGGTCTTTGCCGTTGCCATCGCGGTTGCCATGGGGTTTCGGACCTACTTTCTTCAGCCATTTAAGATACCCACAGGCTCCATGCAGCCAACACTCTTTGGCGTCCACAGCGAGGCTACGACGGAACCTTCGTTCATCGCACGTACGCATGGGGTAAACCTGCTCATGCTGGCCATTGCCGGCGAGAGGTACCGCGTTGTTAAGGCTGAGGAATCCGGGTATCTCAGTCTTCCAATGGGCTCGGATTCCGATCCCACGTCTGTGTATGTCACAATTGGCGGAACGCGTCACCGTCTCCCTAGGGATGCTCAGCTCTCGTATGCTCCCGGCAGATATGTCGACCGTGGAACCGTTCTGTGGAGCGGGCTGGTCGCTGCGGGCGACCATGTTCTGGTTAACCGTCTTGCCATCAACTTCCGACGCCCAAGCCGCGGTGATGTGGTTGTCTTTACTACGGAGGGCATTCCGACGCTTCCGCCAGGCACGCACTACATCAAACGCCTGATCGGTCTCCCGAACGAGAGCGTAACCATTCGTCCACCGGATATCATGATCGACGGTCATGTTGTTACTGATGTTCCCGGCATTGCCAGGGTGGCTGCGCAGGAGAATGGCGGATACCGTCTGGCCGAGTTAACTGCGGACGCAATCCTGAAGAAGTCCGGCGATGACACTTTCAAACTCGGGAGTAGAAGCTACCTTGTTTTGGGCGACAACACGGGGAACAGTCGCGACAGCCGCTACTGGGGCCATGTCCCTGAGCCGAATCTCGTCGGTTCAGCCGTGTTCGTCTACTGGCCATTCACGCGAAGATGGGGCCCGATTCAGTAACCAAGCTGAATCCGCAGGCATTTCCTTACAGGCTACATGCCCCGTTCTTAACGCACATGCAACGTCGTATAATATATCTTATGTCTACTACGGTAGTGCTTTTACCGCTATAGGTAGCGCTCCTTGGGTGTGTTTGGCCGTTTAGGCCACGATGATAAACCTCAGGACATCAATGCGGATCGGCTAAGGAACCGAGTATATCTGCGTCTCTAACTTGCCGTTCCGCTCCACCTCAAATGTAAAGGCAGTGGCACGATTCTCAACGAACTCGCTAATCAGCGTCTCTGCACGCCTGCGACTGGTCATTTTCAGAGAATTGACAGAACGGATGACATCCCCTTCACGAAGGCCGGCGGCGGCGAAGAACTCCCGTTCTCCTTCAGCCTGGAGCCGATATCCGCCAATTCTCCGGTCAGCGGTGTAAACAGGCTTTAGCGAATCGAACACCTTGACCAACCGCTCAGGCTCGTCACGCAGTCGGCCATAGTACTCCATGAGCTTGCGGCGGTCGAACTGCCAGCGATTCTCGGAGACCTGTCTGCCGCCATATGCGTTGACGCCCGTCTCAGAAGCCTGATCAGCCGCCACCGTTGTCGAGCCCGAATGCGCAGATGCGTTGATGGCTTGTGTCCCGGCGCCTGAAACCCCCGACCCAATGGTTAGCTTCTCTTCTGAACCCGCCTGCGAAAGAACGATGAAGTCCTTTCCAATCTGTCGCACAAGAACTTCACCCGAAAGAACTTCTTTCTCTGAAACAATCCTCTGGCCGGAAAACTGTGCATCATCAAGGACTGCACGCTTTTGATCGGGGCCACTGCCGTGCCCTACGAAAACTCCAGCCAGACGAAACCGTGCCCTGATCGGGCTGGCTGACATAGTGGTCCTTACCTCCCGGCGAACGAAGGAGGACCAGTTGGGACAGTGTTCGACGTCCCCTGCAAAGGCGCGTGGCAACACGGTAGCCTGGGAAACGGCGGGCACTTCAGCCAGACACGGTAGTCGCGAAACATCACGCCACGACACCACTAGTGCGGCGCCAACTGCCGGCAACAGGAGCCAGACGTACCGTGCTGTTTTCATTTCGAAGTGATTGGGCGAGTCCATAAGCCGGATTCTGTAACCCTCGCAAAAGGGCTTCAGTCATTTATCTACTGCGATCAACCCGGAGCCGCTCCGCTTTCGCGGAATGAGGCGGGCAGCCTCCGACCCCCTATTTGATCTTGCTCCGAACGGGGTTTGCCCTGCCCCCTTGATTACTATCAGGGCGGTGGTCTCTTACACCACCTTTTCACCCTTACCACGGGAAAAACCCGAGGCGGTATATTCTCTGTGGCACTTTCCGTATCCTTCCGTATTGTGAAGGATCTCCCCTTTCGCTGTCGCGGAGGGGACGTTCTGCCCTGCGGAGTCCGGACTTTCCTCTCTGGTCAAAGAACAGAGCGACTGATTGAACTCGCCCAATCAATCGGAGTATAGCATCCGGCCGCAGAAGTCGCAAGTCACCATGTGCTGCCGGCGCGTGCTGTGATAGACCGCTGGCGGAAGCTTCATGTGGCACCCGCCGCAAATGCGGGTGCTGTCGTCGCCCGGTTGAATCGGTACCAGTGCCCTGTCCTTGCGGGTAATCACGCGTTCGTATCGCACGAGCCACTCGGAATCCGTAGATCCAGCCGCTATCTTTCGTTGCGCTCGAAGATCGAGGACTTCCTTGTTGAGTTCAGCCGCCCGCTCGGTCCAGACCCCGATATCCTTCTCAACCACCGCCCCGTCACGCGCGAGAACGACCTTGACCTTTTCCACGTCCGACTTGGCATCATCAATCTTGTCCATCAAGACCAATGTCTTCTCTTCCAACCCGCTGATCTGCACCTCAACCTGTTTGATTTCGGACTCGAGCGCCGCAAATTCCTTGTTGGTCTTAATCTCTACCTGCTGCTGGCGCAATTTGCGGATCCGCTCCTGACGAGCCTGCACTTCCAGCTCCATCTGCTTGATCTCGGAGTGGACCGCCTTGACGGCGTGTTCGGCCTTTTCAACCGCCAGCTTCTGGCCGCTCAACCGCTGTTCCTCTGCCTTCTGACGAAGAGGAATGTCTTTTAACTCACGCTCAATTTCACGAATCCGCGTGTCAAATTCCTGGACAACGAGCAGCTTCTGGACGACTTCTAGCATCGGCCAACCTCACTTTTTCGGGTTCAAGAAAGAACGTGAACGTGAATAGATAGCGTACTGACCGCCCGGTGTCAATCGTTCTTCCCATGACTTTTTTGCCGATGGTGTGCCGCGTTCACCGCAGAACCATCCGGCGGCGATGGAATGGCCGTCCAGACGGGGGCATCCTGCCTCATGATTCTGGCTCTCAGAATCCGGCCGAGATCAACGCGGCCGGGGTCAGGTGATCGGCCGCATGGTCCGCCGTTGCCAGGAATTGTCTTACGTATTTTCCTATCATGTCGGTTTCGATGTTCACTGTGTCGCCTGCACGAAGTGCGGAGAGCGTCGTATGGCCCCATGTGTGAGGAATGCAGTGGACAACGAAGCCTTCGGTGGCGACATCGACTACAGTGAGACTGACGCCGTCAATGGATACCGAGCCCTTTGCGATAATGTCTGCGGTCCACGCCTCCTTGCGAACGCGCAGCGACAGCGCCCAATCGCGCCCGACAGGCCGTACGGAATCCACAGTTGCCGTCCCGTCCACGTGCCCGCTTACAAAGTGCCCGCCGAAGCGCCCTCCCGCTTTCACCGCACGTTCCATGTTCAGGGAACTGCCCTCGACCTTGCGTCCCAGAGCCGTGCGTTGGCGCGTCTCTTCAAGCAGATCGCAGGCGAACGTGTCGAATGCCGCCGACGCTACCGTCAGACATACCCCCTGCACGGCAATGCTCTCGCCCAACACAACGGGCTCCGCCCATGGCCGGTGCCGGATAACGACCCGACCTCCGCCCTCCGACTGGAGGCTCACAAGGACACCGATTTCTTCCACTATTCCCGTAAACATGACTGTTCTCGCCTGCAACGGATCATAGCATCACCTTTCAGGAACCCCACGAACCAAGACGTCCGGGCCGACCATACTCACGGAAACGATCCGCACGTGCGGCGCCGAACGAAGCGGCCACGTGCAACCTCGCAGCACCGGCACAGCGCCTCCATCGCCCAGAAAACGCCCGGCAATGAAGAACCAGTACTCGTCCACAAGCTTCTCCCTGACGAGAGAAGCAGCCAGCGCGCCTCCACCTTCGCACACAACATGAAGCAGTCCCATTTTGCCAAGCGCCTTTATCAATGACCGGATCATCAACTTTCCATCTTTCGTGGGGACAACGATAGCCCGCGCTCCAGCAGCCTCAGTGCAACGGCGTCGCGACGGCGTCGCCCCGGGCCCCATGGCCACAATTGTCCTTGCGGCGTGCCCGTCGCAAAGCAGGCGACACTCCGCAGGTATACGACCGGATGCGCTGGTGACGATCCGCCATGCGGCGGGTGCGGCACGCAGTGAACTCGTCAACGATGGATCATCC
Organism: uncultured Victivallales bacterium; assembly: GCA_964635275.1. Taxonomy (GTDB): domain Bacteria; phylum Verrucomicrobiota; class Kiritimatiellia; order UBA8416; family CAZWPN01; genus CAZWPN01. Next base: position 3,216 of record CAZWPN010000035.1, on the reverse strand, counting down.
TTTGACACGGTCCCGGAACCGACCATGATAGCATCGGCACGCTTGCGCAACCGGTGAACCGCCGCACGTGCCGCTGGATGCGTTATCCAGCGTGAATGCCCCTTGGCGTCTGCGATACGACCATCCATTGTCATCGCCATCTTGAGCGTTACATACGGCATGCGAGTCCTGATCCAGCGGGCGAAAGGTGCAATCAATTCCTCGGCGGTTGATCCGCAAACGCCGACTGTGACCTCGATGCCGGCTCGCCGCAGCATGCGAATTCCCCTGCCCGCATGTTGAGTGTTGGGATCTTTGCATCCGACGACGACGCGCCGAACCCCGGACGCCACAACAGCGTCGGTGCATGGAGGCGTTAGGCCATGGGTGCAGCAGGGTTCCAACGTTACGTACAGGGTGGCTCCATTGGCCTTGTCCCCAGCCATTCTCAGAGCATATATCTCAGCGTGCGCCCCCCCTGCCCTTCTATGATACCCCCACCCCACCCGTCTTCCATGCCGAACGACCAGAGCGCCAACCGGCGGATTTGGGCGCGTTAACCCTTCCCCTCGCGCCGCCAATCGGCACGCCTGCTCCATCCACCGCTCGTCTGTCGGACGATTGCTATGCATGGCGCCCCACCGCTCACGACCCGGCTTCACCCGAATCCCGCCCGGGGCGCTTCAGTTCCTTTCGGACGCGATCCAGCACCCCGTTGACAAACCGCCCGGATTCGGTGCAGTTGAAATACTTCGCAATATCCACGGCCTCGTTGATTGCCACCACCGCCGGCGTGTCCTCGCAGTACATCATCTCGTAGACGGCAACCCGCATGACATTGCGATCCGTCGAGGCCATCCGCTTGATGTTCCAGTTGTCGGAACACCGGCTGATCATGGCATCAATACTCTTAACGTGCTCCCGGACTCCCCTGACGGTCTTCTCTACAAATGCGCGCCCTCGCACACCGCCGTTCTTATCCACCCAGAACTGGGCCAGCGCATCTTCAATATCCGTCGGGTTAAGATCCAACTGAAACAAAAGTTGAACAATCCACTCGCGGGCCTGACGCCGTGTCGCCATAGTTGGGAGTCTCCTTCCTGTTACTTCTGGCGCCGGTCGCTTCGTGCCACACCCATCTCAGTGCGAAGATTGACCATCTCAATGGCGGCCAGGGCAGCCGACCACCCCTTGTTTCCTGCCTTGGTGCCGCATCGCTCGATGGCCTGCTCCAAACTCTGCGCGCAGACAACCCCGTTGATGACGGGACGCGAGGAATCCATGCCGACCTTCGCGAGAGAACGCGATACCTGCGCGTTGATCAGATCCGCATGCGGAGTGGCTCCTTGCACCACAGCCCCAAGCCCTATTATGGCGTCCACCTTGCGAGCATCCACCATCCACTGTGCCACCTGTGGTATCTCGTTGGCGCCGGGAACCCATGCCACCACAATATCATCCTCACTCGCCCCGTGCCGGACCAGACAGTCCACGGCGCCGGACAGCAATTGCTTTGTGAGGAAATCATTGAAACGGCTGATAACGATCCCGAACTTCAGCCCCTTCGCGACAAGTTGAACCGATATTTCCTTCATAGCTTCCTCCATTTATTCTGACTGGTCCACCACCAAGGAACACCTCACAGCATGTGTCCCATCTTTTCCTTCTTTGTCTTCAAGTACCTCTCGTTGTGCTTAGTGGATGGCGAGATAATGGGAACCCGCTCGACGATCTCAAGACCATATCCCTCCAGCCCTACCACCTTCCTGGGATTGTTGGTCAGCAAACGAATCCGCCGCAGCCCAAGATCGCAAAGCATCTGTGCTCCCACACCGTAATCGCGCAGGTCGGCGTCAAATCCCAGTTTCTGGTTGGCCTCGACTGTGTCCAGCCCTTTCTCCTGCAGTGCGTAGGCATGGATCTTGTTCGCCAGTCCAATGCCGCGGCCTTCCTGCCGCATATACAGCACCACGCCCGAGCCCTCCGCCGCAATCGCCTCCATGGCTCGCTCGAACTGGCGCCCGCAGTCGCACCGAAGCGACCCAAACACATCGCCCGTCAGACATTCGCTGTGGACACGCACAAGCACAGGCTGATTTGCGTCCGGTGTCCCTAAAACCAAAGCCACATGGTGCTCGCCGTCGGCGAGAGATCGGTACAGACGCAGGCGAAACTTGCCGAAGCGCGTCGGCATTTCCACCTCGCGGACAAACTCAACCAGCTTGGCGCTACGCCTCCGGTAAGCGATGAGGTCGGCAACCGTCGCGAACTTCAGCCCATGCCGATCGGCAAACTCCTTTAGCTCCCGGCCCCTGGCCATCTGCCCGTCGTCGCGCATTATTTCGCAGATCACACCAGCCGGCTTAAGTCCGGCGAGTTCTGCGATATCCACGGCAGCCTCCGTATGGCCCGCACGACGAAGCACCCCGCCTGCCATTGCTTCCAGAGGGAAAACATGCCCGGGGCTCACCAGGTCCGCCGGACTACTTGCGTCGTCCACCAGCACTCTCACGGTTCGTGCACGGTCGGCAGCGCTGATGCCCGTCGTAACGCCATCCGCTGCGTCCACAGATTCCATGAATGCGGTTCTATAGGGATCGCCCGAACCTCGTACGACCATCCGTGAAAGCCCGAGCCGTTTCAAACGCTCCCCAGACATGGCCACACATATCAGTCCGCGCCCATGGGTAGCCATGAAGGAAATTGCCTTCGCATCCGCCTTCTCTGCGGCAACGACAAGGTCGCCCTCGTTCTCCCGGCGCTCGTCGTCGGCAACGACCAGCATTTCGCCACGGCCAAAGGCTTCAATCAGTTGCTCGACAGTATGCGTCATAGCGGTCACCTCAAGTGCCAACGGGAGGGGAAGAGGAAGGCCGGCGCTATACAACGACACAGGCGCATAGCATGCGCAAAGCCGGCGGACTTCTCCCATCCAGACTATACTGTCGGCCACGAACTTTCATCGTGTCAGTCCCGCCTTAGCGGGAGTCGCGGGCTATCACCGCCGGTAGGGAATTCGCGCCAATGCGCGTCACCCTGCCCCGAAGACCGTTTGCAGTGTTGCACATAGGCCGGTGCAATGCAAGAACAGAGCCGTTGTCCCTGATCCTCGGCTATGGAAGACAAGACTCTTTTCTTGCGGACTCGTGTGCGTCCTTTGTTTACGGCTCGCTCGAAGATCTCGCCCCACCTGAGGAACATATACAGACTGTAAGTTTCGCTAGGTAGGGCGACGCC
>CAZWPN010000034.1:0-28177 GCA_964635275.1 uncultured Victivallales bacterium | reverse complement strand
GAGCAGCTCACTCGTAATGAGCAGGTCATCGGTTCGATTCCGATCGTTGGCTCCATGCACTCAGGGAGCATCATGGCTGATTTGACACAGGAACAAAAACAGAAGGTTGCCCAGTGGGCGAAGGATGGCGCACTTCTGGCGGATATTCAGAAGCGGATACGCGATGATCTGGGTATCAGCATGACCTACATGGATGTCCGCCTGTTGGTGATCGAACTGGGGCTTGCGCTCAAGGACACTGTGCGCCGGGCTACGCCTCCGCCCCAGCCTCCTCCGGTGCCGGTGAACGCCGAGCATGACGATTTCGGCGAAGAGGCAGGTGTCGCTGACGCACGGGCGGCGGGTGGAACGGGCGATTCTGCCGGCCTGCAATCGCCGGTTCAGCTCGAAGTGGACCGTATCACGAAACCGGGTAGTCTTGTCAGTGGATCGGTCAAATTCAGCGACGGCACGAAGGCAACCTGGGCGCTGGACCAGTTTGGGCGGCTGATGCTTGGCGGAACGAAACCCGGTTACAAGCCGCCACAGCAGGATTTGACGGAGTTCCAGGTTCAGTTGCGGAAACTGCTTGAGACCCGAGGATACTAGCGCAGTGCGGCGACCTCGTCTTTGGGCATGCACACAGGCTTGATTCCCTGATGGGTACCACGACGCCACGCATCAGATTGCTTGCTACGGATCTGGATGGCACGATCATAGGCGGATTCAGCGACTTTCAATATTACCCGGAATTCCGCGAGTCTCTGGATGCTCTCCAGCAGGCGCATGGAGCGGTCTGGGTCGCATGCACGGGGCGAAGCATGCGACGGTTTCTTGGGTTTTCCCGGCCGCTGAGGAGCATGGGGATTACACCCCAGTACGTGATCGTGCACCATGCCTTCGTCTACCAGTTAACCCCGTTTGGGTATCTCCCCCACCTGAGTTGGAACATCCACATCCTCTATCATATCTGGACGGACCGGATGGCGGCCCGTCAGGCATTGAAGAGGTGGCATGACATGGTCACCGCAGGCGCTCTCGGCGTCCGAACGCTTCGATATCGTAAGGCACGCGTGACACTTCGGTTCGATTCTGCGGTGTCGGCACAAACCGCGGTCAATATGCTCAAAAAGGATTTGACTGCCTATCGGCATTTTCAGGTTTTCTCACAGGACTCCGAAGTGGACATATGCGCTATTCCCCACACGAAGGGCGTATCGCTGATTGATCTGGAGCGTCGGCTCGGTGTCGGACGCGAGCAGACTCTTGCCATCGGCAATGGGCACAATGATCTCAGCATGCTGGATGGCGATGCCGCAGGCATGGTGGGCTGCCCGTCCAACTCAGAACCTGAGGTTATGGAAATGGTCAACCGGCTGGGGGGGCATATCTCGGCAAGTCGTTCCCTGGCCGGTGTGGTGGACGTGATCGATGCATTCAGGACAGGGAGAGTCCATTCGGAACTCCCGGTTTGGTGGAACTCGGCCAGCGTGGCGCGTGACCATTATGGTCGTTCCCATACGCATGCGAAGCGGCATGGTAGTCCGCACACTTGGTGGCTGGTTGTCGTCATCCTCTATACTGTTCTGCTTGTTTTTGCGACGTTTGAGATAGTGCCATTCTCTTCGCTGATCCTCAAGCCGTACGCGGTGGCTGGTTCGCTTCTCCAGAGGTTGTTGACGTTGCTGGGAGTGCCGTGAAAAGGATAGTGGGTGCGGACGCAGCTCCCGTGTCGTGGCAAGTTTGCGGCAGACCGCATCCACTCTGATACCCAGCAAAGCGCGCCAGTTAACCGGTGTCGGCATCAACTACCAGTATGCTAATCATGCTGCTGATGCTATGATGCCTACCCACAGTGGAACAGGTCGTTCTGAGGGCATAGTGATGCAACTTGGTTTTGTTGGTGCTGGGAAGATGGCGGAGGCGATGGCCGGAGCGTGGATACGCAAGGGGCGATTGATGCCGAACGAAATCCTGGCTGCCGATGTCAGTGAAGATCGCCGGAAAGCACTGAGCGGAAGTCTAGGCATACGGACAACGGCTGTCAACGAGGCGGTGGTCGAGGCCTGTCCGATCATAGTGCTGGCGGTCAAGCCGCAGCATCTTGGTGATGCGTTGGCATCGGTGTCAGGCAAGCTTTTCGCGGGCAGGCTTGTGATATCCATTCTGGCGGGGAAGCGCCTGAGTTCGCTGGCGCAGTGCATGCCGGAAGCCCGCCTGGTTCGCGTAATGCCCAATCTGCCTTGTCTGGTTGGCGATGGAATGAGCGCCTTCTGCCTTGGGCCGGGGGCGCGTCCAGCGGACCGCGACCTTGTTGCCGGGCTGCTTTCGTGCTTTGGGCGCACCGCGGAAGTTCCCGAAGCTCAGTTTGACGTTGTAACAGCGCTCAGCGGTTCTGGGCCGGCCTTCTTTGCCTATGTTCTGAAGACCTTGGCGGATTCGGCGGCAAAGCAGGGCCTCAGTCCGGAGCAGGCACTCCTGATGGCGGAGCAAACCATGCTGGGAACCGCCAGGCTACTGATCGAACAGGCGCTGGATCCCAGCGCGCTGATTCAATCCGTCACTTCCGCAAAAGGGACCACAGCCGCCGGACTGGCCGTGCTGGAATCCTCGGACATTGCCGATGTTCTGGACGATGTTCTGAAGGCTGCTGCCGCCCGCAGCCGCGAACTCAGCGCGTAGCCCCCGCAGCCATCGCCGATCCTACTGATCCCGCGCTGCTTCCTTGATCAGGCTCAGTGCGATCACCTCGCGCTGAATCTGGTTGGTTCCTTCGTAGATCTGCGTAATCTTGGCGTCGCGCATCATCTTCTCGACGGGATACTCTTTCATGTAGCCGTAGCCGCCGAAGACCTGAACGGCGTCGGTGGTGACGCGCATTGCCACGTCGGAGGCAAAAACCTTGCACATCGCCGAAATCTTGCTCAAGTCCTTGGCCCCGCTATCAACATAGCGGGCGGCTTGGTAGACGAGGCAGCGGGCAGCCTCGACCTGAGTTGCCATGTCAGCCAGCATGAACTGCACGCCCTGAAAGGCTGAAATGGGCTTGCCAAACTGCCGGCGCTCACGGCTGTAACGCACAGACTCGTCCAGTGCGCCAGCGGCAATGCCGAGGGCCTGCGCGGCTACCCCGGGCCTCGACTTGTCCAGCGTCTTCATTGCAACCATGAAACCCATACCCTCCTTGGCGATCAGGTTTTCTTTGGGGATAAAGCAGTCCTGGAACACCAGCTCCCGCGTGGCGGAAGCCCGGATACCCATCTTGTTCTCCTTCTTCCCGAACGTGAAACCAGGAGTTCCCCTTTCCACGATGAACGCGCTGGCACCACGGGCGCCCTTGCTCTTGTCCGTCAGGGCGATCACAGTGTTGATGTCCGCTTCGCCGCCGTTGGTGATCCACTGCTTTGTGCCGTTGAGGACGTAGCCGTTGCCCTTCTTGACGGCCGTGGTTTTGATGCCGCCGGCATCGCTGCCTGCGCCGGCCTCCGTCAATCCGAAGGCGGCCAGGGCCTCTCCCTTGGCAATCCGCGGGAGGTACTTCTTCTTCTGTTCTTCCGACCCTGAAATCAGGATCGGATAGGTGCCCAAACCGGTGGCAGCCAAGGCCAGAGCGATTCCTCCGCAGGCCTTCGAGAGTTCCTCAACGGAGATGACAGTCTCCAGAACGCCGCCGCCCATGCCGCCGTACTCCTGCCCGATCGAGATACCGAAAAGGTCCGATTGCGCAAAGATCTTGATCAGGTCCCATGGGAACTCACCGCTCTCGTCATGGTGCTCTCGAACGGGCTTGATCTTGTCCTGAGCTATCTGGCGGCAGAGATCGCGAATCATCAACTGTTCTTCTGTGAATCCGTAGTCCATGGTCTCTCCTTGCTGTCCGCGTGGTTATTTGTGGCGGGCCGGCACGAGGTAACAATCCCGAACCATCCGCTCAGCAGGGGGGAATTTACGTGTACATCTTGAGCATGGGCAAGCAAAAAAGGCGTTGCGAGTCATGTTTTCCTGTTGTCTCGGCGGTGTACGCGGCCTCATAATGCCCCTGTTGGCGGCGCTGGATTGAGTATGCCGCACGGAACCGGAACGATTAGTGGAGGAGCTGTAATGTCTTATAAGATATCTGATGCATGTACAAAGTGCGGTGCTTGTTCGTCCGTTTGCCCTGCGGAAGCGATCAGCGAGGGCGCGGATCAGTTCGCCATTGATGCCGACAAGTGTCTCGACTGCGGCGTCTGTGCGGACGAGTGCCCGGTTGAGGCGATCTCTCCCGGCGACTGAGTCGCGCATGCATTATAGGCACATCTTCGGCCCGGTTCCTTCCCGGCGGTTTGGCCGGTCTCTGGGTGTGGATCTGGTTCCGTTCAAGACGTGCAGCTTCGACTGCCTGTTCTGCGAAGTGGGGACCACCACCTGCCTGACCCTGAAGCGGGACATATACGTGCCCCTGAAGGATGTGATGGCCGAGTTGGCCGCTTGGCTTAAGACAGGTGTGCCCGCGGATTTCATCACGCTGGCCGGATCAGGAGAGCCCACGCTTCATGCGGAGTTCGGGGAGGTCCTGCGTTCGCTCAAGCGCATGACCTCGATTCGCACCGCCCTACTGACCAACGGGACCCTGTTGGATGACCCGGCCGTTCGGGCTGATGCAGCCTTGGCGGACGTGGTCAAGGTTTCTCTCAGCGCCTGGGATCAAGGTTCGCTGGTCCGCGTCAACCAGCCTGCCGGGGGGATAGGGTTCGACCGTCTCTTCGCTGGAATGCAGGCGTTTCGCAATGCCTATGCCGGCGATTTGTGGGTGGAAGTCTTCGTGGTTCCCGGTGTCAACGACACTGCTGACGCCATGCGGCGCATTGCCGTTCTCGTGAATCTGCTGGAGCCCGCACTCATACACCTCAACTCACTGGCCCGCCCGCCCGCCGACTCTTCGGTGCGCCCGATGGATACGGGGAGACTGGCGGAGTATGCTGCCATGTTTGGTCCCAAAGCGGTGGCGATTCGCGGGTCTGTTCTTGAGCCTTGCCGTTGCCAGGCGCCGTCTCGGGAGCCACTGCTCGCCGTGCTGAGGCGTCGTCCATGTACGGCCGGTGACGTTGCCGTTGCTCTGGGTTGTTCGGAGTCGGCTGCCGCATCCGAACTCAAGCGATTGGCCCTCGACGGGTCCGTCGAAGTGCAGGAAGTTTCGGGTTTGCTGTACTACAGGAACCGCGTTGTCGAGGCGGGTTCCTGAGGATCGTTGCATGCCTTGAGTCTATCTGTCTCATCAAGGCGGCAACCGCTGCCGAGCCCATAAGGCGCGTGTATGCAGTCCCAGCGGTCATTACAATCCGCGGCATTCTGCAGATCGCCTTGGAGCAAGTGTGGCGCTCTTTGCCTTGGTCTGGACACGGTGTGTGCGGACCAGGCGGAGCAGACGTTCAACATCCGCCGGAATGACATGACCCGCCAGCAAGTTCAGCGCGTTGGCGGCTCCGCAGGCCACTCCCAGCCGTACGGCGTCGATAGGCGACTGGCCGCGTTCCAGGCCGCGGCAGATGCCGGCGGTGAAAGCGTCCCCGCTGCCGATGGGATTGACGGCATTAAGGCGCGGCGGGCGGTAGTGCCACGCGCCCTCGCTCCCGATCAACCATGCGCCGTGTGCCCCGTGCGTAACGACAACATGCTGAGCCCCGCCGTCCAGAATGCATTTCGCACCCGCCAGGACGGCGCGCTCAGTGGCGCACCGGCGGCCGATGGTGTCTTCCAGTTCGTGGACGTTGAGTTTGGCGATGAAAGGGTGGTATGGCAGGGTCGCCATCAGCGGCTCGCGCCGCGAGTCGATCAGGAAGGGTACGCCGGAGGCAGCCAGTCGGCCGTAGACTGCCGGCTCCGCGCCGGGCATCAACGCACCCGCGATCACCATCATGCGGGTGGCCGCGATGTTGCGGCGTACTGAGCGATAGAACCGCGTCCAGGCACATGCTCCCGGCATGAGCCCTTCCTCAACCAGTTCCGTGACGGCTTCGGTGCCGTGGTCAATCAGCGTTCTGCATATCCGTGTGGGCTGAGAGGTGCGAATCATTTGTTCGCGGATGCCGTCGCGTCGAAGGCTGGCGACGACGCGCCGACCGGTGTCCCCTCCGACGAACCCCAGAAGCAGGGGCCGGCCGCCCAACTGCTGGAGGACGCGGGCTACGTTTATGCCTTTACCTGCCGCAGAGCGGTGAACCGCACGCGAGCGATTGACCCCGCCAAGTTGTATGGAGTCAAATTCCAGCAGTTCCTGGAAGGCCGGGGTCATGCCGACACAAAGGGTCCATGGCTTCATGCACTCACCGCGGGCTGAGGTTGGATGATGTGTTGCTCTTGATGAGGCGGGGACACGCGCCCCTTGGCGCCCGTTGAATGATCACTCGCATTACTGACTACGTATCGAATTGTAAGGAATAGGTCAATACCCCAAATCCTAAGCGCTGTGCCACCGGCGGGACCCATTGCGGACGGCCTTGCGGCAGCGGCTCGCGAGGAGAGCTCGCCCTACCCAGCGAGACATACAGCCTGTATATGTTCCCCAGATAGGGCAAGCTCTCCGAGCGAGCCGCCACCACAGGACAAACACAGATCCGCCAAAGGAGTCCTGCATTCCTAACCGAGGCTCAAGGACCGCAATCGCTCGTCTCCAGCATGCCATTTTTGTGGTTGCTGCATTCTGTATCGTGTTACCATTCCAACTGCGCCGTGCGGTGAGTGGTGCACCGCGACATCAGGTTCTGTGACGAAGAAGGAAAGACTATGAAGATTGTTGCATGGGTCATGGCTGCCTTGCTTACGGGGTTGGTTCTTGGCAGTTGGAGCATGAAAGCGGACCTGCGCAAAGCCAGGAAGGAAATCGTCGCGCTCAAGCAGGAACTTGAGAAGAAGGGTGGACGCCAAACCGGGCTGGAAGGCATTACATCGATGCTGAAACTGCCTGCCGCCGACCGCAGCCGACGGCCCACCGAAAGGGTTGCTATGGCTTCGGCCGATAGCGACGCCACAAAACCCACACCAGCCGCCGCATTCGCCTCGGGCGACTCGGCTTACACGAACCGGCTGCCTCATTTCCGGCGTCGCCGTGCCGACACCAATGCGGTACGCGAACGGTTTCAGGCGGCGATCGATCTTTGGAAGGTGCGCGCCGATCTGGCTCGTAACAGTTTCGTGTCAAATGTCACGACATCCGACAACCAGACGGCCCAATTCGAGGTTACCATGGCCGCCATGAACTTGCGCCTTAGCAACAGCATTCTCGCCTGGGTGGAGTACGTGCAGGAAGCCCAAACAGTTACCCCCGAGACGAGCATCAAGATCATGAGCGACTTGAGCACCACGCTCGTGTGGGCCTATAACGACCTTGACCGGACGATGCCGGAGGATTGGCGCGACAGGGCCGGTCCGAGATTCCAGGTCTTCGACTTCATCAATCCCCAGGTGGCCATGCCCCTGGTAGAAGTGGAAGAGGTTTTCAGGCAGCAGGATCTGCCAGCGGCAGGCAACGACGCGCCCGCCGGCGCTTCAGAGGCCGCTTTCTCGGTGAGTCTCGGTACCACCACAACCAACCGATAGGCCCATGCCATCTCCCTTGCGAACTGTCTGGACCGTGGCCGCGAACGAGTTGGCGGACTCCATACGCAGCCGTCGTGTCATCGTGCTGGTCCTTCTTTACCTGGCCGGGTCCGTCGCCGGCACGGCCATTTTCATCAGCGTTATCCAGAAGGTCGAGCATCAACTCGTCCAGAGTCTGGGTATTGCCGCTGTCAAGACGACTGGCAGTGTTACGGCCACGCTCTGGAAATCGGAGGGCTTTCGGCAGACGCTGATTCACCTCGTGGGCGACCGCGAACTTGCCGTGCGGCTTCTGGATATTCCCCCGCTGGCGCTGTTCTACGGGTGGCTTTCGTTCGCCTTCGCGCCGGCTCTCGTCATGCTGACATCCTCAACACGCATCTCCGAAGAGATATCGACGGGCTCGATACGTTTTGTCCTGTTCCGTGCTTCGCGGCTGCAATGGTGCGCCGGCAAGGTGCTTGGCCAGGCCGGCCAGCTTCTAGCCGCCCTGCTGCTCAGCGCCGTCGGGGCGTGGCTTACCGGCCTGCTCCGCATGGAATCCTTCCAGCCGTTGCCAACCGCCATCGCCATGCTGGCTTTCGTCGGCAAGGCGTGGGTTTACTCGATGGCCTTTCTCGGCCTCGCCACGGCGATTTCCGAGCTGTGCGCCGCACCGAATGTGGCCCTGGCCTTTGGGTTCATGAGTTTGATAGGCATGTCCATCATCACTGCTGTATCGGAGCGCTTCGCCGGCGACGGGGTACGCCGTATGTGGGATCTTCTAAACGCCCTTACTCCTGGATCCCACAGTATGGACATGTGGTGGGGCGACGCCGCACACGCCGTGCCCGCCGTCACGTTCCTGCTCTCGCTCGGGGTCGTCTACGTTATGGCCGGCTACGCCCGGTTCTCAAGGAGGGACTTGTGACCACGGCCCTGGAACTGCGTGGTGTCGTAAAGCGATATGGCCGGCTCTGCGCCCTCGATGGCCTTGATCTAACCGTCCCGTGCGGCTCCATCTTCGGCCTCGTCGGCAGCAACGGCGCTGGCAAGACCACAGCCATGGCCGTGACGGTCGGCCTGCTTCATCCTGCCGCCGGCCGGATCAATGTCCTGGGCAATGGGCCATTCTGCCCGGAACACCACGCTGGCCGTGTTTCGCTATTGCCACAGGACTCACGATTCCCGCCACATGCCCGCGTTGAGGATCTGCTCCGGTTCTATGGCCGCCTGCAGGGACTGCCGGCCAACGAACTTTCCAAATCCATTGAGTCAGTGCTCGATTGGGTCCATCTGACGGACCGCCGCCGCTCGTCCGTCCGAACCCTTTCGCATGGCATGAACCGTCGCCTTGCCATAGCCCAGGCGTTCCTTGGCATGCCGCAACTCGTGCTTCTTGACGAGCCGCTTAACGGCCTTGACCCACGTGAAGCCGCACGGGTCCGCGATCTCATTCGTGAGAGACGCGGGCAATTGTCGGTTGTGATCAGTTCTCACAATTTGAGCGATATCGAAGCGCTGTGCGACACAGTGGCCTTCATCGAAAGAGGCCGGCTGGTCCGGCAGGATGCTCTCGACACGATTGTTAGGCGCAGTCATCGTGTCACCTATGTGCTGGCCAAGCCGCTCGCTACACTGGACCTGCTGCGGAAGGTTATCCCCGATGCTGTATGGGATCAGAGCGTGGACGGAACTACCATCAACGCGACCTTTACGGCTCCACTTACAGCCGAACGTCTTAATGCGGCAGTTCTCGAATGCCTCCTGCACTCGCAGGCTGGAATACTGGAAGTCCGGCGCGGCTCGGATCTGGAAAGCGAGTATCTCCGGATGGCGCCACCTGCGATTCCCGTCCACCCTGGTGAGGGGCAGTAAATCGTTGGCCGGCTGATTGTAAGCCGCCGCCCCGATCCCTGTGCTACTCCGCGGAAGGACGTGCCCATGCGATGAAGCGCTGGGGAGCTGGTCCGATGTAGCGGAATGGGTAACACGTCAGGAGGGCAACCCAGCCATCGGACGTGCGGTCGAGCAGGCGCCTTTCGGCGCAGGCGCGCGTGACAATGTCCGTATCGGCGATGACATAGCGGCTTAACTGTCCATCCGCCTGTTCCAATTCAACCTTGTCGCCTACGCGCAGGCGTGCCAGGCGGCGGAAATGCTTGTCGCGATGGCCGCTGATCACTGCTAATCCATGCAGCCGGTCCAGACAGGGCGAACGCAGGAGGTTTCCGGAACTGCCGCCTTGCAGGATCAGAGTGTCGATGCCGCATGCTGGAATGCGCAGCCATGCGACGGGTGTGGCGTGGCCCGGTGGGCAGATGTTTCCTTGCCGGCGGAAGGTGTCCCAGATGTGCCTTGCCCTAAGAGCGGAGGCTGTCTGCACCGCAGTGTGCCATGCCGGGGTGGCGCAAAGGCATAAGCCTGCGCTCAAAAGCAGACAAGCCGTGGTGCGGCGCAGGCTATGGATATGCAGGTTCATCTGCGCAACTTCCCGGGGTACAGACATGCGGCGCCGCCGAGCAAGACCGCGATGCCGATGGCCAGCCAGAGAAGGTCCTGGGTTGCCGTTGATTCAAACATATTCCACCCACGTGGCGGCGGCGTGGCGACCGGTATGGTCAAGAGCGCGCCGTCGGGGCCCCTCACAACACGCTCCTCGATGGCTATGCGGGACGTGTATGGGGTGACAAGTTGGTAGCGCAGTGCTGCCGCGATTACGTCTGCCTTGATGGCATCGGCTTCGGCGGTGGACTTGGTAAGGATGGTGCGGGTCATGAGGTCGTCGACCTGTGCTTTGCCGAAGAGGCGGCCTACCATCGCATGGGTGAAGGGCTGCGGATCGAGGTTGAAGCGGTAGACCTGGCGTTGGCCGTTCAGGTAGCCAGACACTATGGCGATAGCGGGCGGCAGTTCACGGAACTCGGCGATGAGCTGCAGGGGTCGGTCGACAAATACATCGGGGCAGAGAGCGGGATAGGCCGTGTACTGCATTGAAGGGTTTTCGATCGCGTCGAGCCACTGGACTTTGACGTCGGTCAGGACCGGCGAGGCGAGAGTTTGAAAGAAGCAGGAGATGACTTCGCCTACGTCCCCGGCGGAGCGTATGAAACGTGCCTGGCCGCGACCGAGCGCGGCTATCTTGGTCATTACGTAGTCGTTCGGTGCGCTGCCGATGCCGAAAGTGAACAGGCGGGTATGTGCCAGTTCGTCATGGAGGAGCCGCATAAGGTCGGTTTCGTTGCCGACACACCCGTCGGTGAGAAAGACGACGATCGGCAGGCGCGAACTGCCGGCGAGCATCGTCAGCGAGTGCTTCAATGCCGGCTGCATTTCGGTGCCGCCGTCGGCGGTCATGGAGCGCACAAAGTCCGTGGCGCGGGCGAGGGTGGCGCTATCCGCGCTCAGCAATTCAGGAGAGAAGCTGGAGTGATCTGAGGCGAAGCGAACGATATTAAATCTGTCATCCGGGTTGAGTTGTTTCAGGCATGCCTCGATACCGCATACGGCCTGGGTTATTGACTCTCCCTCCATCGAGCCGCTGGTGTCGACCAGGAAGACAATGTCGCGAGGTTGCGATGGGGAACCGGATGGAGCCACAGGCGGGAAGATCGTGAGAAGCCCATGGAGGGCGTTGTCCTCCCGGGAGACAACCCAGCTCACCACAGGATTGCAGTTTGTCGGTGGCGCGACATCTACCGCGAAGTCGCAGTTTGCCACGGCCGGTCCGTCGGTAAGGGTTACGCTATAGGACTCGGGTATGTCTTCGATCGGCGCGATGTCCACCAGATGGCTCCGGCAGGTAATATGCGCGATTGGTATGCCGTACGTTTCGAGGGTGATTGCAACGCGGTTGACTGGGTCGGTTGCGGCGGGAAGTACGGGTGGATTCAGGGCGCCTGGCGTGACCGTGGTGTTGGTGCGCCTGTCGCAGAATGCGGGCGTGTTGGTCGGCGTGGGGAAGTAGCGTTGGCCTATGACCATGGGAAAGACCACAGAGTAGACGCCATCGCGGAGGATTGCTGTCTCGGTGTAAGTCAAAGTCACTGCTACTTCATCGCCTGGCATGAAGTTCGCGACAGATGTGCGAAACAGGTTCGGACGATCGGCCTCGACGAGTGCGGCGGCCTGGCCTTCCTTACGGGCCTGCTCATAGACAACCTTGGCCTCCTCCTTTTCTTTCACGACGCTACGTATGCGTCGGTCTCCGATTCGCATTTCCATATCCGTCACGGCAGCCCCGGCGGGCAGGGGGAAGAGGTAGACGGCTTCCAGCGGCGTTGCCGTGTCGTTCAGGAATGTCTGGGTGACGGTGGAGGATAGGATCCCGGCGATCAGACGCAGATGAACGTCGGTGCTTTTCAGAGGCATGATAAGAGTTTCGCTGGAATTTGTGGTTCGCGCGCAGAGCACACCGGCGGGCCACGCCTCCGCCTTAGCCTGGCTGTAAGTCATACCGGTTGCCAGCACTGTGATGATCACCCGAAATACGCTCTTTGCCCACCTGGTTCCGCATTGCATCCTGCACCTCCACTTGCTGCCGTTTCGTTGCCACGGAATATCCGTGTGTTGCGCAGATTGCAGCAGGAGAGTGAGGCGGAAAGACGGCGCAATTGTGATCAATTGTGACCGCGTGCCGTCATGTGGCCGGCAGTTCGAACCAGAAGCGTGCACCGCAACCCGGTTCGGATTCTACCCAGATACGGCCGTGGTGATTGCGGATTATGCTCTGAGCGATGGTCAGGCCGAGACCGCTGCCGTAGTCGCGCGGGGTGCTGTGGCGTTCGGTTGTAAAGAATCGGTCAAACACGCGTGGCAGATCCTCGGGCCGGATGCCGCAGCCGGTATCCTCGATGCACGTCAGGACCTTGCCGGCTGCGATGGAGGCGTGTACGGTGACAGCGCCGTCTGGAGGCGTGAATCGGAATGCGTTGTCGAGCAGGTTCGAGAGCACCTGTTCGATGCGGTGCGGAATGATAGCAACGTGGACATTGCCGCCCTCCGGAATGTCGAACCGCAGCTTGGCGCGCGGTGAAGGGAACGTGTCTTCCAGATGGGCGAGTGTGGTTTTCAGGAATGCAAAATACTCAACTGGCTCACCCGGAGCAGCCCGGTCCTCGGCGTCCAACCTTGTCAGTTCGCGCAGTTCGCCGACGAGCCGCATCATACGATCGGTCTGGTGAAGGATGTTGTTCATGAAACGGCGGCGTGCATCGGGCTCGGCGGCGCCGTCCCTGAGGATTTCCGCCGCACCTTTGATGGCGGTAAGCGGCGTGCGCAGTTCGTGAAGAGTGGTGCTGATGAATTCCCGGTTGTACTGATGGCGTGCGGCCAGCTCTTCGGCCATGGCGTGCAGGGCGCGGTCCAATTCGGCGATTTCGTCGCGGCCGCGGAGGGGAGTGTCGAGTGGGCCGCGGCCCAGGGCGAAGCGCTGAGCGGCTCGAGTCAGGGCGCGCAGCCGGCGTGTCAGTGACAGCGAGACCACGGTGGCGGCAGCGACGGCAAGAGAAATGGCCAGCCATGTTGCGATGCGCTGGTTGCGGATCATCTGCTTGACGGCTTGTGTGATCGTCTGCGTATGACGCGTGATGCAGGTCACCGCTACGGTCTTACGGTCGGCGTCCTTGATCGGGCGTGCGATGTGGAAATACATCAATGTGCGGTCCGGCGTCAGGCGTGAGCGTGCGCTGTAACCGCCCTTTACGGCTTCGGCGACCTCGGCACGATCAATGAGGCTTGCGCCGATTTCCGGTGGCTCGGCAGTGTCGTGCAGGACGACGCCGGAGAGGTCCACAATCTGAATGCGCGAGTTGATCTCGCCGGCGGTGCTGCGGAGCCAGCGGTCGAACGCGACGCGTGGCGGCCCGTCAGCCGGCTCCGTCATCACGCCTCTGAACTGCTCGCCGACGATGAAGGCGTAGTGGCGGAGATGGTCCTCGAGGTCGGTCCTGGTGAAGAGATCGAAAAAGCGCACTGCGTGCCTGTTGAGCAGAAAGACGGGAATGAAAACAATCAGCAACGACATGAGCAGTATCTTCCAGCGAAGGCTGCTCAAGGCGCTTCCCGGGCTCACGGTGAATCCTCGTCGCCGGAGCTGAGTGTCCCGTTGAACTTGTATCCAAGGCCGTAGACGGTCTGGATAGGATCGAATCCGGGGCGAACTTCGGCGATGCGCTGGCGGATGCGTTTGACCTGGGCGTCTATGCTTCGGTCGGTCACGCATGTCTCTCCGTCATAGATGATGTCTATGAGCAGGTCGCGCGCAAAGACGCGCGCCGGATGGCGCATCAAGGCTTCGAGAAGTCGGAACTCCTGCCTGGAAAGCGCGACAGGCATGCCGCCGCAAGTCGCGTTCCAGTCGGCCGGAACAAGTGTGAGGGGGCCGGCGCGCAGGTGGGGCTTTGCATCCTGGGCGCCGACCGTGTGTCGGCGAAGGACGGCTCGTACTCTTGCAACCAGTTCGCGGGGACTGAAGGGTTTGGTAACATAGTCGTCCGCGCCCAGTTCGAGGCCGGTGACCCGGTCCACCTCGTCCGTTCTCGAGGTGAGCATGATGACGGGCAGGTTTGCGCGCTCCTGACGCATGCGGCGGAACAGATCAAGTCCCGGGATGCCCGGCAGGTTCAAATCGAGGAGTACCATGTCGGGCGCATGCTTGCGGAAGGCGGCGTAACCTTCGTGTCCGTCGCGGGCGGTTCTGGATCGGAACCCGTGCTCCTTGAGGACGTACTCCACCACGTCGGCGATCGCCGCCTCGTCTTCGATCAACAGGATCAGTTCATGTGACATGTTGAGTGGGTTGGAACAGCGCTTTCATTGGCTGGAGTGTGCCGGAATGGGGCAACATGGTCAAGGATCGTGAATGCCATGCGTAAGACCGGCATGATGGTTAGAGAGGCCCTTGATTCGCCACGGGCATGAGCCCGTGATGGTACAAACGCCCCTGAAACCGCCGGACATTCCGGACTGTGCGTGTCTTGGCGCAAGTTTTCCCCATTTTACGCTGGTTTTTCGCTTCGGAATCTCCTAGCTTCTACCCGGTCTTCCGGTGAAGGGATTACTCGGATTCCTGCAGTGTTCTCTCCGTTGTCCAGGAGGGATTCCGTGGCGGGCTTTGCCTCTGCCTGATTCTCTGCCCTACCGCCGAAAGAATGTGAGGATGGCTCTATGCAACTATTGCGGAAACTGTTTGGAACAAAGCATCAACGGGATATCAAGCTGCTTCGTCCGCTTGTCGACCGTGTCAATGAGTTCGAACGCCAGTACCAGTCTCTAAGCGAAGAGGCTATCAAGCAGAAGACGGTGGAGTTCCGTGCCCGTCTGGCCAAGGGCGAGACTCTGGACGACCTCATGTGCGAAGCCTTCGCAGCGGTCAAGAACACCTGCCGCCGGCTGTGCGGCACCAAGGTTGATATGTGCGGGCGTGAGCAGGTTTGGGACATGATTCCCTACGATGTTCAGATTATCGGCGGGATTGTGCTGCACCAGGGGAAGATCGCTGAAATGGCGACCGGCGAGGGCAAGACCCTCGTGGCGACTATGCCGCTCTACCTTAACGCATTGGCCGGCAACAATGTACGTCTTGTTACGGTGAATGACTACCTGGCGCGCCGCGATGCCCAGTGGATGGGGCACATCTACACCTATCTGGGTCTCAGTGTTGGCTGCATCCAGAACCAGATGGACTTCGAGGCGAGGCGTTGCGAATACTCCAAGGATATCACCTACGGCACCAATAGTGAGTTCGGGTTCGACTATCTCCGGGATAACGGCATGGCATATTCGGCTGACGCCCAGGTTCAGCGCGGATATCACTTCGCCATCATTGACGAGGTGGACAGCATCCTGATCGATGAAGCCCGAACCCCGCTCATCATATCGGGGCCCGTCGCCGTTTCCACCCATCAGTTCGATGAGCTGAAGCCGCGTGTGGAGGAATTGGTGCGGCGCCAGCGCACGCTCTGCAACAATCTGATTCAGGAGGCAAAGGAAGCGCTTGATGGCGGGCAGATTGAAAAGGCGCAGCTTCTCATCTACCAAGTATACCACGGCATGCCCAAGCACAAGCAACTCATGAAGATGCTTGAGGAGCCATCCACGCGCAAACTCCACGAGCAGGTGGAGAGCATGATGTTGACCGATATGCGCAAAGAGCAGGGAAGGGAATTGCGCGAGGCTCTTTACTTCAGCATGGACGAGCGCACTCACGATGCCTCCCTGACCGACCGTGGCTGCGAGGCGCTGCATCCCACCGATCCGAACATGTTCGTCATGCCGGACCTGGTGTCGCATATGGCGGAACTCGATGTGACCCCCGGGCTGACAGACCACGAACGGACCCGGCGGCGACTGGAAATCCAGGAATCGTTCAACCAGCGCAGTGAGCGCATCCACAACGTGGACCAGTTGATCAGGGCGTACTGCCTTTACGAGCGTGATGTGGAGTATGTGGTGCAGGGCAATCAGGTTCTGATCGTTGATGAATTTACCGGCCGCATTCTTCCAGGCCGACGCTGGAGCGATGGGTTGCACCAGGCGGTCGAGGCCAAGGAGGGCGTCAAGATAGAGCGTGAAACACAAACGCTCGCAACCATCACGATTCAGAACTACTTCCGCATGTACAAGAAGCTGGCAGGCATGACCGGCACAGCCGAGACGGAAGCGAACGAATTCAGGGACATCTACAACCTTGACGTCGTGGTGATTCCCACCAACCGGCCGGTGCGCCGTGTGGATTCAAACGACGTTGTGTATAAGACCCAGCGCGAGAAGTTCAAGGCGATCGTGGATGAAATCGAGGACTGCCACAAGCGAGGCCAACCCGTGCTTTTGGGCACAATCAGCGTTGAGACCTCTGAGCTGATAAGCCGCATGCTGAGGCGGTCGAAGATTCCTCATAATGTGCTTAACGCCAAGAACCACGAGCGCGAGGCGGAAATCGTGGCCGGGGCCGGGCAGGCCGGCTCCGTCACTATCGCCACCAACATGGCCGGCCGCGGAACCGACATCAAGCTTGGGGCAAGCGTCGTTTGGCTGGACCGGCAGGTCGTCATGTCCCAAGCCAGCCTCAACGACAAGGTCGGTGAAAAGACCATGCGCGAAGCGCTTACGGAGAAGCCCTGCGGACTCCACGTCATCGGGTCTGAACGGCACGAGGCGCGCCGCATTGACCGGCAGCTTCGAGGCCGCTGCGCGCGCCAGGGCGACCCCGGATCCTCGCGCTTCTACGTCTCGCTCGAGGACGACCTGATGAGGCTGTTCGGTTCCGACAGGATTGCCGGTGTGATGAGCCGGCTGGGCCTCGAGGAAGGCCAGCAGCTTGAACATCGCTGGCTGAATCGTTCGATCGAGACGGCGCAACGCAGGGTGGAGCAGCAGAACTTCTCGATCCGTAAGCGCACGCTGGAGTACGACGACGTGATGAACCGGCAGCGTACCGTGGTCTACGGGTTGCGGGGCGATATCGTGCGTAGCGAGAATATCCGGAACCACATCTACGAGATGTTCGAGGATGCTATTGTCCGGCAGATTGAGGGGTCGCTGACGGATGACAGCGACAGCGGGGTCCAGGCCCTGGTTGAGTGGGTGCAGAGCACATTCCCCATCTCGCTGCGGAAGGAAGAGGTTAAGCAGACCGCCGACCGTGAAGCTCTTGCCGACGAGATCATGAAGCGGGCGAAGGAAGCGTACGAACTGAAGGTCTCGATGGAGGACGCCAACATGGTGAAGATCATGGAAAGGCAGATCCTCCTGCAGATCATAGACTCGCAATGGCAGGACTACCTGCGCGGTATGGACGCGCTTCGGCAGGGCGTCGGGCTGCGCGCCTACGGCCAGCGGGATCCGCTCGTGGAATACAAGCGGGAAGCCTACATGATGTTCGATGAGTTGATGAAGAGTATCAGTCTCGACATCTCCGGCGCGGTGTTCCGGTCTACGACGGCGGTCAGCGCTTTCGAGAGATTCCTGTCGGCTATGCCGCGTCGCATGGTCCACGATCAGGTTGCCATCCTTGGCCGTGGCCGCCCGGAGCCGCAGCCCGAAACTGCGGCGGAGTCGGATCGAACCAGCGTGTCCGTTTCGGACTTCGCCAGGATTGTCGAGCCGGTAACCCGCGAAGGGCCGAAGGTCGGACGGAATGATCTCTGCCCGTGTGGCAGCGGCAAGAAGTACAAAAAGTGCTGCGGCGTTTCGTCATGACGTTTACCTTGCTCGTCCGCGGACTTCGGGATCCCAGGTTCTGGCGTGGTGTCTGCGCCATCTTCTCCGGTGTTCTGCTGTCGGCAGCATTCCCGCCCGTTGCAAGCGCCGACGGGGCGTGGATGGCGATGGTGCCGCTGCTGATCGTCCTGCGATGGACACCACCTGTGCAATCGTTTGGATGGGGGTGTCTGGCGGGAGGCGTCTTCTGGCTCTTCAACCTGTCCTGGCTTCTGAAACTGGGCGTGACGGGTGGCCCATGGTTTCTTGTCGTCCCGGGGTGGTTGCTCCTCTCAACATACTGCGCCCTCTATTTCGGGGCTTTTGGGGCGTGCGCCTCAGCGGCCTTTACTCTCACCAGAGGTCTGGCAGGAGCCGAAGCGCCGAAGGACTTGACCGGCACAGAGGATGCCAAAGCTACCAGCGAAGGGGCCGGTTCCATCAGCCGCGTGCAAAGCCTTGCCCTGATAGTCGTCATCCCGGCGCTTTGGATTGGGTTCGAGTACCTGCGGTCGGTCCTGTTTACCGGCTTCCCGTGGAATGCGCTGGGCGTCAGCCAGTTCCGGAACGTTGCGCTAATTCAGATTGCTGCGTGGGGCGGTGTCTATGCCGTCTCCGGACTCCTGATGCTGATGAATACGGCGCTGGCGCTGATGGCCCTGCGCGTTTTTGATCTTTGCCGCCAGAGGAAGACGGTTCGCTTCCAGCTCGAGATGGCCGCTGCGCTCCTGGTATTGGGGGTGTCGTGGTATCATGGGATTATGACCGTAAAACGACTGCGGGCCGAGGACCAGGAGCGGCCATGGGTTCGGATTGCGGCCGTTCAGCCATCCGTACCCCAGATGAAAAAGTGGGAGCCGGGTTTTGAGCGGGCAATATATGATCGCCTGGGTGGCCAGACGGAACTGGCTTTGCTGGGCGGGCCGGACCTCGTCGTCTGGCCCGAGACGGCGGTGCCGACAGCCATGGATCTGGACCCGGAGTGTATGGCGTTCGCCGGGAGTTTCACCAGCAACGGGGTGCCGCTGTTGGTTGGAACCATTGAGTACGAGCAGAGAGGAGCAGGGGAACGTGACGCCTGCTTCAACAGTTCGCTACTGGTTAGACCGGACGGCTCGGTGGCGGCCCGCTACCGCAAACAACATCTGGTTCCCTTTGGGGAGTATCTGCCATTGGACAAGTGGATACCATTTATCCAAAGCCTCGCGCCTTTGGGATTCAGTTGCACGGCCGGCAGGGAAAGCACGCTTTTCCGGTTAGAGGAGTCGGGTGCCGTGTTCTCTGTCCTGATATGCTTTGAGGACATCTTTCCCGGTCTGGCGCGATACGCGGTGCGGAACGGAGCGGGCATCCTCATTAACCAGACCAACGACGCTTGGTTCGACGGGACCTGCGGACCAATACAGCACCTCAGCCATTGCGTCTTTCGTTGCGTTGAGAACCGCGTTCCGGCTGTGCGCGCGGCCAATTCCGGAGTGACGTGTTTTATTGACCGCTCCGGTGCGATCGAAGATAGTGCCGCTCTGGCTGGTCGCAATTGGGATCTGGCGGTGCCGGGTTTCAAGACATCCGCAGTGCGAATGCGGTCCGCGGACGATGCGCTGACGCACTATGGCCGGCACGGCGACTGGGCGCTGGCCCTGCCGTGCGGTTTGGCCTCAGCGGCATTCGCGATGGGAGTCGTGTGGCGGGAACGGCGAAGGCTTCGGGATGAATCGGATCGCGCGGCTGGCGCGGTCGGGAGGGATGTAAAATGACGGGGAATTTTCAGGATCGGTTGTTGGACTTGGAAGCGCGGCTTCGTGAGATGCGGAGGTATCTTTGACGTCGATAATCGGACGTCTCTTCTGACCCAGCTCGAGGCCCAGGCGGTGTCTTCCGGGTTCTGGGATGACCAGAACAAGGCCCGCGCAGTCATTGAGAAAACGAATCAGCAGCGCATCGTACTGCGCCCTTTCCGGGAGATGGAGCAGGCGTTGAGCGATGCGCGCGTCCTTCTGGAACTTGCGGAAGGTGAGACTGACGAGGCTCAGCGCGACCACGCCATGGGGGAGGCGGAGCAGTTGCTCGTCAAGGCTGGAGCCTTGAGCGGAAACCTGGAGTTCCAGTCGTTGCTGGGTGATCAGCTGGATCCCAACAATGCGTACCTGACCCTTCATGCAGGCGCGGGCGGCACCGAGTCCTGTGACTGGGCGGAAATGCTGCTGCGGATGTACCGCCGGTACATCGAGAAACGCGGCCTCGAATTCGAAATGCTCGAGTATCAACCCGGCGACGAAGCCGGCCTTAAAAGCATTTCCCTGTATATCACCGGTGCCTATGCTTACGGATACCTTAAAGCCGAGCGCGGCGTGCACAGGCTGGTTCGGATCAGCCCGTTCGACTCCAATAAGCGGCGGCACACATCCTTTTCCTCGCTAGACGTGGTGGCGGAACTTGGCGAGGATGTTGAAGTGGACATCAAGGATAGCGATCTGAGAGTGGATACCTATCGGTCCAGCGGTGCCGGAGGGCAACACGTCAACAAGACCGATTCGGCCATACGGATTACCCACCTGCCTACCGGCATTGTGGTTTCGTGCCAGGCGGAACGCAGCCAGCACAAGAACCGCTCGAAGGCGTTCTCGATGTTGCGAGCGAAGCTCTACGAGGCGAGAATGGACGAGAAACGCAAGGACATGGAGAAGTTCTATGGCGACAAGGGCGAAATTGCCTGGGGCAGCCAGATCCGTTCCTACGTTCTTCAGCCGTACACGCTGGTCAAGGACCACCGCACGGGGCATGAAACGTCCAACGTGAATGCCGTACTGGACGGCGAGATCCACGAGTTCATCCAGGCGTACCTTAAGCACCGGGCTTCATCGAGTCACCGCGTGACGGCGACGTTCGACCTCCCGGCGGAGAATTAGAAGATGTCGCTAAGAAGCATGACCGGATTCGGCCGCGGACAGGCGGTGTGGCAGGGTGTCAGCGTGGAGGTTGAGCTTGGATCTGTCAACCGCAAGCAGTTTGACATCCGAATCTCCCTTCCAAAGGGGATGGCAACTCTTGAACCGCATGTCAATGAGCGGGTGCACCGCGTCATTTCCAGAGGTTCGGTCACCGGAACCGTGAACATTCTGCTTTCAAGTCGGAGTCGGCGCGCCGGTGTTCAGGTCGATGCCGATACGGCGGAGGCTTTTGTCGGAGCCTTGCGGCGCGCGGCGGCCCGCCTCAAGTTGCCGGATGATCTGAAAGCCAGCGCCCTGCTTGGCCTGCCGGAAGTTGTCCGTTTCCAGGCGCTTCCGGAGTCGGCCGACCGCCTGTGGCCCGTGGTGGAAAAGGCGCTGGACCGGGCGATTGCGAGTCTGGTGGCAATGCGGCGGCGAGAGGGGCGCGCGCTTGAACGGGATTTGAGACGGCGGTTCGCGGCGCTGAAGAAAGACGTTCGCGTAATCCTGCGTGGCGCGCCGGACGTTCCGAAGCGGTACCGCGCTGTGTTGCTCAAGCGGCTGCAACAATCGGGTGTGCCGATGGACAGTGGGGACCCGCAGTTGCTCAAGGAACTGGCCCTGTTTGCGGACCGCTGCGACATATCCGAGGAACTTGTGCGGCTGGACAGCCATTTCGACCAGGCGGATCGTCTGCTCGCGTCGCGAGAACCAGCCGGGCGCGCCATGGATTTTCTCTGCCAAGAGATGTTCCGCGAAATCAACACCATTGGATCGAAGGCCAATGACATGGGCATATCGCGCTGCGTGATAGCCTTCAAGGCTGGCCTCGAAGCGGTCCGCGAACAGGTGCAGAATGTCGAGTAGTCAGGGCGACAGTTCGCATAGACCGCTCCTCCTTGTCATCTCGGCGCCATCGGGGGCCGGCAAGACCACGTTGTGCGAAAGGCTACGTGCCGAGTTCCCCGAGGTTGTCTACTCCATATCCTGCACTACGCGCCCGCCACGGGGGCGTGAGCAGGATGGCAGGGAGTATCACTTCCTCGGCGAGTCGGAGTTTCTGGCGCGCGTAGGGCAGGGCGCCTTTCTGGAGCATGCGGTTGTGCACGGCCATCGGTACGGGACTCTGCGACAGGCCGTGGTGGATGCCCTGGCCGGCGGGCGGTCCGTGCTCATGGATATTGATGTCCAGGGCGCGGGCCAGATCCGGCAATACGTTAACGGTGCTCCGGAGGGTGATGCCATCAGGCGCGCCTTCGTGGATATCTTCATCGAGCCACCCTCGTTGGAGGCGCTTCAACGCCGCATCGAGGCGCGGGGAGAGAACCGTGTTGAGGATATGCAGCGGAGGCTCAAGGCCGCCGCCGAGGAGATGAGTCGCCGGTTTGATTATCGCCACCGCATCGTTAACGATGTGCTGGAAGCGGCGTACGCAGCCCTTCGTTCGGTTGTGGAATCGGAATGGCGGAAATAATGTTGTCCGGCCATGGCAGGGGCTATATATTGGCCATCCGGGGCTGAGCAGACCATGCAGAACAGGAAACCGCGGATTGTACTTGGCGTTACGGGCTCGATTGCCGCCTACAAAGCGGCCGAACTGGTAAGGCTCATGGTCGGCCGTGACTGGGACGTCTCGGTGGTCATGACTAAAGCCGCCACCCGTTTCGTCGGAGAATTGACATTTCGCAGCCTTTCCAGAAATCCGGTTTCGGTGGATATGTTCGAGATGCCTGATATGTGGCAGCCTGAACACATTGAGCTTGCCCGTCGGGCGGACGTGTTGGCGGTGGCGCCGTGCACGGCCAATGTGATTGCCAAGCTGGCCAACGGGATTGCCGATGACCTGCTTTCGTGCGTGGCGCTTGCCACCCGGGCGCCGCTGGTGGTGGCGCCGGCGATGAACGAAAACATGTGGGATCATTCCGCTACCCGAACCAACGTGGCGCGGCTCGTGGAGCGCGGCGCCGTGGTGGTGGAAGTGGGGGAGGGTGATCTGGCGTGCGGGATCGTGGGACGCGGGAGGCTGGCTGCGCCGGAGGCAATTCTCGCGGCGATTGAACGGTGTCTGCAGAACCGGCGGGAGGAGGAGAAGAAGTGAACAGGAACCTGATTATTGCGCTCGTGCTTCTGATGCTGACAGTGCTCATCCTGCTATTCAATCGCGGAAGCACCGATGTCAATCTCCTGGTAGCCACTTGGAGTTTCAGCAAGGCCCTCGTATTCCTCTCTTTTACCAGTGTGGGAGTCGTGATAGGGCTTTTGCTCAAGTGATGCGCGGTCGGGCGGACACGGGCGGGGTCACGCTCATTCCGAACGTCGAAGTACTTGCCGGAACCTTCGAGCGCATGAAGGGGCTTCTCGGACGTGACGATCTTCCCTCCGGATCGGCTGTACTGATCACGCGGTGTTCGTCCATCCATACGTTCTTCATGCGATTTCCCATCGACTTGGTGTTCCTGGATGCTGACGGCGTGGTTGTGCGCCTTATGCACAGCGTGAGGCCATTCCGGATGGCATGGGGGGGCGGGAAGGCCCGATCCGTTCTTGAAGCAACGGCTGGAACGATCACGAAATTGGGCATTGCCAACGGCGATCGGATTGACGTGGTCGCGCTGTGAGCCGATTCGTCTGGGCGGGCGCCCGGCCAAACTCCATCAGGTTCCACTTTCTGCGTGTGTCAGCCCGGCGGTTTGACAGGCACAGGCGCAGAGAACCTGATATCGTTGGCGCGAAAGACCTTGATGACCCCGGGTGACAGTTCGAGGCGAATGTTCCCCTGACCATCACGGTCTTTGAGAATGCCGCGGTAGACACCCGTGGAAGTCCTGACTTCATAGTCCGGCGTGAACAGACGCACCAAGGCATGGTGGCCGGCCACCGTTTTACCTTCCTTGACTTCAATGTCGAACTGCTTGCTCTCGTAACCTTTGCAACTCAGCGCGACGCGGTGGGTGCCGGGGCTCAAGAACTGAACCAGGAATGGCTTTGAAACTACTTCAGAGGCATCGGATTTTGGAGCCGTAACGCCGGCGTCCTTGTCATCGATGACAACCTTCACGCCGGGAGGGTCGGTCGTGATCTCAAAGTCGCCGCTGTTGCTGATCAACCGGAACTCTTCAATCACTTTCTTGGCGAGTGCGACCGGGATATCGCGGGCGACAGAGTCGTGGCCCTTGAGTTCGGCACGAACCCTGTATGTTCCCGGTTCGATATCCTTGACTGTGACAGGCGCCTCGCCGCGAAACTGGTTGTCAATGTAGATGCGAGCGCCGGCCGGAAGGGATACGATGGAGAGCTCGGATGGCGTCGCCCTCATAACAATTGTCAGGTTTTCGGTCCGCCCCGCGTCAACGCGAACGTTTTGCCTTACGGATTCATAGCCATTGGTGCTGAATTCCAGCAGGTGGTCGCCCGCTGCAACGTTCTCGAGTGTACAGGGGGTTACGCCCCGCGATATACCGTCTACACTGACTTGGGCACCCTCAGGCGTTGAGGTGATGACCAGCCGTGCCGCGGTGGAGACCAGTGGAACATCGACCTTCTCAGGTATCCGATCGCGCACAACGCAGTCAACTTCCCTCGAACCGTAGCCGTCGCGGGCAACGCGAATGCGGTAGCGGCCCAGCGGCAGGTCGGTCACGAGAAGCGGGGTCTTGCCTCGAAACGCGCCGTTTACCTGTACATCGGCTTCGGGAGGGGTGGAGTGAACCAGAAGCAGTCCCATAATAGGCTCCAGCGCCAGGTCGACGGCGACACGCTCGCCGACCTTTGCCATCACGGTTTGGCGCGCCTCCCGGTGTCCTTGCTTGGTCGCAACGATCAGATGAGGCCCTGACGGGAGATCAGAGAGGGTCAAGGGAGCCGCGTCGCGCAGCGTGCCGTCACAGGAGATGACGGCCCCCGGTGGCGTCGTGGTCACCTGAATCAGGGCACCCGACATCGGCGGAACTGCGTCCCCGGTGCCTGCAATGGCGAGCGACGCAGCGGTCACAAGGCTGCCTCCCAGGAGCGCCAGCCTATTTGTCCATGCGGACATGGTTCTCCACATCAAGTAACTCCTTGCGTGCCTGTATGTTGCGCGAGTCCGAACGGTCCGGTATCATGTCGCAGATGATCCGGAGTGTTCTGGCGGCGTCCGACCAATCGCGCAAACGGATGGCGCGCTGCGCCCGGAAATTGAGGTCCTCGTAGCGGTTCTTCAATTCTCCGCTGCAGGTGGATATCATACTGATGACATGTCCGTAGAACTCGGGTTTGGGTTCCACCGTTTCGAGATACCACTCCGCCTCGCGAAGGCTCTTTATCGCGGTGGTGATATTCTCGTGCTTCACCTCCCGCTCGTCATAGAGCTTCCGGCCCAGCAGGTAGGATTCCTGAGCCATCTGCTGCAGTTTCTCTGACGAAAACTCGATGGCGGCAAGCCCCAACAGGTTCTTGCCGGTTTCTTCCAGCCGCTCACGAACCGCACGGAACACCTCGGGCTCGTTACGATTGATGACCTGCGAACGGTATGTCCGGCGACCCAACGTCACGGTGAGGTCCCATGACTCCAGCACACCGGGCTGAACGCCGCGGTACTCAGGATCCAAGGCAAAGAAACCCAACTCATTGATGGTCTTGGCCAGAAGGTTGACGTAGGACTCTTCTATCGCCGTCTCCTTGCGGACATGGCGCTTGTTCTGGATATCGTCTATCTGGACCGCGAGTGTGCCGCCCGGCGACAACGTCAGGCGATACCGGAAGATGTTCTGGGAATTGGCCTGAACCTTCTCGTAGTCAATCTCGATCACTGAATCGATCGGCAGCTCGACCTGCCTGGGAGCGGGCTTGACCCGCTTCAGTTCGGCAGCAGCCCGCATCTTCGTGATTTGCGCGATGCCGACCAATGCAAGCAAAGCCAGTCCAATGCCCACGACCCACAGGGTCAACGGACTGATCCTGCGGACAGATGCGTTCCCGTGGGGTTTGGCCAGCCCCAGGTCTACATCCACTGCTGCCGCAGCTGATGCGCTTCCCTCGGTCATCAACTCGACCGGTCGGTCGTCCAGCACTCTGAGCACTGTTCCGCCGATGGCGATCAGATCCTGAACGTGAAGCCGTGCTTCCTGAACGGGTGTGTTGTTTACGAGGGTTTCGTTGGCGCTTGCCAGATCTGCGATCCACAGCCCTTCGCCTTGTTTAAAGAAAAGACGACAGTGATGACGGGACAGGCTGGGGTCGTCCAGGACTATATCGTTCTTGGACGAGCGGCCAACGCGACCGCCGGCCGAAGGAACCGTGAACTGCTTGTTCCTGTCCGGACCTTCAACAACCGCTATGTGCGCTGTTTGCATGGAAGAATCACCCGGCAGAACAAATCACTCCGTCATCCACTGGCTCGGAGGATAGCAGCCGTAGCAGGCATCGTCAATACAGCGTTGCAGCAGGACTCCCTTGGCGGCCCCATGTGCGTCCTGTGTTTACGGCTCGCTCGGAGATCTCGCCCTACCTGGGAACATATACAGACTGGGGCGACGCCTCCTTGGCCTGCGTAGCCATCCTGGCGAAGCTGGCCGGCGGAGCCGCTGCCGCAAGGCTGTCCGCAACGGGTTCCGCCGGGAACGCCTCGCTTAAGTGGATTTGGGTAACCCCTCAGATCTTCGCGTTGTGGCCGATTCTGAAGGGCGCAGTCACAACTTCAATTGCTGGCACACCTCGATCCGTGAGCACGGAAAACAGAGCGTGGCGGACTCATGTCAGGCCTTCCGGCGGGGAAGATGAGAGGTGTGGTGGCGGGAGCCGGAATCGAACCGGCGACCCAGGGCTTATGAGTCCCTTGCTCTGCCATCTGAGCTATCCCGCCGAAAAACGTGCAAAGACTACTGAATAGGCGCCCATGTGTCAATCCGGCACGAAACGCGAATGTTCAGATTGATGTGCCTGGGGAGGATAGGGTAGAATCACGGAAAGCTGGGTCAACCAACCCGGAAAGAGGAGGATTGTCATGGAAGTATTTGTCTGCAAAGGATGCGGTCACATTGAATTCAACGAAGCCCCTGAGATGTGCCTGGTGTGCCGGGCGCCCAAGAGTTCGTTTGGGAAGGATCCGGCAGCGATCAAGCAACCGGCCAACCCGGCGGCGCTGACTGATGGCGACAAGAAGCACATTCCCCAGATCGTCGTGGTTAAAGAGTGCGGGCTTATCCCCGGCGGATGCTGCACCGATGTCCACGTTCGCGTGGGTGCGATCGAGCATGTGATGGATGACAAGCACTATATCACGTACCTTGACTACTACCTGAACCACAAGTTCATCTCGCGGATCTGGCTTGCCCCGAAGGTGTGTCACCCGGCGGCGGCGCTGCACTTGAATGTTACCTCGGGCAAAGTCCAGGTCGTCGAGCACTGTAACGTGCACGGCAACTGGATGGCTGAAGCCGTCATCTGACGGACGTGTGCCGGGCTTCGGTGCTTTTTCGTGGCGCCGCTGGGCTGTGGCAGCAGGCTTCAGGGGGCTCAGTGTCTTTGGACCCTGAGCCTTGGGCCTTGAGCCATACCGATCATGGACGTACATGTTGTCCTTCATGAGCCGGAGATCCCGCACAACACGGGAGCTATCGGTCGCACTTGTGTGTCGCTGGACGTGCGGCTGCACTTGATTCAGCCGATGGGCTTCACGCTGGTTGAACGGAATCTGCACAGGGCCGGGCTTGACTACTGGCCGCATGTGGACCACCGGATCCACCGGTGTTGGGAGCATTTCCTGGCCGAGGAGAAGCCGGGGCGAATGCTATTTGCGAGCACCAAGGGGAGGAAGTCATACCTCGACTGCAGTTTTGCGGCGGGTGACTACTTGGTGTTCGGCGGGGAAAGTCGCGGGCTGCCGGCTGAGTTTTACGACCGCTATCGCGACAATCTCTACCGCATTCCCATGCCTGGCCCGCACTCCCGCAGCCTGAACCTTGCCAATGCGGCGTCGGTCGTGCTTTACGAGGCATACAGGCAGCTTGTTGTTGTGCCTGCGCGCGCCAGCGGGTGGAAGACGACTGGCGACGATGCCCACGCATCGGCGTCGGAGTGGCAATGGGCATCGCTTCTTGCTGGCGGCGATCCGGCGCTGGGGATGCCTCTGATCTTCATTCAGAAGATGTGTGCGGTGACTGATGAGTTGGAGCCTGCCTTCCGGATCGGTGCACTTTGCGAAGATGCGCTGCCGCACTTCCGTGGGCGGATGCTGGCCCGCATGCACCGCGTGGAAGCCTCGTTGAGAGACAACGAGTTGGCGACGCTGGACGGCTATGACGCATTGCTGGACCTGATGCGGGCCACCAACTCCGCGGGCAGCCTTGCGGCGCTGGCCAGCTTGGCTGAGGCAGTTCACCCACTGAGTAACCGCCTTGTAGACGCCATGCGACGGCGATAGACAATCTGCTTGCCATCCGGCCGAAAGTGCCGGATGCTACCGACCTTCCGTGCGCCCGTAGCTCAATTGGACAGAGCATCAGACTTCGGATCTGAGGGTTGCAGGTTCG
>CAZWPN010000033.1:4460-28220 GCA_964635275.1 uncultured Victivallales bacterium | reverse complement strand
CCAAGCACATGACCTACATGCGGCACCCGCTCGGGAGAGCCACCTCGCTCGAAGAGCTGCAGGCCTACCCGTTCCCGGAGGTGGACACCGTGAATACCAGCCACATCCGCAAGGCCGTGGAAGAGGCCCATGCCAAGGGCCTGGCCGCCTTTGCCTCCATGCAGTGCACAATCTGGGAAACCGCCTGGTACATTCGCGATATGACCCAGTTGATGATGGACATGTCCATGGACGACGAGAAAGCCACGTTCATGCTCGACACGATCACGGAGATCTCCTGCCGGCACGTGGCGCTGTACGCGGAAGCGGGCGTGGATGTCGTGGAACTCGGCGACGATATCGGTATGCAGAGTACGATCATGATGTCGGAAGCGATGTACCGGACGTGGCTGCAGCCGCGCCTCGCCAGGGTGATCGCAACAGCCAAGCGCATCAAGCCGGATATCCTGATCTTCTATCACACCTGCGGATTCGTGGAGCCGCTGATTCCCTACCTGGTAGATGCCGGGATCGACATCCTGAATCCCGTCCAGCCGGAGTGTATGCCCTTCGACGACATTCACAGGCAATTCGGGAAGAAGCTCTCTTTCAATGGAACGCTTGGGACGCAGACAACCATGCCGTTCGGAACGCCGAAAGAGGTACGATCGGTCGTGTTTCGAAATCTGGAAATCGCAGGACCCGCGGGTGGGCTCTTCTGCTGCCCCACCCATCTCCTCGAGCCGGAAGTCCCGTGGGAAAACGTCGAAGCCTACGTGGCCGCCTGCAAGGAATTCCGTACGGCCGGCGGATAGCCTGTCTGCCGCAACGAAAGTATTTGCTTGTCACCGGTTCGTCGGCAAGGCGAACAAGCCCGCCGGGGAACCGGGCAGAATAGAACACGGAGGGACTCGTTCATGCGACTGCAGATGATCAGGGAAGCCGGCTACGAAGAGGCGGCATTGGGATTGTCGCTCTCGTTCGAGAAGGAGACTGCCGCCATGGCGCCGGTCATGGAGCGCCTCGGCAGCCGGGATGGCGGACACAACAAGTTCCTGGAGAGCATCGTGGTGTGGATGGACATCACCGCGCCGCGCCATTTCTGGCAGCAGTTCGACACCTACCGCACCGGCATGACCAAGCAGAGCGGCAGTACCATGCACACCCTGCTGAAGCGGCCGCTGACCAACGCCGACTTCGAATCGCCTCTCCCGGCGCAGACGCTGGCCCGGCTCAATGAATTGGTTGCCGCCCGGGACCTCATCGCACTCAAGAACGAATTGCCCGAGGGGTTCCTTCAGCGACGGGTGGTGTGCACCAACTACAAGGTCCTGCGCAACATCATTGCCCAGCGGCGGACCCACCGCAGCCCGGTATGGCAGGTCTTCTGCGGGCAAGTCGTCTCGCAGGCCGACCACCCGGAGTTCCTGCGCGATCTCTTGGTTTGAGGAATTACAGCAGTGGCATCACGAGGTCCACGAGCATCGTGCTGATGTGCTTGTAGATCTCCTTGAGCACCGAGGCATCGTCCCCGCCAGGAAACACGCCGTCGTCCGCATAACGCTCATAAAACTCTGGGCGCACGGGTTCTACGGGTGTCTGCCCGGCCTTGAGCCGGAAACTCGACGTAAACCTGGCGGCCCACAGTTGGTCCTTGCCGCGACTCACGGGTATGTCCGCCGCTTCAACCAGCCGGGCACCTGCCGACGGATCCTTCCGGCGGGCGATGACCCAACTGTTGGTCGGCTGTATATCGCGTTCTATGAGCCCGGCAAGCTCCCCTGCCAGCGCATCGTCTTCGAAGATCACGCCGCACTCCGTGTTGTACTCGATCGAACGCGGATCGAAATTGTAGGACCCGATGAACGCCGTACGACGGTCCACAACAAATCCCTTGGCGTGGAGGCACAGAAAAGGCTTCTTTCCACCCCCACTTCCAGAACTGCGGTACTCGTCATCGTCTTCGGCGCTCCGGGCTGAACCGGTTTCCTTCTTGAAAAGCGCATCCATCACGGCCGGCCGCGGCATGAACTCAAAGACATCGAGCCCTGCATATTCCATATAGGCCTGACGCAGCTTGAAGTTGGCGGCATAGGTAATGACGTTGTCAGTGGACCCGTAACTGTTTGAAGACATGGCCACACGCGCCCGCGGATTATCGGATCGAATCTTCCTGAACATCTTTAGCATCGCCCCATCCAGCACAAGGTAGGGTGACTGCAGTAGCAGTTCGTTCCTGGTCCGGCTCATCACTTCCTCGATGCGGCGCGCCATGGTTCCGCGCCGCCACGCCGTGTAGTATCGCTTTGGTTTGCCCGGCGGATCTGCAATGAACGTCATGCTTCCCACCCCACGAAGCCGCGCGGCGGCTCGCAGCTCAAAGACACGGGAATCGGTGAGGTCCGCGTTCAAGTCGTCGAAGAACGACCCGAGTCCGAAGTCCGCCTCCGTGCTCACCGCAGGGTATTCCATGTCGCGGATAGCCTTCGCCACATCCTTGAGATTGGCGCTTGGAACGCACTCATCGAAGTTCCAGTACTCATCGAACGACGCGGCCGCATAGGTCGCCATCGGACCGATGACAAGAATATCACGGTCTCGGTAATTGAGGCGCGGCGACCGGTTGTAATACGTGTTCTGTATGTTGCGGCCGCCGGTGATGAAGGCCACGTCGTCCACCAGCAGGAGTTTGTTGTGCATCCGCTGGTTGCTTCCGTTGGGAATCAGGAAATCAAAAGCCTCGACCATCATGTGCGGATCCAGCCGCCTTGCCGCCGGCCGGTAGTGCCGCATCTCGAGGTTTGGACTGGCGGTGGCCAATGCGGCGATCAGTCCGACATCCCGGACCGAGAACATGTGGTCCGCGATCAGCCGCACCTTCACGCCGCGCCGCGCGGCCTTGATCAGTTCATGGAGCAAGAGCCGACCGACTTCATCCTGGTCCCAGATGAATGTCTGCACGGCGATGGACCGTGAAGCGTTGCGGATGAGATGAATGCGCGCCAGCAGGGCATCGTACCCGTGATCGAGGATGACGGCATGGTTGCCCCTGGACGGGTCGCCGCCCGCTGCGATACTGCGTTGGGCGGCCAACGCATTCCGGCTCAGCGGCGAGGCGGGATTCAGGGCCGCGGCAGGTGCGCGCGTGACGGCACTGGCGGCAACATAGCGGGTCCGCGAGCCCGGGGCCCCTGGCGGAAGGAGCGCCTGCCCCGCTCCCGCGTATCGCACTGCACCCAGCAATTCCGCGACCTCCGCCGGCAGGTCGCTGCCGCGCACGCGTAGCTTTGCCTCGACTATCAGAGTTGCCGCCGACCCGGGGAACTGCGCCGCAAACTGCTCAAAGCCGCTCGCGGTTGATTGACGGGCCACGAGCGCCCACAGTATTCCGAATCTCACCGGCGTGTTGCCAGAGAGCGAAGATGGCCAGACGAAGTCAGGATCAGCGGGCTCCGTGCGCAAGGTCACTTGCACACCATCGGTCAAAACGCCCTGCGTGCCGATGTGGCGGAATGTAGCGTCGCCGTCGGGCACACCCCCCTCCTGCACCCATCCTAAAGGCAGAGTTACCTCAAAAGGGCCCAAGGCAATGCACCTTCCGGCATCGCGCCGCAGGGCGCCGTCCCGTTTCGCCCACTCAGAGAAAGAGTCCTCCCCGCGCGCCGTAGAGGCCAACAATACCAGCATTCCCGCCAACACACAGAATGCTCTCATAATGCCCCTCAGTCTATATCACCGCATTCGGCCTCATGGTGCAGAATCTCCGGCCGTTGGCTCTATGACCCTGACCAAGACGGCAGGGTCGAGACGGAAGAGCGCACCGCGTCCCTCGTAGAAGCCGTGTGTTGCGATCAAATGGATGCTGAGATCGCTGAAAACCACTTCCTCCCCGAGCAGGGTGTTGCGCACCACGGTGCTGGTCTTCTCGTGCAGACCGTCATGCCCGAACGGACATGGAAGTTTGCCTCGGACGCCTTCCACCGTAACATCGAAATGCGGCGGAACCGAAATAGTGAGGCCGAGCCCAGCCACACCTGCCGTGCGCAGTTCCCGCATTCGCCTGGCAATATCGCCGTGCGTAAGCCCCAGGCGCCTTACCTCGGCATCGTCGGCTTCCAGGATTTCGCCGAGCTTACGCGTGTCCATGCCTAGAAAACCGTCCCGCGTGATTACGCCTGGCCGCATCTGCTGCTGGACTGCATCCAGTTCTGGACTCTGTTTCAATCGTGTGCCTCCCTGTCAGGCGAACTTATCGAAGTAGATGCGATCCTCAGCCATCCCCTTTGCCTTCAGCACCTTGATACAAGCGTCAATCATCAACGGACTGCCACATAGATACGCTTCCTTGCCACTCGCGTCAGGAACGTGCCGAGCCACCACATCGGTTATCAATCCGGTCTCGCCCGACCACTGGTCCTCAGGCATGGGTGCAGACAACGCCGGAATGAATTGGAAGGTTGGCAGCTTCTTTTCGAGAGCCTTCATCTCGTCCATGAGAAAGAGGTCGCGCCGCGAGCGTGCACCAAAGAAATACCGTGCAGGTCGTTTGATGCCCTTGTCCAGCATATCATTGAGCAGCGACTTTATCGGCGCCATTCCCGAGCCCCCGGCAATGCAGATCATTTCCGACTCCCCATCGCGCCGGAAGAACTCGCCGTACGGCCCGTTGATAGTCACAGCATCCCCCTTCTTAAGATGGCGGTGCACGTAGGTGGTGCAGATCCCGTTCGGCACCAGGCGAATCTCCAGCTCAATCTCGTTGCGTGATGACGGCGGGGACGAAATCGAATAGGCGCGGTAGACCGGCTCCTCCGTCAATTCGTACGCGGGGACCTCTAACTGGATGAACTGCCCCGCGATGAAGTCCATCTCGGCTGGCTCCGTCAGTTGCAGCCGAACCTCCTTGATGTCGTGCGTCAGATCACGCATCGAGGTCACCACCGTGCGGTACTGCCGAACGCTCAGCAGTTCTTCCGGAATCCGCACCTGCAGCGCTGCCTTCACCTTTACCTGGCACCCGAGTCTAACCTGTCTGCGGCGCTCGTCCTCGTTCAACCATGGCAACTCGGTCTGCACCGGCGATCCAGCCCCGGAAACGATCTGCACCTTGCATAGCCCGCACGAACCGCGCCCTCCGCATGCCGAAGGAATGAAGATCCCTTGCTCCTTGAGCGTGGACAGCAGCGGACGCCCGCCTGGGACCAGCAGTTTCTTCCTCTCGTTAACAGTGAGTTCCACTGTTCCGTAATCACCCACCGTGGCATCGGCGATGAGGACGATCACCGCCAGCAAGCCGGCAATGCCGCACATCGTCCCGACAGTAATCCAGAATTCAATCCACATGGTGTCAGTTTCCGCTCAGGATTCCGCTGAATCCGATGAAGGCCAGGGCCATGATCCCGGCAATGATGAGCGTGATGCCCGGCCCCTCCAACCCGCGGGGTACGCGCGCCCTAGCCATCTTCTGCTGCCGAATGCCCGCCATTGCGAGTATTGCCAGCATCCAGCCCAGACCCGCACCCAGCCCATAGGCAAAAGCCTTCAGCAGTGAATACTCGCGAATGACCATGAACAGACACGCTCCCAATATGGCACAGTT
Source organism: uncultured Victivallales bacterium (assembly GCA_964635275.1). Classification (GTDB taxonomy): domain Bacteria; phylum Verrucomicrobiota; class Kiritimatiellia; order UBA8416; family CAZWPN01; genus CAZWPN01. Next base: position 22,642 of record CAZWPN010000033.1, on the reverse strand, counting down.
CACCGTGATCAGCGGCAGGAAGATGCCCAGCGCCGAGTACAGGGTCTCTGAAACCCGCTCAATCACCATCTCCAGCACCTGGACGAACCCTGCGATCACCAGTATGAACACCACAAGGTGCAGATGCGTGAGGTTCAGCGGCGCCAGTACCAGGTGGTACACCAGCCAGTTCAGGACGGCAGTCGCAGCCGTGACCGCCGCCACAGCCGCACCAAGGCCCAACGACGTCTTGATCTCTTTCGAGATTGCCAGAAACGAGCACATCCCCAGATAGTTGGTGAGCAGGATGTTGCTCGTGAACGTGGCGGAGAATAGGACGGCCAGCGCCGGCATCAGTTCGCTCATGGCTTCCTTTCCTTCGATGCATCCGGCCTCATGATGTAACCGCGGACAATCCAGATAAAGATGGCCAGCATGAAGAATCCGCCGGGCGCCATCACCATGATCGTCCACTTCACCCACCAATCGCCCAGCACTGGAACACCCCAGATACTCCCTGCGCCGAGCAGCTCTCTCAGAAAGGCGATAATCAGGAGGACCATCGAGTAGCCAATTCCCGCGGTCGCCCCGTCCACGAACGATAGCCCTGGCGGGTTGCTCAGCCCGAATGCCTCGGTGCGGCCCATCACGATGCAGTTGGTGATGATCAGGCCAACATACGGCCCGAGCTGCCGGGAGATATCCGGCAAGAACGCTTTGAGCGCCAGATCCACAACCAAAACATACCCCGCAATGATCAGCACCTCCACCATCATCCGGATGCGAGAAGGTATCTGCTTGCGCAGCAGGGAAACCGTGAGATTCGAGAATGCTGTCGCGTATATCAAGCCCACGCACATGACCAGCGTGTTACGCAGAGAGTTGGTCACCGCCAGCGTGGAGCAGATGCCCAGTATCTGCACAAGTACCGGGTTATCGGCCCCGATGTTCTTCAGGAATACCGTTTTTGCCGATGTTGCCATGCTCTAAGTGTCCCGTTGTTCCACCATCGCGCTCAGTGATCCGGTTCCGGCATCGGCAGGATCTGTTTCGCCTCCGCCAACAACTTCTCTACCATATCCTGGACAGCTTTTGTAGTGATCGTCGCACCGGTGATGCTATTGATCTCGCTTTCCCCAAGGTCTTTCTGCTCCTCCGGCACACGACGGAATGGAGGAATGCGCCCTCCGAACTGGCGCTTGAACCACGGCTCCTCTATTCGCGCTCCCAGTCCCGGCGTCTCCCCATGTGCCATGAAGACGATCCCTACGACCGTCTTCCGTTCCCGGTCCACACCAATCGCCGCATCAATCTTCCCCCACAGACCAGCACCTCGTCGAAGAAGGACGTACGTTTGAACAGGCGCCTCGTCGCCGCGCACTGTGTAGATGGCCGGCACCGTACCAGGCGCTGATTCGACGACTTTGCTCTTGTACAGCGCCATGACGGCCACATCGTCGCTCGGGACTTTGATTCCCCCGGCCTCCAGAATGGCGCGCTGCAGGAAAAGCTTCTGATTCCGCGCCACACGCTCGGCAGTGAGCAACTGGATACCCGCCAGCGCCGCCGTGATAACGAACGTGATCGCGACCATGAAGATAATGGTACGTATCCGTTCCCGCGTCACCGCATTCATGCCGGCGCCTCCCCGCCGGATCGGTCCTTGATCGTCTTCACCGTGTAGTCGAGCAGCGGCGCGAACATGTTGGCCAGCAGAATCGCGAACATCGTGCCCGCCGGCCATACGGAGAACACGGAAATCAACGCCGATAGAAGACCGATGATGGCCCCATAGATCCAACGTCCTTCGTTTGTCTGGGAGGCGGACACGGGATCGGTGGCATAAAAGAAAGCGCCCACGACGAAACTGCCGCCCAACATGGCATGGATCGGTTCGGCCGCGCCTTTCACTCCCGCAAGCCACAACAAAGTCTGCAACGCAAGATAGCCGGCAAACGTGGAGATAACGATTCGGTAGTTGGCGGCCTTGGTCCACATAAGGTACACGCCCCCGACAATGGCCAGCAGCGCGCTGGTGCCGCCGATCGTCCCGGCCGCCCGTCCCAGAAACTCTTCTGCCAGCGGGAATAGCGCTCCTGTCTTGAGCAGCATGCCCGGTGTGGCGCTGGTGATGGCATCGGACTGGTATGCCAGAAAACCGCCTGCAAGGCCACCCACTGGCTCAGACCATACCGCAGTCATGTACTGCCCGAAGCACACGTAAAGGAAAGCGCGGCCGGTCATGGCCGGATTGAAGACATTGCGGCCAAAGCCGCCGAAAACCATCTTCCCGAAGACCACGGCAAACGCCATACCCACCGCCACCATCCAAAGCGGCAGCGTGGGCGGAAGCGACAGCGTGAAGAGCGTGCCGGTCACAAACACGGCGGAGGAAACCTGTTCCTTCCATCCCCGTGTGAATGCGTACTCGGCCAGAAACCCTACGGCGTTAGCCACCGCCAGCATCAGCAGCACGCGCCAGCCAAAGAAATAGACCCCTGCGATGACCAGCGGAACCGCGGCATAGAGCACGCGCTGCATAGGCAGTTGCCACTTGATGTATCCGGAGTGCGACGGCATCTAAGTCCTCCCAAGCGGAAGAAAGCCTACCAGAATGTCACTGGTTACCGCAATGGCTGCATGCGACTCCTGATGCCAGTTTGTTCTCGTGCGACGCCATCCTCCGGCTATCCAGCCAGTCCATGGCAGCGTAGATAGGAAGGTACACGGCCCACCCTGCCGCCAAAGCGGGAAGGTAGTCTGCCAGATGAAGACTTCCGCCGGGCGGCAGCAGGTTCCGCATCACGACGGCCATGGCCGTGAACGCCACGAGAAAGACAGGAAACCGCCGCGACAGCGTGTGCAGGCTGTGCCGCGCCTCATACACGGTGAAGATCGTAAGAAGGGGAAACGCGGGCATGAACCCGCGCAGCGGCACCTTGAGAAGAACCAGCAAGGAGACCAGCCCGGCTGTCAGCGGCATCTTCATGTAGGCCGGCATCGTGCACCGGTGCCCGGGCTCGGATTGCGGCGGAATCCGCCAGAAGATCCAGCCCATGAAGACCCAGTTGAACAGCACCGCACCCCAGAACCACCATTGCTCGGCAGCGCCATCCCGCGGCATCAGCGGCAGAAGAACGGCGCAGTAGAGCCCGTAGAACGCAATGGCAGCGATATCGGCCACCACGATATGGATGCCACGCCGCACACTCAGATACCAGACAACCCAAAGGAAGAACCAGCATCCTGTCATGCCAACTATATGACTCGCATCCACACCTCTTCCCGTCGAAACCGTGGCCGTCGAGAATACTATCGGCAGCATGTAGATCAGCGACTTCACCCGCGGCTTGCGCACGTAGGCAATACAGGTGGTCAGGATCGTGACAACCCCAAGCAGCGCAATGTCGGCCCAGCCGATGTCCCAGTTCACAAGCGAGTCTTCCTCACCTTACTAGCACCATGTCTCGCTCGTTGCCATTTATGGATTTCTCATTGGCGACACTTTCGCGAGTCCCTTACAGAACCACTGGCTTGACCGGCAACGGATCACTTTTCAGAGCCGCTGTCTGGCTGCTTTCGGGCGTGTAACCGTGCAGTTCGATCCGATTCCCGTCCGGATCGGTAAGCCAGGCCTGCCAGCTCCGATCCGCGCCAAGCTGGACACTCTCCGGATTCAATCCCCGTTTGCGCAAGGTGGCAACCGTCTTTTCAAAATCATCCACCTCCAGACAGAAGTGCCGGAACGAGGCAGACTCGGGAGCAGGAGCCGGACTGCCCTTAAAAAGCTCGATGAACGTCCGGCCACCAACATGAAGATAAGAGCCGAATTGACGCCCCTCCTTATCGTGGAACTCAAATGCCTTGCGAAGCCCGAGTTGTCCCACGTAGAACTGTTCGGCTGCACCGAGATCCCGAACGGACAGACAGATATGCGCAAAGCCAGTGATCATTGTGACGCCTCCCTTTGCAGCGGAGCAAAGCATGCACGTGGCGTCAAAGCAAGCGCGAAGACATGCATTCGAATCCGGTTGCCGCCACGGGAGCGGGCATTGTATAATCGGGGCTTAACTTACAGTGGAAAGGACTGTTCTAATGAAGAAGTATGTTTGTGATGTTTGCGGATACGTGTACGACCCGAGCAAAGGAGATCCGGACAATGGCGTGGCGCCCGGTACGCCGTTCGAGAAAGTGCCCGACTCGTGGGTTTGCCCGGAGTGCGGCGCAGGCAAGGACAGTTTTTCCCCGGCCGACTGATGCTGCCGGACGGAGGTTGACTCATGCCGATTTACGAGTATGCCTGCCACCAGTGCGGCCATAGCTTCGAGCACCTGCACCGCTCCTTGTCGGAAAAGGCGCCCGCCTGCCCGAAGTGCGGCGCCGCCAAACCGCAGAAAACCCTCTCCGCCTTCAGCCCGATGAAAGCGGCGGCAAAGAACCTGCCTTCCTGCGCAGCCGGATCCTGTTCCGCAAGCAAATGCGCAAGCGGCGGTTGCCCCTATGGCTGAAGAAGTCAAAGTCACTTTTGAACCGGCCGGACGAAGCGTCTTTGTCCTTCCGGGAACGTCGCTGATGGAAGCGGCCGGACGCGCAGGTCTGATCCTCCAGTCACCCTGCGGCGGCCAGGGCACATGCGGCAAGTGCAAGGTGCAAGTCACGCAGGGTCAGACGCTCACTCATGATGCGGCGTCGCGGGCGCTTCCGCAAAGACTCCATGACCAGGGCTTCCGCCTGGCCTGCCTGACGAAAGTAGATGGCCCCGCCGTCGTTGATATTCCGCCCGAATCGCTCTTCGAAAGCAGGCACCAGATCCTTGTGGCCGACAGTGGTCGCAAGGGTAAATTGAGCCCGGTAATACGAAAGACAACTTTTTCGCTTCCGCAACCAGGCCGCGAGGACGGGCTCTCCGACCTCGCCCGCCTGCGGAATGCCCTCGGCGACCTCACGGTCCCTCACGACGTGCTGCAGCAGTTGCCTGGGTTTCTGCGGAGAAACCAGTGGCACGGCACGGCGGTTTGCGTCCACAAACAGCGCGTAATCGCCCTTGAGCCAGGCGACACCAGCACGCAGTCCTATGGAGTGGCGTTCGACATCGGAACCACCACCGTGGTCGGAACTCTGCTGAACCTCGTCAACGGACAGGAGGTCGCCGTCGCCTCCCGGCTCAACCCGCAAATTGCCCACGGCGACGATGTGCTGTCGCGCATACTCAAGGTCCGGCAGAACCCGTCAGCGCTTCAGGATCTTCAGGGGCTGATCGTCGGCGCTGCCAATGAGATAATCCGAGAACTGGCCAACCGCGCAGGGATCTCGGTCGACAATATTTACGAGGTAGTGATCGCTGGCAACTCGACCATGCAGGAGATATTCTGCGGGCTGGACCCGTCACCGCTGGGCGAAGTGCCCTTCACCCAGACATTCGACCGCGGCCTGACACTGCGAGCGAACAAGGTCGGCCTGCACGCCAATCCCGCCGCCGAGTTATACGTGTTTCCCCAGATCGGCGGGTTTGTTGGCGGCGACACAACGGCAGGGATGCTGGCAGCCACGCTGGATAAGTGGAAGGAGCCTGTGCTGCTGGTCGACATCGGCACCAACGGAGAAATCGTCCTCGCGGTGGACGGAAAGATGTGGGCAACCTCAACCGCCGCCGGTCCGGCTTTTGAAGGCGCACGAATCCGCCAAGGCATGCGCGCTACGTCCGGCGCCATCGAGAAAGTTCTTCTGCGCGGCGACGTCGCTATCAACGTCATCGACAACGCCCGGCCCGCCGGTCTGTGCGGCACGGCGCTGATCGACACAGTGGCGGAATTGCTGCGTGCCGGGCTGCTGGACGAAACAGGGCACATCCTGGCACCGGATGAGGCTCCTGCCTCGGTTCCTGAGGCGCTGCGGGCACGGCTCACCGTGGACGGCAGCGAAACGCATTTCCTGCTGGTCGAGTCGGATGCTGCGGCGGGCGGCACCCCGATCATGTTGTGGCAAAGGGATGTGCGTGAATTGCAGTTGGCATCCGGCGCCATCCGGGCGGGCATCAACTTATTGCTCCGCCGCGCCGGTGTGGCACAGGATCAACTGGGCGCCGTTCTTCTGGCCGGAGCTTTCGGAAACTTCATCAGGCGCAGCAATGCGCTGCGCATCGGGCTGCTGCCGCCGATACCATGCGACCGCATCCGATTCATAGGCAACGCCGCCTCACTGGGAGCGAAACTGGCGCTGCTTTCGGACGACGAGCGAAAGTATGCCGAGAAACTTCGGGAAAACTGCGAACACGTGGATTTGTCCCTTGACCCGGAGTTCCAGAACGAATTCAGCATGGCCATGATGTTCCCCACTTTGGACCCGGAAAAGTGCGAGGACCCGTCCGCCTCCCAGGGGTGAGATTGCCCATATGCTGAACCGTGCCCATCTAGACCGCCTTTACGGACTTTTCAACCGCCGATGCTATGTGCATCCCGACCCGCTGGAATGCCTGTACGACTTCCCTGATGCGCGGGATCGCGAGATCGTAGGGCTGATTGCATCCGTCCTGGCCTACGGCCGGGTAGCCCAGATCATCCGCAGCGTTAGAGCAGCCATCGCCGCCCTCGATAACCACCCGCGCGCCTTCCTGGAGAGCGAGCGGCCCGCCGCCGTTCGCAAGGCGCTCGCCACTTTCAGGCATAGGTTTACCACCGGCGCCGAGTTGGCTGAACTCCTGCTCGCGGTGCGGCGGCAGGTGCGGGAATTCGGGACACTGGAGAATTGCTTCTGCAACGGGTGGAGCCCGGAGCACGCCGACCTGGTTCCGGCGCTGGCCGCTTTCAGTAACCGCCTGAAGGTTTCCGGCAGCGCGATTCTCCCCACACCGGAGAATGGAAGTGCCTGCAAGCGACTGAATCTCTACCTGCGCTGGATGATACGAGAGGACGACGTGGACCCCGGCGGATGGACGCACGTTCCCAGAGCGCAATTACTCATTCCGCTGGATACTCACATGGCGCGTATCAGCCGTGACTTCGGCCTGACCTCGCGCGCTTCCGCCAACCTGGCAATGACGATGGAAGTCACCAGCCGTTTTGCGGATATCTGCCCCGAGGATCCGGTGAAGTACGATTTTGTCCTGACCCGCTTCGGCATCCGCACCGATCTGGATGCCTCGCTGCTGTTGGACTCATGAAGACATTTCGCAACTGGATCGATGGTCTCCGTAACAGCGCTGGCGAGGCGGAACCGGTCCGGACACCTGACCCGATATTGCCGGATGAGGGCCGCATCGTCTGCGAGCAGTGCGCAAGCGCCCTCAACATCGCGGGGCACGCCCCGCTTTCCATTGAGAAATGTCCGCAATGCGGCAACTTGCTTTTCATCCCGCTGGAACTCGAACACTGGTGGGCCATTCGCCCCCTCGGCGCCGGCGGCTTTGGTTCGGCCTACCTCGGATACACCAAGGCATCGCCCCACTTGTCCGTAGTCATCAAGGTGCTACAACGGTCGGCGCACATCGGGCCGGCGCATGAGGCCGCCTTTCGACTGGAATGCGAGTTGGGCTATTCGCTGGGCAGGCACCCGCACCTCGTGGAGGTCCTCGCCTACGGCGATTCGAACGGCATTCCGTTCATGGTCATGGAATACGTGGATGGGATCCCGTTTCAGGACTACGCCCGCGGCACCCGCGCGCCGCTGCCTCCAGAGGAATGCCTCTACTACGTCCTTGATGTCGTGGAAGCGCTGGACTCTCTTCTGGAACACGGCCACCTGCACCGCGACGTGAAGCCCGACAACGTGATCGTCCGCCCCGATGGCCGCGCGGCCCTGATTGACTACGGATCCTGCATGCAGCTGGAAGCGGCGCGCATCCCGCCGGTCGAAAAGAAGGTTACTGGCAGCCCCCATTTCCTTTCACCAGAGCGCTACACGTGCGCAGGGGAGGATATCCGCAGCGACATCTATTCCCTGGGGCTGGTCCTTTATTTTGGGCTCAAGGGAGAGACGTACTCCTCGGCGGAGACGCTGGCGCAGGTCATCCGTTCGCAGGTGCGGAAGTTGCGCATGCCGCTGAAGATGAAGCTGTCGGAGATGGATGAAGATTTGATTGGGCTTCTTGAGCGGATGATCGCATGGGACCGTGAGGAACGGTTCGGCGCCTACACACAGGTGCGGGAGGAATTGGCGTACTTGTTGTGCAAATACCAAGAGACACCGTCGGCCGACGAAGTCATTGTCCGGCTGCGCCGGCGCTTCGCTGAAACCTATCGCATGGCCCCGTAGGAGGTCTCCTGGGATGGAAACCTTCCCGCTTCCACGTCGCCACGGTAGGCGGCAAATGCTGACGCCATGGCACCCGCAAGTTCGGCATACCTTTTCACGAATCGCGGCGTCGGTCCGGCCGTCAGGCCCAGCATATCGTGGATGACAAGAACCTGGCCGTCGCAATCCGGCCCGGCTCCTATTCCGATGGTGGGCACGGTCACCGCACGGGTGATGGATCCCGCGACACCCGCGGGTATGCACTCCAGGACAACGCCGAACACACCGGCACGCTCCAGCGCCCTGGCATCCTCCACAAGCCGGTCAGCAGCTTCGCGATCGCGGCCCTGCACCTTGAACCCGCCAATCTCCCGCACGCTTTGCGGAGTCAGCCCGACGTGACCCAGCACCGGAATGCCGTTCTGGACCAGTGCCTCGACCAGCGGAGCCCTGAAGGCGCCGCCTTCGATCTTGACCGCGCCAGCGCCGGCTTCCTTCAGGAATCGGCCGGCGTTGCGGATCGCCTCTTCGGCGGATGCCTGGTACGAGAGAAACGGCATGTCCGCCACCACCAGCGCCTGCCGCGTGCCACGGACCACGGCCTTGGTATGGTGCAGCATCTCGTCCATCGAAACCGGCAGCGTAGTGGAATGCCCCAAAACCGTCATCCCCAGGGAATCCCCGACCAGAATCAGCGGAATACCCGACTCATCTACAAGGCGCGCCGTGGCGTAGTCGTAGGCTGTGAGGCATGCCAGTTTCCTGATGCCCTTCGACTCCCGAATCGTTACCGCTGTTTCGGTTGACGTCATAGTTGCCAGTCCCTGCGGAATAGAACCACTCGCGGCGATTCGGGTAAAGACAAAAGGATTTCACGGACGGTATGCGTCTGACCGGGCAGAACGAGAGCCGGCCGCACATCAGAAAGGGGCTGGACAACAAACCGACGCACGGCCCACCGTGGATGTGGAACCTGAAGCTCGGGCTCATCCACTACCTGTGTATCGGCATAGAGCATGTCAAGATCCAGAGGACGCGGTGCATTACGCATCGGGGCAGGCAGACGACCGGACTGCCGTTCGATGTTCCGCAGGCAGTGGGCCAGCTGCCGAATGTCGGGCGGAGTTTCCAGAATCAGGACCGCGTTAAGGAACGGCATCGCGGCATATGGATCCGGCACACCAACGGGCTCGGTCTCGTAGACCCCGGATGCCGCCTGAATGGAAACGCCTATAAGCGCGCCGATACGCCGCCGCGCCTGGATGAGATGTGCCATCCGGTCGCCGATGTTGGATCCAAGGCTGAGTCCGACTTCGATGCCGTGCATGTTCACATGGATTGAACGCCCAGCACATCCTGCATGTCGTAGAGGCGTGGCCTCTGGCTCACCACCCACCGGGCGGCGTGCAACGCCCCCATCGCAAAGGAATCGCGACTTGTCGCTCGATGCGAAAGTGTTACGCGTTCACCATCGGCGGCGAAAATAACATCATGGTCTCCGATGATGTCGCCGCCCCGGACGGCATGGAGTCCGATCTGCCCGGATGGCCGCGCTCCCACCAGGCCTTCCCGGCCGTAGCAGGCGGCGGAATCAAGTTTCTGGCCGCGCCCCATCGCAGCCTTCTCGGCCAGTTTCAGCGCAGTCCCGCTGGGGGCATCTTTCTTGTGGCGATGGTGCATCTCCACCACTTCGATGTCGTAGTCGTTCCCGAGAATGCCTGCCGCCTTCTGGACCAGCGCAAAGAGCAGGTTGACACCAAGGCTCATGTTCGGTGCCCACACGATGGGAATGCTATGCGCCGCCTTGAGCACGACATCCCGCTCGGCATCGCTCAACCCAGTTGTGCCGATCACAGCAGCACGGCGGGCCGTCACGGTCGCAGCGATATTCCGCTGAATCGCGGCATGAGCCGAGAAGTCAATAAGGACATCCCCCTTGACCAGCGCGGCCTCGATGTCAGAGGTGATCGCGACGCCGCAGGCGTCCACACCCGCGGTCACTCCGGCATCCTTGCCGATCGCAGGGTGTCCGGCCTGCTCCACGGCGCCTGCGATGCGGACCCCTTCAACCCGACGGGAGCATCGCACCAATGCCTGCCCCATGCGTCCGGCCGCTCCGGTGATTACCACGTTTGTCATAGCACGCCTGCATCCTTGAGTGTTTCCCGCAGTTTGGCCTTCAGGTTGTCCGCCATCGGGCACAGGGGCAGACGGTAGATTTCGTCGATCCGCCCCATCATGGTTAGAGCGGCCTTCACCGGGATCGGGTTCGTGTCAACGAACAGATCGGTGAAAAGCCGGAAAAGCCGCAGGTGCTCGCGACGGGCGGACTCCCACTGCCCGGCAAGCGCCAGATTCACCAGATTCACCACGGCCTTAGGAGCGACGTTCGACGCCACGCTCACAACGCCCTTCGCGCCGAGGACCATCATGGGAAGCGTCATCGAATCGTCGCCCGACAACACAGTGATCCCGCATTCCCGCACAATGGCGCTCACGCGGTCCGTACTGCCGCCCGACTCCTTGAGGGCAACTATGAGGGGATGCTTCGAGAGTCTCACCACAGTCTCGACGTTTATCTCGCGGGCCGTACGGCTCGGAACATTGTAAAGCACCACCGGAAGGCCAAGATCCGCAACCGTTGAGAAATGCCGGAACAGACCCTCCTGGTTGGGCTTGTTGTAATAAGGTGTCACTTGGAGCGTTGCATCGGCGCCATCTTCGATGGCCCACTTCGTCATCTTGATGGCTTCGTCGGTCGAATTGGAGCCCGTTCCAGCGATCACCTGGAGGCGCTTGCGGCTCTGCTCCACGGCCACACGTATGACTTCGCGATGTTCGTCGTAGTCCAACGTCGGCGACTCCCCGGTGGTGCCCATGGGGACGATTCCGCCAACGCCGGATTCGGCCTGCCAGTCGACAAGCGCACGAAAACGGGCGAAGTCCACATTCCCCCTGGAATCAAACGGCGTTACGATCGCGGTATAAGTTCCCTGCAACATGCGTTCTTCCCCTATCCCTATCCGTTCACAACGGAATCGGTTGTTCGCCCTGACCAAATCCTCCCGCATTTCCATCCGCGGTGGCAGTCGAGCGGCTTAACGGATACCACATCACGCGGAACCGTGTCAAATCCTGCCGATAGTGGTTTTGCTGTCGCGAACTTCGGACAAGCTGCTATCATGGCGAGGTTATGGTTCATCACTGGCGCATAACCCGGCCATGGCTCCTGCAAGTGCTTTCGGATATCCTGGGACTTGTCGCAGCGTACTATGCCACGTTCTGGCTACGGTTCAACAGCGACACCGGGCTTCGGTTCTTCACATGGTTGAACCGTTGGCTGGATGTGCGTCCAACCGGCATGCTGGGCGAGACATTCGAGCTCCACTACCTGGAGCGGGCGCCATTCATTCTTGGCGTACTGATTGCCGTCGTGACAATCCTTTACGCCTTCCTTGAACTCTACGAGACCCGCCGGTTCATTCGAAAACGTCCGGTGGCTTGGCGAGTCCTCCTGGCCAACTGCATCACGCTGGTTCTGCTCTTCGTGTGGTTCTACCTGCACCGCAATACGTTTCACCCCCGCAGTTTCTTCACCACGGTGATTGTGATGAACATCTTCTGCACCGTACTGTTCCGATCGCTGCTCTCACGGATGGTCGGCTGGCTCCGACGCCGCTTCCATGTAGACATCTGGCCGGTGGTGCTGGTCGGTCACAACCGCCACGCTGAGTGGATCACCAACCTGATTCATACTGTCCATCCGCACGGACTCGCCTTGGCCGAGCAAATGGATTTCAGTCCTGATGCGCCTTTCGATCGACTCCTCCAACAGGTGCGCAGCGCTGTTCAGCGACACCGGGCCGCCACCCTGATCGTATGCGATGACCGCCTGACCATCGCGCAAATCATGGCGATGCTGGATCTCTCAGACGAAATGCGTCTTGAGACCAAGGTTCTATCCGAACACTTCACCGTCCTTTTGACCCGGACTTGGCTGAGCGCCGACATGGTCCACTACCTTCCCCTCGTCCACTTCACAGGATCCGCAACCTCACCTTGGTCTTCGCGCGCGGGACTGTGGTTTGGCCGTTTGACGGCAGCGATTGCCATAGCCGTGCTTTCGCCGCTCATGGGCATCATCGCGCTGGTCATTCGGCTGACCAGCCGGGGTTCGGCCTTTTTCGTTCAGGACCGGATCGGCGTGAACCGCATCCCATTCAGGATGATGAAATTCAGAACAATGTACCACCGGGCCGACGAGGCGGTGGCCCAGTTGGAGGAGTTCAACGAATCCGGAAAGGGGCTGTTTAAGATCCGCAATGATCCGCGGATTACGCCGGCGGGAAGGATGCTGCGACGGTTGAGCTTGGACGAACTGCCGCAGTTGGCGAATGTGGTGCGGGGCGAGATGGCCCTGGTGGGCCCGCGGCCGCTACCGAGGCGGGATTTCGAGCGGTACTACGAGGACTGGCACTATGGCCGGCATGGAGGAATGCCGGGGCTGACGTGCCTGTGGCAGGTGTGCGGGCGGAGCGATCTGGATTTTCACAACATGTGTCTTCTGGACATCTACTACCTCAAGAACCAGAGCATCATTCTGGATCTCCAGATTCTCTTGAAGACGGCATGGGTGGTCATCTTCGCCCGAGGTGCATACTAGGGCCTGTCGGCCTTACGGCTCGGTGGGCCTCGAACGCTGGGGCGACAGGCTCCCAGCATGCAACTGCGGCTGAAGACAGCCAACGAACTCCGCAACCTCTGCACGCGTTGCCTCTTTGGACGCCAGGTTCATGCCATAGACAGAAACATAGACCCACCGTGCAACCGGTCGCCCCGTCAGGCGGTCAAGCGAGGTCCAAAACAGCCGCTCAAAATGATAAGGTGTCTCCCGGTGGCCATCGGCAAACCAATAGACAAAGAACCCTTGATCGGTTTCTCCGGCCACCTTGCGCGACCGCACGTCCAACCACATCACTTTTAGCGGTTTTGCATCAGGCCGCGCCACATCGACCACCTCGGCCGCTTCGATCACGTTACCTTGGGCAGGAAGACACTGCTGGGGCCGATGAATGCTCTTTTGTTCAGGACCGCTGAGCACAACCGAGACCAGCATCGACCGCCCTCCCGGTTCGGTGAACAGGCGACGCCCGATCTCGGTGCCCTTCGGCAGCATGCTTCGCTCAGCCAGCGACCATTCGCTCATCGGGCTTGAACAGACCGAGCAAATCAGATTTGTCCCCGCCTCATTCTCACGTGCCGAGACGGCGCACAACTCGTTCTGGCAAAAGAGGATTCGTTCCGCCGTCCATCCCCCCACTCTCTCAGGTGGAACCAAAGAGACCCCGGCCACCTGGGCCAAGGGAGGATCTTTCATGAGGGCAACCAGCCCCAGCGTCGCGAGGATCAGAATTATTGGCCACAGCCTGCGCATGAACGCCACCTTATTGTTTCAGCATGGATCTGGACTGGCCTTCAATCCGTGGAACCCGTAGACTGCATCCATCAACCATGAATTCTTCCGTCACACATTACGCCAAACCAGCGCTGCGCTCCTGGTTGTACGCTGGGCTTGTCGTCGCGCTGCTCGTCATCCTCTACGGGGTCTACGGCAACGGCGAGGAAGCAGCCACATCAGGACAGTCAGCTCTGCTGTGGATGGTCCGCCGCTGGAACGGGTCGGGCGGCGACCTCTCCCACGCCTGGTTGATCCCGCTGGTGAGCGCCTACGTCGTGTGGCGGCGGCGCCATGAACTGCTGGCAGCACAGCGTAGTCTCACCCCTTGGGCGCTTCTTCTGGTGGCTTTGTTCCTGATGCTTCACCCGGCGGGTGTGCGTATTCAGCAGACGCGCATCACCCTGATATCGCTGGTCGGACTCACGTGGGCGCTGCCGCTGTATTTCTGGGGCTGGGGTGTGGCCCGGTTGCTGGTCTTCCCCTGCGCGTATCTGCTGTTCTGCATTCCGCTGAGTTTTCTGGACGGCATCACGGTTCCACTGCGCCTCATCGGCACAACGGCCGCTGCAACGCTGGTTAATGGACTGGGGGTTCCGGTTGAACAAATCGGCACTAGTCTGCGATCGGCGGCAGGCGGCGGCATAGCCCTCGACGTGGCCGACCCATGCAGCGGGCTGCGATCCATTCTGGCCCTTACGGCTCTCGCCGCCGTCTATGCCAACTTCACGCAGAAGGGGATCTGGCGGCAATGGCTTCTATTCCTTGCATCTGTGCCCATTGCCATGGCTGGTAACATTGTCCGGCTCGTGGCTATCTGCCTGGTGGCCGCCGCATTCGGGCAACAAGCCGCCATTGGGCTCTACCACGACTATTCCGGCTACATCGTCTTCGTAGTGGGTGTCGGACTGCTCATGGGATTCGGTTCGCTGCTGGCAAGAACATCACGCTGGCCCACCAAACCACCGCCTTGACTCCGGAACCGGCGCATGCCCGTCACCGTAACGGCCCCGAGCATGATCAGAACGATGTCGAATGGGAGGCGATACCGAACCCGCGTATAGAACAAAGCCAGTGTTGCTGCGCCACACAGATATGTCAGAACCAGGCATCGCTCCACTGGCGTCAGCGGCCGGCGGCGCCAGAGGGCAAGCCGGATCACCATCAGAGCCAGCCAAGGAATGAATGTCAGACCCAGGAGCAGCGTACGCCACCGCGACTGCTCGTCCGGCCGCGACAGTTCGTTCCGGATGTTGAGGAAGTTGGCCAGTTTCTTGAGATAGAGGGAACCGGCCGCCGCAGGATGCCGGCTTACCCATTCCCAAGCCGAGTGGCGGTAAAATGCATCCCGATCTACTTCGGTCATCTGGCTTGCCTGCACGGTATACCTGCTGATATCCACGGTCACTCCCGCATTGGGTGTCGTCTTCTCGGAATTACCCATGAGGAGGTTAATTCCCGATGACGTTGTCATGGGGATCACCTTTCCCATTACCAACGCATTGCGAACCGTCCAAGGAACGACGACCATGGCGAACCCGGTGGCAATACACAAACTCAGAACCGCCGCATTACGCCTCTTCAGTATCCATGGGATCACAAGAAGAAGAGGCGCCAACAGAGCCAGGTTCGGCGCTGCATAACCGGACAGCCCGAACAATACACCCGCCAGCGTCGCCGTGAGGCGACGCCCCGGGTCATGCATCACGGAGTAGAGCCCCCCCACAAGCAGCGGTATCGCCAGAGATTGCGGGAACACCTTGCCGGCTGCATAGAAGACCACCGGGTACCCCATGATGCCCAAGGCAGCCACCAAACCCGTCAATGGCCCTGCCAGGCGTTCAAGCCAGAGATAGGCAAGGAGTATGGCCGCCGCCAATGCCACGAAGTTCATGATGCGGATGGCCGGCATGCGATCACAGACCGACAGGGCCGCTGTCACGGCGAGCGCATAGGTTGGTGGCCGGTACGCCGTGGGCTGCGCGCCGTCGATGCTGTACCCCTTTCCGGCCAGGATATTCCGCGCAATCGCCACATACTCAAATTCGTCGCCGTACGTGAGGGTCTCCCCTTGTCGACACGAATAGAGCACCCCCGCCACAACGTATGCCGCAGTCAGGCAGAGCAGGAACCACCGGCATCGTGTTTGGAATAGCATGGGGCTATCGCTGATCTTTCGCTGATTCCTGTCGGGGCGTCAAAGACGCCCGCAGGATGGCGCCAATAAAGAGCGTGTTGTAGACAAGATACCTTTTCCAGAGCCTCCGTGGTTCATGGCACAACCTGAACAACCAACCCAGCCCTGCACGCTGCATCCACATTGGGGCCATTCTGCTGCGGCCGGCGAGCAACTCAAAGGCATCACCCACGGCCAGGAACACACCATTTTGAAACCTGTGCATGTTTTCGGCGATCCAAGTCTCCTGCCTTACGCCGCCGAGCGCTACCCAGACGAAGTCAGGCTCCGCTGCTCTAATCACGGCCGCAAATGACGCCAGATCGTCCTCCGTCCAGGACCGGAAGGGCGGAGAAGACGCCCCAGCTACAGCAACGTCCGGGAACCGACGACGGATGTTCGACTGCAAAGCCTCCAAGCATTGCGCTGTTCCCCCGAACAGAAAGTGCTTCCAGGGTTTAGGCGTACTCGCCAGCATCTTCTCCATGAAGAGCGGGCCATATACCCGGTCTTTCAATCCCGCGCCCTGCCTGTTAAGACACCAGACCAGCGGCATGCCGTCGGGAAGGACAAGGTCGAAGGCATCCATTGCCGCCCCAAACTTCCGATCCTTACGCGCCGCCACAGCGATGTGCGTATTGGCAAAGGCGATGGCGGATGGGGCTCCGCGATGGATGAAGGCCTTCGCCTGCGCCATGGCCGAATCGTAGTCCAGACAGTTTGTCGGCAAGCCTATGACGGAAAATCGTTTCGTGGCGACCTTCATTAAGAACCGGGTGCTGAAACCCGGAAACAGGGGGGTGGGTTAGAACTAGGCCCTCATCCGCGCGCCCATCAAACTTCGTCGAGCGTAACGGGCAAGAGCCTCTTCGTAAAGGGCCATCATCCGTTGATGGCTCGCGGAAGGTGTATAGCTACGTTCGTAGGCTTCCCGAGCACGACGGCCCATCTCCGAGCGACGGCCCTCGTCTCCCAGCAACTGACGGATCTTCCTTGTCAGGTCTTCGGCGTCACCGGGGTTGAACACATACCCGGTGCGACCATCTTGGATCAGTTCGGCCATGGCGCCCAGACGCGAGGCGAGCACGGGGCAGGCTACCGAGTACGCCTCCACGATCACGCGCCCGAAGGTCTCGTGCCATTCGGAGGGCATGATCAGGACCGCAGATCTAGCCACAATGTCAAGACAGGCTTGGGCAGAGAGTTGTCCCGTGAGGACGACGCCCTGCAAGCCGCGTTGCTGCAGATAGCGCCTGATCTCTTCTTCCTGGGGCCCGGCTCCCACAATGGTCAGGGGAAGCGGATGCAAATGTTCCCACGCCTTGAGCAGCGTCAGCACACCCTTCTCGGGAGACAGCCTGCCGACAAAGACGCCCCCGACACGTTCCACCGGTGTCCGGCTCCATCGGTCAAAGACGAAGTTCGGTTTGACGGCAATCCGGTCGGCTGGCCAACCCGCCTCGATGAACTTGGTCCTCGCACATTCCGACGGTGTCACAAACAGATCGACGTCCCGCTCCCATGTTCCGCGCCTGCGATGCATCCGAATCATCCTGGCGATCAGCCAACTCAAAACATGTGATTTCCGGTAGCATCGGTGGTAGACGCCCGGCCAGACCCGGCATCCGCGCAAGCAGTCCTCGCACGTCGTGCCCTTCCGGAGCAAGAAGGCTCCCACACACACGCTGCGATAGTTGTGCAGATGCTGAACCGTGGCAACGCCCTGTTCATGCGCCACCCTGTGAACGGAGGGCGAAGAGCAGAACCAGAGATTGTGCGCGTGCAGAATATCCGGCCTGCATTCCTTGCACAAAGCGCGAATCCGTTCCGCCTCTCTGGCGCCACGCGCGTGATCATACATTGCATGGAGTGTCGCCCATCGACCTCGTGCCACAACCGCGCTGTTCAGTCGTGAGTCCAGGATCGTCTCGATCCCCTCTTGCCGCAACAAGTTATCCTCGGAGAGAACGGACTCGTCCTCTCCCCCTGGCTGACGGTAGAAACTATGGACTCGAAGCACTTTCATGGCGCTGCGGAATTGAAAAAGGCTGGTTCCGTGGAGACTCGAGCGCCGGCATCTGGACGTTTCGCACGGACGGCAACGATCCAATCCTGCGCGCCCTCCTGCACCTTCAACACGACACCAGCGCGACCCACAACGGTCCAGATGCCTTTCTCAAGCAGGCGGTTCTCACGCCCACCGGCGGCCTTAGTGAACAGCGTTTCCCGACCCACCACCACCGTCAGTTCCGGTCGCATGGGCTTTTGCAGATCCTCGGGCAAGAGGTGAACAACCTTCCTGGCGCCCCAAGGGCGCCACAGTGAAACATCGGGGTCGTCCGA
>CAZWPN010000033.1:0-4360 GCA_964635275.1 uncultured Victivallales bacterium | reverse complement strand
GCGTGCCGACCGGCAGGCCGCATCCAATCCCGGAAGCAGAACCATGACACCCAGAATACAAGTGCCATACCATGGCGCCAGTAGGCGACTTCCTGATTCGCTTCCCATGGACAGCATGTAGACGAGTCCTGCAAGAACCGTCGTTCCAAGGAGCCATCGAGCTTCCGACCGCACCGGCCATCGAATCCCTCCCATTGTCAGGGCCGTACCCAGCAGTCCCAGGAACACCAGAAACACGCCTGGACCAAGACCCGCCGCTTCCTCGTTCACCAGTTCACGCACTTCGAGACCGAAGCGTGGGAAGCCTTCCCGAATCCATTCAAACAGCTGGTGGCCCGAGCTGGGAGCGACCCATGAATTCCAGACCGAAGCGTAAGGAACGACCGGCGGATGGATGCAACCCGCAAGAACCATGAGGAGGTTTCCGGCCAGACCCGCCAACGGGCGAATGATCTGCACGTGCATAGTATTGTGAGGGTCGCCGTGCCACACCCCCGTGTGCAACACGTTCATTGCGGCGTGTGGCCCGAAGGACAACACCAGCGCCAGGACCGCAATGGCGCAGGTCTTTGCCGGCCGGCGCACCATCGCGCCTGCATGCAGACCCAGCAAAACTAAACTCGGAAGCACGAAGGGGAGATTGCTGGCCTTGACGCCTGTCGCCAGGGCAGAGGCCAGGAGCGAGACCCACGCATCGCCGGGGTTTCCGTTCCGAGCATACCGCAGCGCCCGGCCCAAAGAAATCAGCACAAAAACCGCGCCGTAGAGGTCGTTGCCCGTCCCACCCGCCTGGGACACAAAGCAATATGCCGAAGGAAGGACCCACATCCACAACCATGCCGCATGCCCGCCCAACCCCAGCCCCACACAACAACGAAAGACAGCACCGGGCAACAAGGCAAAGGCCGCCACATTCAGGAGAGACAGGCTCCTCAAGCTGTGCGTGGCAGCAAAAAGGGGCATCATGACCCATTCCATACCGCTGCCTGAGACGTTAATGCGCGCATTGGACGTGTGGATCCAGTGCCAGTGCCCTGCATCAAGCCACTGGAGCATCCGCGAGAGCCTGTAAGTCAGGAAATCGTAGTTGTTGGGTTCATGCGCAACGGCACCCGCGACGGCCATGACAAACAACAACATATAAGCTGCGGGAAGCGGGCGTTTCAGCCTACGCCCCCAAACCTTCACCCGTCCATGCAAACGACCCGTCGACACGCGCACCGCAACCGCAATAACGCCGATGGCCAGCACAAAGGCAAGGAGAACCGGGCTCCAGCGAAGGCAGCCTCCCCATGAGAGGCTCCACCCTCCGAACACACAGATGGAGCAAGCAAGAACCATGAAACAGTCAAGCGTCATTCGTTGTACGACCCATGGCACAAGGATCAGACTTCCTGTAGATTCGGCGCCCTGCGCCAGAAAGGCCAGGGCCGGCGAACGCTGAACACCCGCCTGCTGCAGCGGGACTCTCTGGTGTAGATCGCGTACGTGAAAGGAGATGCGAAGTAAGCACCGCGGAGCAGTTTGCGGACCCTATGCTGGGCAGTGATCAGAAGACCGACCAGCCGAACCCATCGGGAGGCCTGCTGCCTGCGCTGTTCCCGCTCCATCATCCCCACGGACGTGGTACTCAGATTCCTTCCCGTGTCCGTAAACGCGGCAACGACCTCCGGGTACACGCCCATCCGGACACCCGCATCGATTGCACGTGTCACCCATTCCGCATCTCCCGAGGCACGCCACGCAGGGTCAAACCAGAGCCCACGTTCGGTGAAGACACGCCGGCGAATGAAGGCGCCACAGGTCAGGAAGGACAGGTTTCCGGAGATCTGGGTGTGCTGGCGGTGTGGAGTCATGGCCTTGCGCAGACACACGAATCTGCCGGTGGTGTCAACGACAACGGCATGACCGATCGCCACATCGATCTCAGGACGATCGTGCAGCCATCGCAAGGCCCCGCTGAGAGCACCCGGAAGGTATTGCTCATCGGCGTTCAGCCAGCCAATGACGTCTCCTGATGCACGCGCGACGGCCTTGTTCATGGCATCATACATTCCAGCGTCGTTCGCGCTGATCCAGCGGATATCCGACTGCGCAGCAAGCCATGCCACAGTTCCGTCCCGGGACCCACCGTCCTGGATAACGTGTTCCACCCCGGGCAGACCCTGATCCCGAACCGACGCGACACACCGTTGCAAGGCATCCAGATGGTTCAGACACACTGTCGCCACACTGCACGGCACGGACATTGTCATACCTCGGATGCATTTGATGACGCGGTCGCCTTCAATTCCGAAAGGCGCTCATCGCTGGCGGCAAGGCCCACTATCATCGCGCTCAGAAACAGGATTTCAACCCCTGTAGACCGCATGTCTCCCACCACCAGATAGAAGACTACGATACGGCTGACTAGCATGGCAGTAAGGATATTGTGGAGAGCCCGCAGTGTCGGCGAATTCCAGACCGTGAAGCAGCGGCGCCAACTGAACCGTGCCAGCCGCCAGAACAGCCAACTTCCCACGACAAGTCCCATTACGCCGAGGTCGATCAGCATGCTCAGCGGCCCATTGTGATAGTTACGCGAAAGGATCATGGTTTCATACCCATGCTTGTGAATGAAGCCAAGCAGGTCCTCCATCCGAAAAGCAAATCCCTTGCCAAGCCATAGGTAGCGGGGCACTTCATCCTGCCAGAGGATCTTCCACATCTCGATGCGCCACGTTGTTGTGCTGGTGCTGCTTGTCCATGCGGCTTCATCCACGGACAGCCCTGGAAGGAAAGCCAGTGAGCGTTGTGCCGCAAAGGGCAGGTGGGGCATAACCACAGTAAGCAACGCCCAGACTCCAATAACGGCAAACATCCATGCAACACCCGCCCCGAATCTCTGCTGCCTGTTCGGTCGCACCATCCAGTAGGCCACGCCAATAATCCCCAGACTGATAGTGAGCGAGCGGTAGCCAGTCAACATGGCCATGGATACGCTTAGAATCATGGCAGCGGCCCCAACAAAGCGGGACTGCTGCCTCCAGTAAAGCGCGAGAAGAAAGAGGTAGAGTGCAGGGGAACCCAAATCTATGTAGCGGACTTCCTTCCCCGCCACATCGAAGCTTGCTGCAAGCGATGATGGAGTAGCGCCGTACAGAAGTAACTGCACAGCCGTGAAACCCGGCACACCGTGCCCTGCGGACCACCCGATCACAAAACGGATGAGAGGAAACAGACACAGAAGACAGAACGTCGCCTTCCACTGCCGTTCAGTAAGGACCGCCTGTCTCGCAAGGAACAACGCCATGGAAGCCGCCGTCAATTCCACATAGGCGCCCCCTCCCCACGTCGCGGCTCCAAGAATGCGCATACCGAAGCCGCGGACGGCACCCGTACAGAGTATGATCAGGACAAAGAGCAGCAGCGGACGCCCCAGCGATGACTCCACCCACTTCAGCGGGCGTCCGACCAGAGCCTCCATCAGGCAAGCCATCGAAAACGATCCCGAAAAGAGAAGGGAAATGGAGGCCAGGACCGACTGCGACCCGGGAACGACCAGTCCACTGGCCTTGAGCGCCGCCATAACCGCAAAGAGGGAACGTGAGCTAGACAGCATCACAAACACCACGGGCCAGAAGGCTGCCAGGGCCCATCGTTGCGGACTCCCCGTTGCAAATGCTTCGCGTGCCAGTATGGCCGTGAGAATGACGGCCCCTGCCGCAACCGCAAGTCTGTTGATAAGAAGCGGAAACATCGTCACTCACTCCATGGCCGCAGCCTTATTCGAGAGAACCGACTGATAGATCTTCACGTGATCCTGCGCTACCTCAAGCCAGGATCTGGGCCTCCACTCCGGCGCCAGCCCTGCCTGGCACGCTGCCCAGAATGCACGCAACTCTTCCACAAATGCAGCCCGACTGGGCTGACTACAGTACCGAATGGCCGGACCGAAGCAATCCGTAAGGGTCGGCAAGCGTGCTGCAAGAACAGGCACACCCAGCGCCAGCGCTTCGTGGATGACCAATGGCTGCGATTCATACCGACTGGCAAGAACAACACCCCGAGAGTTTTTCATCAGAGAACACATCTGGTCCGGGCTCCCCACCTGTTCCCAGAAAACCCATTGGTTGTCCACGTGTCGCGTGAAGGCATCCCAGTAGCCATCGCGGGCCGCAGGTGCACCCACAAACTTGATGCGTACTCCGGCTTTACGAGCCGCCATGGCAACCTCCAGATTGTTTTTCAGGGGCCGTATGGTCGCAGGGTAAATCAGTCCTTCGAAGGCTGGCTCCAGCCTCCGGCAGCACGGTGTCATGAACGCATCGTCCACGCCCAGCGAGACAACATGCGCTTTGGAGCCCGGCACGCCGTAGAC
>CAZWPN010000032.1:0-28404 GCA_964635275.1 uncultured Victivallales bacterium | reverse complement strand
CGGCGCCGACCAGGCGCCCCGCGGACAGAGCCTTACCGTGGAAGCCGCCGTGCTCTGCGCACTGCAGAATAACCGCGCGCTGGCCGTCGAACAGCTCAACCTGCCGATCCGGCGAACGTTCGAGGCACAGGAGGAGGCGGCCTTCGACACGGTGCTGGGCGCCCAGGCCTCCGTCGGCAGCCAGAGTGCCAGCACACAGTCAGCCACCTTGAATCCGGCTTCAGCCGACAGCGACACGACGGACATCCATGCGAGCGCTTCGAAGCGCTTCGCGGCAGGAACCGCCGCCAGAGTGGACGCCTTCTCGGCCCAAACCGACGGGGCATCGGCACCCAAGCGCATCGCGGAAGCGGGCATATCGCTAAGCGTGACGCAGCCCCTGCTCAATGGCGCCGGTACCAGCGCCAACCGCGTCCGCGTCCGCCAGGCACAACTGGACAGCGCATTGTCCGAGTATGAGCTGCGAGGATTCATAGAGGCGCTGGTGGCCACGACTGAAAACGCCTACTGGGAACTCGTTCTTCAGGAACGCCAGACGCAAATCTACGAGGAGTCCATGCGACTCGCCGAGCAGCAGCTTATCGAAACATTGGAGCGAATCCGAGTCGGCAAGCTGGCCGACACCGAACAGTCTGCGGCGGAGGCTGAAGTGGCGCTGCGCCGGGAAGCACTGATCAACGCCCGAAGCGCGGAAGCCACGGCCCGCCTGCGGCTCCTGCGAATGATGAACATTTCCCCGGCGGACACCAACGCCGCTGCGCTGATACTGCGGAGCGAGCCGCAGCCGCCTTTCGACATGCCGGAGACGGAGCAGCATGTGGCAGAGGCCCGGCGCAACCGCCCTGACCTCAACGAAGCCCGCCTACGCATTCGTCGACAAAGCCTGGAGGTCGTGCGTACGCGAAACGGCATGCTTCCGAAGCTTGATGTGTTTGTCAGCCTCGGTCTCGGCGGCTACTCCGACACCGTGCCTGATTCATGGCGGCAGTTGGACGGCAAGACCTATGATCTGGCCGCAGGACTCGTCGCGGAGTACCCGTTCCGGCGCCGGGAAGGAAACGCTCAACACCAGCGCGCCACTCTGTCGGCCGAGCAGATGCGACTAGCGCTGGCGAACGCCGTTGAGCTGGCCGAACTCGACGTTCGCACCGCATGCATCGATGTGGCGCGCGCTAGAGAGCAGGTCGCCGCCACAGCCGCCACAACCCGTCTCCAACGGGAGAAAGGGCGTGCCGAGAACGAGAAATTCCGGGTAGGCAGGTCAACCGCCCTCCTTGTTGCACAGACGCAACGGGACCTGCTCTCCAGCCAAATCTCAGAAGTCAGGGCGCTGACTCAACGCATGCGCACCCTTGTCGAGCTGTTTCGCCTGGACGGTTCACTCCTTCGGCGCCGCGGCATCAGCGCGCCAGGCGAGTCGGCCGTCACCATGGATCCGCCTCCTCGGTGATCGAACGTATCTGGATCAGGCCGAGATCCGCGCACCCCGTTGATGTCCTTCCTTGCTGCATCGCGTTGACCTTCAGCACCGCTTATAAAAGCATTTACTCACGATCTTAAGCTTGCATATAGTGTGCGGATGCCCGTTCGTGTTACGTTCCTGTTTCTGGTGCTTTCCGTTTGGTCGCACGCATCCACTGCTGATGTCGCGCCAGGCGCACCCGGCGCGGACGGCCTGACCGGCTATTCCGCCGAGGCGCTTGACAGAGACATGGTCCTGGTGCCGGGAGGGAAGTTTCTCTACGGCATGACGCGCGGAGAAAAGAAGCGTGCCGCCGAAAGCGCCGGTGTGCATCCAGACATGTTGCTTGATCATTCGAACCGGCGCACGCTCACGGTGCCGGAGTTTTTGATTGATCGCTATCCTGTTACTCGCGGGCAGTTCGTGCGCTTCCTGAAGGCCACTGGGTACGGCATCATCACCAATGGATGGGTGGTGGGGTGGCGCGATCTGGCGGAGTCCTGGCCGCCGGACCGCCCCGGCACAGAGGCGATGCCCATGATCGGCGTCAATGCAGACGATGCCGAGGCGTATGCGCGCTGGGCAGGCAAGCGGCTCCCCACAGAAGCGGAATGGGAGTTGGCCGCGCGCGGCACCAATGGCTGGCTCTATCCGTGGGGCAACGCCCCCGCGACAAATGCGTGCTATGAAGGCGCAGGCAATATTGCGTTTTCGTCCAGCTTCCCGGTTGGATCGTGGCCTGCCGGAGCGAGCCCGTACGGCGTGCAGGACATGGTTGGGCTGATCTGTCAATACGTGCGCGCGATCTGGGGTCCGCAGACTCACATGCTGGCCGGTTCCAGCGTCTTCCACACACAAGCCTATTCGCGCATGGTCACGGCCCGTTTTGGTTGGTGTCCCACCATGCGCAACTACGTGTCGGGATTCCGTTGCGCGTCGGACACGCTTCCCACGGGTGGCGTGGCACGGGCATCCTATCAGCCAGGCCCGAGGAAACTACCCGCCAACATCGCGATTCGCGGCGATCTCTATGGCAAGGCGCCCATAAGGTTGAGGGGAACGGAAACCACCACACTCGAGATGCGTGTGCCTTGGTTTCCGGAGAGCATCTGGCTGATCGATCTGCCGGAGGCGACGGTCGGTCCGTTCATCGGGGCCAACCATTGGCCGGAGCCCGGTACCACGGTTACATGGAAGGAGACGCCGGACGGACAGCGCGCCTCGTACGTGCGCGAGCACAGGACACAACGTGTTGCTCTCGAAGCATGGGTTGATGGCAACAGCGTTCGATTCGCGTTCAACTGCCGCAACGTTTCGTTGACGGTGTTTGATGTATGCATGAAGACGATCAGTCCTTTCTTCAGCAGTCAGGAACGGATGGCGCAGGGCGTCATACATGACGGCAACTGGCTTCGTGTGGCTGATATGCCGGTGGGATTCAGACCGTGGCGCAGCGCGCGCATTGGAGCAGAAGACCGGACGCCTTACTTCTGGGCGGTGGACGAGGCGGTAACAATGGGCAACCATGCGATTCTGCGATCCTACGACGGCACTGCGTTCGTAGCCCGTGTTGGATCTGTTCCGTGTCACGCGTGGGGCAACAGTTCCATTCCCTGCATGCATCTGGCACCGCAGCAATCGCGCCAGGAACAAGGCGGGCGCGTGATTTTCTTTGTCGGCTCACCGGCTGAACTGGCAAAGGAGATGCAGGAATAAGCCTTTCGGCCAGTGGAAACAAACATGGGACGCACATGGGTAAGCAAAGGGAGTTCCGCCTTCCCTAGCCGAGGATCAAGGTGCCCTTTTTGGCCTTGACTACGACCGATGACGACCTAAACTGACCACATGAATACTCTGCGATTCAACCCGCCGTTCTTGGTCCTCATGCTCTTCATGGCCTTGGCAGGGTGCACTACCACCAAGGTTTCCCGCCTTTCCGTTGATGCCGTCCAGGACCTTAGCGGACGGTGGAACGATACGGACTCGCGGCTGGTGTCAGAGCAGATGGTCGGGGCACTGACCCGCGCCGCATGGGTCGAGGACTTCGCCTCCAGTCAGAAGCGAAAACCCGTCGTCATTGTGGGGACCGTCAGGAATCTGACGTCGGAACACATCGAGACGGAGACATTCATCAAGGATATAGAGCGAGAGTTGATCAACGGCGGGCGCGTAAAGTTCGTGGCAAACAGCCAGGAACGTGGCGAGGTCCGAGGGGAAAGGCGGGATCAGCAATCCAACGCCACCGAGGCTAGCGCCAAACGGCTTGCAGCGGAGACCGGCGCAGATTTCATGCTCCGCGGCAGCCTCAAGACGCAGGTGGACTCTGTAGAAGGCAAACAGGTGAAGTACTACCAGGTTGACTTGGAGTTGGTCAACATCGAGAACAACGAGAAGACATGGCTGGACACGAAGAAGATCAAGAAGCTCGTCCAGCAGTCACGTCTCAAACTCTAGCAGTGTGTTGGACTTACCGATTGAGTTGCCCCAACCGGACTGGCCTACACGCTGCTGGTTCCAGGAGCCTGTCGGCGCAGCGTTCGAGGCAAACCCGAGCCGCCAGTCCGACAGGCGCTCAGGGCGTCCCGACCCTAACGGCGGAGGATTGTAATGTCGTCTGCACGAAGCGCGGCTCTGGTTCTGGGTTGCGCATTTGCCGCCGGTTGCGCGAATACAATGACAATCACGCGGCAGTATGAGTGTGCCGCCGAGAATCTGGCCGCCCACCGTTACGAGGCTATCGTCAAGCGCATCGACTCCTGCGTCACCACCGCGTATCCGCCCAAGGATCGAGTGCTCTATCACCTGGACGTCGGCATGCTGCGCCACATGACGGGGCAGTACGACGAAAGCAACCGCAACCTGACAGACGCCGATCGTGGCATCGAGCAGGCTTTTACGAAGAGCGTCACCCGCGCCGCCGGCTCGATGCTTCTCAATGACAATATGCTCGATTACGCGGGAGAGGATTACGAGAACATCTACCTTCACGTCTTTAAGGCCCTCAACTATCTGCAGCAGGATCAGTCTGATAAAGCATTCGTCGAAGTTCGCCGCATGAACGAAAAGCTCAACCTGCTGGAGGACAGGTACCGATCGCTGGCTGCTCAGTACAACCGGGAATCCCAGGCTGGTCGCAAGTTCCAACCTGGCCGCAATCCCTTTCAGAACTCCGCGCTGGCCCGATATATGAGCATGCTTCTCTACCGTACCGAGGGAAAGATGGACGACGCCCGGATCGATCTCCAGAAGATAGCCGACGCGTGGAGAACGCAGCCGGCACTCTACCCATTTCCAATGCCAAACCTCGAGCCGATGCTCAAGCCCTCAACACTGGGACGGTTGACCCTCTTCGCGTTCACGGGCCGCAGTCCCGAAAAGCGTGCCATGGCCTTTCATCTCCACAGCGTCCCGAATGCCATCATTGTGGGGCTGACACCGCCGGGAACCGTCCCACAGAAAGGAACTTCCGTGGATACCATTGCCTGGCCCGGTATGACGCCAGGTATCAACGTTAAGTTTGAGGTTCCCACCATGTTCAAACGGGAATCTCGCGTTGCCCGCGTCCGCGTCACGGTGGATGGAAAAAGTTTCCCCATGGACCGCATCGAGAGTCTCGATTCTGCGGCTCTTGAAACGTTCAAAGTCCGACGGCCCATGGTCTACCTGCGGTCAGTGGTTCGTAGCGCCGCCAAAGCCTTTGCTGCTTACAAGATCAACAAGGAGTTCGAGGACTCGCAGAAGAAGAAGGCCAAGGAAAAGCCAGGGGTGGACGACGCTGGCGACATGATGAAGTCTCTGGCCCTGTCCCTGGCAACCGGCATTGCCGTGGAAGCAACGGAAAACGCCGATCTGCGGATCTCCCAGTTCCTACCCGGTCAGGCGTACGTGGGTGAGATACTTCTCACCCCGGGGCAGCACAATGTGTGTATCGAGTACCTGTCGGCTGCCGGTGTCCTGCTATACCGGGAGCGTCTGGATGGTGTACTGGTTTCCAGCGGGAAGCTGAACGTGATCGAGTCATGTCACTTAAACTGAGATAGGGGGACATCAATGATGCGCGGAGTCACGGCTTCTATCCTCGTTCTTGTACTTGCGGGCTGCACCGCCTTCCAGAGCGGGCCAGCACACACCGGCACGACCACCGCTCCTGTTCCCGTCGCCAGGCTTTCCAATGAACGATACCTCTCTGCCAGAGGTTCCGGCGACACGCCTGACCAGGCAGCGAAAGCGGCCACCGCCGCGCTTGCGCAGATATTCGAAGCGGATGTGCGGGCGGAGGAAAGTTTGGTAGAGCGGTATCGGGAACTCATGGCCGCAGGGAAATCTGACCTAAGCGCAACATCCGACCTGCAGCGCAGCGTCACCATACGATCCGGCATAACACTGCACAACCTCCGGATGACGGACCCAACGGCCGATGGAACCGGCCGGTACGTGGTTCATGCCTATCTGGATCGCCAGGAAACCGCCCGTTTGTATCTCCAGAAGATCTCAGTGAACAATGAACGCATCGCCTATTTCCTTGGTGAAAGCGACAAGACACCCCACGCCGTGCAGCAGTATGCGTGCCTGCAGGCTGCAGCGACTGTCGCCGCGAACAACAAGGTTCTGCTGGACCAACTGGCGCTTATCCATCCCGGGGCACGCCAACAGGCCGTGATCGTTCACACATCCGACGTCCTTAGACGGCAGGCGGCCGAGAAGGCCCGAGGCATACGCTTCGCCGTGGACTTCAAGGGCGAGGGAGCGCCCCAGGTGGTGCCCATCATCTACGAAATCGTCACCGCCATGGGCTTCACGGTCGGGGGGCCTCCGCAGCTAACAATTGCCGGGGCTCTCACTTTTGAGCCGGTGGACCTGAAGCAGTCCGACACGGTATTTGTCCGCTACCACTTCCAAGCCAATGTGGTGGACCCGAAGGGCGTAGCGACAATGGCCATGGTTACGAAGGGCCGCGAGGGTCACATCTCCGAGCCGGAAGCGAAGGCACGGGCTTTTCGCGCTTTGCGTGATGCCATGCAGAGCGACCTGCGCCGGCAACTGGAGTCCTACTTCGACCGCATGGTGCTGGGCGTCGTCAAAACCGATCCATCCGGGCAATGAGCCATCAGCGCTTCGGCAGCAAGTTGCGCCACAGCATAGCTATGAAACGGAAGGTGTCGCGCACAGGCCGTATCTTGCTCACTTCGTCCCGGTAGATGACTTGAATCGGGACCGACGCAATCTTCAGTCCCTTGGCCGCGATATTGATGAGAACCTCGGACTCGGCTGCAAATCCGCCTGATCCCGCCCGCAGCAATGGCAGTATGTCAACACGGTAAAGGCGATATCCACACTGCGTGTCCGGCACCCACTGCCTCATTCGGAGGCTCAAGATACAGCTCATAAGCCGGTTGGTCCACCAACGCACTCGGGGCATGTCGCTGCGTCTGGCGCCCATCCTGTCCCCTAGAATAGCGGGAGCACTTGTGTTGGTAAACGCATTCCAGAACGTAGGAATGTCATCCGGGGAATGCTGGCCATCAGCGTCCATCGTTATCACACACTGGAATCCCAATCCGGCCACATGAGCCATGCCTGTTTCCAGCGCCGCGCCCTTGCCTCGATTGATGCCGTGTTTAAGCACCTGCGCACCGGCGGCTTCAGCCTCGGCGGCCGTGGCATCGCTGGAACCGTCATCCACAACAATGACATGTCGGGCGTACTGCCGCACCGAGCTCACAACAGCCCCTATCCGGCGCGATTCGTTGAACGCCGGCAGGACAACGGCAAACAGGGGCTCCTTGACATCCGTTGCCTTGGAAGACCCTGTCATGGCGTTTCCGCCTCCGATGGCTTCGCTTTCCAGAAGTTCTTGAACATGAACCATTGGGTCGGGCTTTCGCAAATCGCTGAAGCCAGGTTGGCGCAAAGGACCTCATGCACCTCTTGAACCGAATCATGACGGGATGGAAAGATCGGCCGGTAAAGCTTGAAGCGGAAGGTGTCGTCCGGCTCCCGGATAAGAAAGCCCTGAAATATAGGCGTGCCAGTCCTGACAGCTATCGTGGCCACTCCAAGTGGAAGCCGGGCCGGCGCACCCAGAAACAACGTCTTATCATCGCGCTGGCTATAGTCCCGGTCCATCAGCAGCGCCACGCACTCCCTTCGGGATATAGCCCGCAGAGCACCATCCACGGCTTCGGACAATGGAATGAGGTTGAACCCCCTCTGGTTGCGACGATTTGTAAAAAGCCGTTCGATGCCGTCATCGCGGTTGGGCAGAACCACTGCATTCATCCGGAACCCCATCGTCGCCAGCACGCTCCCGGCAATCTCCCAGTTCCCCAGATGTGCGCTCGCCACAATGAAGCCGGTCTTCCGCGCCTTGAGTTCTTCCAGATACTCCGGGTGCTCAACAGTGATCAGACGTCTAACCATTGCCGGTGTCATTCGACGATAGCGAAAGAAATCAACAATGTACTTCCCGAATGACCGGAACGTCTGGCGCGCCATCGAGTCCAGCACATCTTCGGACGGCCGCATCCCACGGTACTCCAAAATACGCCGTATGTTGTTCTGGACCGCCGCCCGCCCTTCTGGATCACGGCGGTAGAACCCGTCCGAGATGCGCCGTCCAATCAAGTAGGCAATACGCCGGGGTACAAGTGTGCTCAGCGCGTCGGCGCATCTGTACTGGAGATACTCTTTATTCATGGGCTCAGTAGTCGCGCCAAACGGTTGCATCGACGGCCGTCACTTGCGTACAATGTAGCTGGGTATGGTGACGTATGCAACCCAAGGAATCCAGTCGTCGTCATTTCATTTCCGCCGCCGCAAAGGCTTGTGCCGCTGGGGCTTGCCTCCCGTTGGCGAGGACACTCGCCGGGGATGAAACACCCCAGGAGTCACCCGCCGTCCCACCACAGGAGGCATCTTTCTATGAGCGGGGAGACGATCGAAGCGTCTCGTGTCGCATCTGCGCCCTGCAGTGCCGCGTGCCCGAGGGTGGGCGCGGCTTCTGCCGTACACGCGAGAATCGCGGCGGCAAGTACTACTCGCTGGTCTACGGCTATCCGTGCGTCGCCAACAGCGACCCGATAGAAAAGAAACCGTTTTTCCACGTCCTGCCAGGGACACGAGCATTCTCCATCGCCACGGTCGGGTGCAACATCCGCTGTAAGTTCTGCCAGAACTGGGACATTTCCCAGGCCAACCCTGGCGATATCCAGGCTGCCTACCGCACGCCGCAGAACATCGCCGCCTCTGCCCGCAAACTTCAGACACAAACCGTGGCGTATACCTACAGTGAGCCCACCGTCTTTTTCGAATACATGCGGGACTGTGCGGCGGCCGCCCGCAGGGAGGGACTGGGCAATGTAGTCATCAGCAACGGTTTTATGGCGAGCGCCCCACTGAAGGAACTTTGCAGATCCATCACCGCCATAAAAATTGATCTCAAGGCATTTTCCGACTCGTTCTACGAGGAGGTATGCGGTGCACGGCGCGCCCCCGTGTTGCGCACCCTGGAACAACTGGCGCAGTCCGGCGTCTGGTTCGAAATCGTGATGCTCGTCATCCCCACCCTCAACGACAAGCCGGACGAAATCAAGCGGATGGCTGAGTGGGTCACCACCAAACTGGGCCCGGACGTGCCCCTGCATTTCACACGATTCCGCCCTGCCTATCGCCTCACCAACCTGCCCGCCACTCCCATTGCCACAGTCATGCAATGCCGTCAGATCGCCATGTCGCAGGGTTGTCGGTTTGTCTACACGGGAAACATGCCAGGCGGCGAAGGGGAAAACACATACTGTCCTTCCTGCCGCACTCCCGTCATTCGTCGCTACGGGTTCACAATCCCCACGAATGATTTGATAGAAGGCAAGTGCCCGAAGTGCAATCAGCGAATCCCCGGTGTCTGGCAACTCTGATCCGTCGGCCCAACCGACGCCCGGGACGCGCGAACCCCTGATGCCACGGCCAGCATAGCCCCGCAATTCAAGATCGCGACCGTCACGCACGAAGCACCGATGCCCATAACAGGCACGAGAAGCACCGCCGTGGCAAAGGCACCTACCGCGGCCCCGATGTGATCCGCCGCATCGATCACCGCCGCCCCGCGCGCAACCGTCCCGCCGGCATCAAGGAATAAACGGTTGGCCACCGGAAATATCGCGCCGCCCAGGCACCCAACCGCCGCCACGGCACAGTAGACGACAAACACAAGCCTCTCGCTCCATGCCGGAGACGCTCTGCCGGCAATCCACTCCGCCAATTGCGGAATCGCTGTCGCCATCAGTGCAATTCCCAACTGCAGGAGCAGCAACGTCCGCCATACCACCAGGGCCTCACCCGCGGCCGCCAAGCGCTTGCCTAGCAACGAGCCCAGCACCAGGCCCAGCATGAAGATGGAGAACACAAGGGCCATCCGGTGATAGACGTATCCGTACAGCCCCTGGATCACCATGACAAGCAGGATCTCCAAAGCCATGGCGGACAGCCCGGCGGCCAGCATGGCGATGCCGACCATCGTCCTGGACCATCGGGCAGCCGATTCCGCGCTCCGGTGATTCTGCCGTCGCCGCAGGACTTCCCCCGCCGTCAGCAGCGCCAATGACAGAAACAGGACAGCGAGTGCGACCTCCGGCAGGCCCATGACGTGCGCGGAGCGCCACACGCGACTCGAGAACGAACCGCTGAAGAGTCCCCATAGCACCATGTTGTAGAAGTAGGCTGTCGGCTCGAGGTCGGTGTTCAGTGGAACGTGAGAGGCGCGCAAGCGCCGCTCCACGATTTCGACCTTCTCCGGATCCACCTCGTCACAGGCGAGAAAATACTCCGGACGGAAGTACGCCGCCGCCGCGGCGGCATTCCGACTACGTTCCACCAGCGTCTGGCGATCCAAAGTCAGAGGCGCATCAGCCTCACCGGCAAAGAACACATTGCGAGCGCCGGCCGTGACCATAACCTGCGGAAACACGCTGCACAGGGTCCGGTGGACGGAGCCCCCCATGGCCGCCGCATCCCGCTCGAGACGCTCGGATGATGCCAGGGACGTGACCAGTATGCCCCCCTGGGCCAACGCGCGACGCGCATGAAGAAAGAACTCCCTCGTGTAGTACCGGTTGCAATACGCCGACGCCGGATCGGGCGCAACGACCAGAATCATGTCGAACGTTTCACGGCACCGACGCAGGTATCGCGGCCCGTCCTCAACAAGCGGCACGAAGCGCCTGTCCCCGAATACTCGACGCGACTCTTGCGGCATCGCCGCTCTCAACATACTCGCCACGGCTGGATCGGTCGCCACATACACCAGGCGCTGAAGAGGGTACTTCAGCAGCTCAGGAACCTCCCCCACCGGGTTGCCCCCGATCAGCAACACCCGCCGGGCGTCCGGCCGCTGCGCCATGACAAAATGCACCGAATGCTCATACTCCATCGGATCAGGAACGACGGAGGATATCTGCCCATTCGCATATAGTGCGTACTGCCCCGCCGACTCCACCAGCAGCAGGTGTTGATAGATCGTGTTTGTGGAGGCTATGATCCGCGCCGCGGCGCCACCTCCAGTCTCAGACGCCGAACTCAGAATGCCGGACGCACGCCAACGGACCGTGTCCGACCAACGGTCCAGTCGATGCACGGTTTCAGGGAACGCCACCCCAGCCACGCCCGCAATCGCAAGGGTCGCTGCAACTGTTCGCAGTGGCCGCGAAGGCGCGATCAACCATCCCGCTGTTGCACTCAATGCGCACCCAGCCACGATCAGACGACCGTGCTCCCACGACGGGAGGAGCAAGAAGGCCATGATTGCCCCGGACACCATGCTGCCGGCCGACTCCCAGGCAAAGACCCGGCTGACGAAAACCGCTGGACCACCAGCCCCAACCGAACTGGATGTAGCCAGCCGCCGGCAGGTCATCGGAAACGCCAGACCGATCGCCACGCACGTTGGCGCAAACAAAACACTGGCAGCCATGAACAACTGCCCTATTGAACCATACTCGCCGATTGGAACACCGGCGACCCACCGCGCCGCCCGTACGCCGATGAACTGAAATGGAAGGCAGGCCGCTGCAAGGCAGAACATTACGGCCACTGTCGTGTCGACGGACCGTGTCAACATGCGGCTCGAAACCCGCGCGGCCACGGCAGCCCCAAATCCGATCTCCAGCAGCCACACACCCAGCACAGTACCGACGCCGATCTCGTTACCATGGAAGGATACCAATAAGTCCCGGGTGAAAACGACCTGAGCTATGGAGGAACACGCCCCCATGCAAAACATCGCGGCAAGCCACGATTGTACAACCGATGGCGAGATCAATAGGGCCTCTCTGTCAATCCTCTGACAGAACGACGCTGGAGAACACCTTGAAACGCGCACCTTGTTTCCATGCATCCGGCGGCAAACCGGCCTTCTGGCTCAAGGAACTCAGAGTCTCGTCCCGGCTCCACTTTTGCTCCACGGCAACTTCCGGCAGATACACGGCCCGGGAAGAACCCTTTTCGATGATAATGCCGTGTTCGCCGATCTTGAACTCCTCCAGCGACATGATAGCACGGATCGGACTCAGGACGGACAGGTCGACTTCCAGTTGAGGCAACTCCGCCGGAGTCACAGGTTGAAACCGATAATCCTCTATCGCGGCACTGACTGCGTTCCGGTGTATTGAACGATACAAAGGATCCACCGGTCCCAACGTTCCGATGCAGCCCCGGAGCATGCCGCGCTTCTTCAGTGTAACAAACGTTGCCGTCCTTTCCTTCAGTTTGGGCGTCAGGGTGTAGCGATCGAACGGGAACTCACCTTTCGACCCCGAAACGCACCACGACAATGTGTCCTTGGCGATGGCAAACAGCGTTGTCTTCTCATCCTCAGTCAGTCCGGGACTCCACTCGCCGCTGCAATGCTCTTTCATAACCCGCCCTCCCTGTATCTGATTGGTCACCGCCCCGCCCTTTCTTCCGGCTTCGCTCTTCCCGCCGCCATCCGATTCGGCGGCATGGATCTCGGGCCAGCATGCAATCGCCGCTGCAAGAAACCCGATGTGCGTTAATCGCATAGCCGATCCTCCGCAATGAAACGCTTCTCTCACTTATCTATATGCCAACATACGTCTATCGGCACGAAGCGTCAATCCCACACCCAATGTTATGCTGCAATGCTGAAGCGCACAACGATTGCGCCCGCAACCCTTGTGTGTTTTACTATGCAGATGACGAACGCGCTTATTCCGCTGGCCAACGGCGTCGAGGAAATGGAGGCTGTGATCATCATCGACGTGCTGCGCCGGGCACGGTGGAACGTCATGGCGGCCACGGTCGAAAGCGAAGTGCTGACTGCGTCTCGAAATGTCAGGCTAGTGGCCGATGCGCATTGGGATTCTCTGGATCCTGCGTCGTATGATATCCTTATACTCCCAGGCGGCGCAGGAGGAGTTGCCACGTTGAAAACACACGCCGGCGTTCTTGCCGCCGTCCGCCTCTTCGCAAGATCCCCCCACAAGACGCTGGCGGCAATCTGCGCTGCACCGCTGGTGCTTCAAGAAGCTGGAGTCCTGCATGGATGCAAGGTAACCTGTCACCCGTCCGTTGCGTCTGGTCTCGCCGATGCCTTTCACATAAACGAGCGCGTGGTAGTGGACGGCAACCTCATCACAAGCCAGGGGCCAGGCACTTCCTTCGATTTTGCGCTGGCGCTGGTAAGGAAGATTGAGGGCGCCCCTAATGCCGAGGCGCTCGCAAGGACGATGGGGCTTACGCAATCCTAGTCGTTCTCGGCAGCCTGCGTCTTGGCTTCATTGACAACCAGACGCCGCCCCTTGATTTCTTTGCCGTTCATGCTGCGGATCGCATCCATTGCCTGATCGCGTACAGCCATCTCGACAAACCCGTATCCCTTGGACTTTCCGTTGAACCGGTTCGTGATAATCCGGGCGGAAGCCACTTTACCGAACTCCTGAAACGCCTTGCCCAACTCCTTATCGTCCACATCGTAGGAAAGGTTCCCAACGTACAGCTCAACCTTCCCAGAGGCATCGGAACGACGGGCCGCGCGCTCCTTCTTCCCGCTGCTGGGACGGGCATGCGCACGGCCGGCTATGACGCCTATCAAAAACCAACCAAGAGAAAATATCGCTACCAGAACCATTGTCGTATCTTCGCATCCAACTGCCGCCACCACTGGAACCATCGGAATCTCCTCCCCTTATCACGATCGCGTTATTCGTGCCGCCGCTTCACTTGTTGCGCGCGTCACTTGACTTCCAGGAAACCATCCAACTTCCTCAGACGCGTCGGATGCCTGAGCTTGCGCAGCGCCTTCGCCTCAATTTGCCGTATGCGCTCGCGCGTAACGAGAAACTCCTTGCCAACCTCCTCGAGCGTTCGCGAGTAGCCGTCCGTCAGACCAAAACGGTAGTCAAGTACGGCTCTCTCCCTCTCGGTGAGCGTCGCAAGAACATCCTTCATGCGTTCTTTCAGCATACTGTACGCCGTCATCTCCGACGGATTCTCGGCAGACTTGTCCTCGATGAAATCGCCGAAGTGGGCGTCATCACCGTCGCCAACTGGACTCTGCAACGAGATCGGCTGCTGAGCCATCTTGTATACGGCCCGAACGCGATCAACCGGCATTTCCATCTCGTCAGCGGCCTCTTCCGGAGTAGGCTCGCGGCCAAGTTCCTGCAGGAGCTTCTTCTGAACTCGCAGCAGTTTGTTGATCGTCTCGATCATGTGCACCGGTATGCGGATGGTTCGAGCCTGATCCGCGATGGCTCGCGTCGCCGCCTGCCGGATCCACCACGTGGCATAGGTGCTGAACTTGTATCCCCGCCGATACTCAAACTTCTCGACAGCCTTCATCAACCCAGTGTTTCCTTCCTGAATAAGGTCCAGGAAGGAAAGCCCACGATTCATGTACTTCTTCACGATGCTGATGACGAGCCGCAGATTGGCCTCGACCATTTCTGTCCGCGCCTTCTGACCGCTGCGCATGGCATCACGAAGATCACCAGACTTGCCGACTATTTCATCACGGCTCATACAGAGGCGGAGTTCCAAATCCCGCATCTTCTTCGCCAGTTCGGCCAAACGCCGATCACGCTTTTGCGACGGACGTTTCTTTTCAAGCTCGGCGCATTCAAAAACCCACTGGCGGTAGCCGCGGAACGTCTCGTCGGCCTTTGACGCCATGAACTCCACAACCTTCTGCTTGAAACTGACCGCTTCAAACGACTGGGCCATCTGCATTCGGCAGCGTTCCATCGACTTGTTCCCACCGGCTCGATCACGCTGCGTTCCCTTCGACCCGCGCTGCTGCTTAAAGCCTATCACCAGGCGCCGATGGGTGCTCTGGATGTTCTTGCGCAGCCTTGGCAAATCGGCCATGTACTTGTCGCGGCTGTCAACCAGCTTGTCTATCACAACACGATCAAACCTCTCTGTGGAGGCCTCAAGCCGGTCAAGAAGGTCCAGGTGCATCTCTGCCGCCAGTCCGAAATGGCTGAAACTTTCCCGAACCGTGATCTCCGCCCTCTCGATGCGCTTGCAGATCGCAACTTCCTGCTCACGCGTCAGCAATGGCACCTGCCCCATCTGGTGCAGGTACATGCGAACCGGATCATCAAAGAAATCGAGTTTCTGGCCCTTGCCAGCCTTCTTCCCGCCTTCACGCCGGAATTTCTCAGCGTCAACCGCCTCAATAATCTCGATGTCCATGCCCCGCAACAGCACAAGGTAGGATTCAAGCTCGTCGGGCTTGATGACACTGTCCGGTATATGCTCGTTGATATCGTCGAAGGTCAGGTATCCGCCCTGCGCCTCGGCCAGACGAATCAGCTCCTTCAGCTTCTCATTGCGCTCCTCGCGCCGCACCGCATCCAGAACCGCATCGTCCGCAGGCAACTGCACCTCAACCTTGCCTATGCCATTCACTTCAGCAGCTGCTGCCCTGTCCTCATGAGCCGCCGGATGCGGCACCGACAAGGAAGCACCTGATGCGGGATGATTTTTCCTGTCTCCATGCCCCTTGTGATTTGCGCTCGTCAATTCCGGTTTAGGGACCGGTACGCGCGCTGCATGCACGGCAGGTTCAGGATTCGATTTCTTAACGGAGGTTCGGGGATGCTCCTTCTCCGACACTTTTCGCTTGCTCGTCATACGCCTCGCAGAGAGATGGTTACACCAAGAAACGCGGCAAGATACTTCACGATAGCCGGCGAATCAAGATTAATCGTTGCAGATGTCGTGAAGCCAGCGCCTCAGGTGGGCAGGAAGACGGGGCTGCCTGGGCGCCTGGCACATCTCTTCCCGTATCGCCCAATGCCGGACTTGAGAACAGGCCGGTAAAACATCGGAAAGGCGAGATCCGGCAATTCGTGTCGAGAACCAGCCTTATCGACCATTTTCATGCCTTGCATCAACGACGCTCTCTCTCTATTCTCACTCCGCCGTCAAAATGCCAACTTTCGAGGTTATGGGACAGGCTCTATGCAACTCTTGCCGACACATCACCTGAAGTCCTGGTTGGCGACCTCCGCCAGCATTGCCAGAATGCAAACCGCATGCTTCCTGCTCGCCTGCATCGTGCTTTTCATTGGGTGGCATCACATTCACACCTACGTCACCGGTCAGGACTCCGCCACCTATATCCGAATCGCCCGTTCCATCCTCTCAGCCAACGGCCCCCGCGAAGCCTTCGCAGCTGCTTGTTCAAAGGTCGCGCCAGGCTATCCGCTGCTTCTGGCTGGCGCAATGCGTATCGCCGGGCCATTCGCGCCGTACCTCATCCAGCCGGTGATCGGGATCGTCACCCTTTTCATCCTATGGAGACTGTCACGCCGCCTCTCGGACAACCCCTGGTTCCCGCCGCTCGTACTTGCCGGGTTTCTCTGGATCACATTCATTGGCTGCAGCACGAACGCCTATTTCCTCCTCTACCCATTCCGGGAGTGTCTCGCCCTTCTCATGCTTTACCTCGCCTTCCTAGCCTGGCTCCGAGCCATCGAGTCAACACCACCTTGCCTGCCATGGCTGCTCATTTCCGGCGCCACATTTCTCGCCACGGCCGTCATTCGCGAACCCTTCGCACTGTCAATAGCAGGACCCGCACTCGTCATGCTAGCGCGAATTCGCCGCGACCGGGTTCCGGCAATTGCCACTTTTCTGACATTACCCGCCACTGCCGTAGCATGTTTCGCCGTGCTAATCGCCACACACCAGATTGCCCCGCCCATGCAGCTTCTGGGTTGGTTTCTGCCCATCGCACAAGGCAGTTCCAACACCAACGTCTGGCTGGTCAACATGAAAGCTAATGCGGCGCTCTTCTCGCAGGAGTGGTCGTTGCCCCTCCTCGCAGCCGGCATACTCGGCATCTGGAACCGCCGAAGGGACACACGTTTCCATGCGCTTGTGGCCGTGCCGCTCGTCATGATCATGCTGTTCTACAGCACCTTTGAGCTCCACAAACGCTACGCCATGGTCCCATTACTAATGTTCTCTCCCTATGTTGCTGACGGCATCCTGTATCTCATCGACGTATGCTGCCGACGATTCAAGACCCTCTACCCCCTCCTTGCTACGGCCCTTCCCGCCACAGCCATCCTCACAGCGCTGGGCTTAACCCTACACGCTGCATCAAACCTCACCCCGTTGAGCCCATACACCTCGCGCTCCAGCATCCGCAAAGCAGTTCGCCAGATAGAAACGTCCATGGGCACCAATACCGTCACCGTATTCACTGAACTCTTGTGCCGGACCTTTGGGGACCTGATCTACCACTACACACCTCACCGACTCGGAGACGCATGGGACCCGGCATTATGCAACAGTCACGCCCCTATGTTCTATGCTGAACCTTTGAACGAGGACTCCGTCGAACGTGCCAAGATCCGATTACCAGTCGGCATTCCGGTTAAGACGATCCTCGAAGATCGCTTCGACGTGACGCCGCTTCGCGGCGAAAACAACGAGCACACCACCATCACGTATGGCTGGAGCGCCTTCGCCGTCTACACCGTGGCGCAATGGACCAACACATGCCTCACACTGCCGCTTGACACCACCGCAAACCAGCCCGCTTCCATCTGGCTCGACTTCGGCTCGTCACCCGACACCTCGCCTCGCACCATCCATCTGATCCTGCAAAACGGAGATGTCATTGCCGAATGGAATCAGGTCTGTGCCACCGGTATTCACGCCATCCACATATCCCCGGCGCAAAGCGCCCTTGGCCCGCTCGCACTCAGGCTATCAAGCCGCTCACCCATGCCTGCTCAACCATTGCTCCACACTGAGCCCGACCAAGGCTTTACACGGTTCAGCCTGGAATCAAAACGACGGGTATCAGCTCTTCACTGGTTCCCGCCACCGTTTCTTCCAATACGTTGGCTGGCTCGCTCCCCCGTCGTCATGCACGACCACGGACGAATCACACTTCCGCGAACCTACGGCCCCATCAGCACCATCGACATGGCTGTTGAAATCACCCCCATCGCACCCCAAACAACAAACACCGACATCACGCTCACCTTCACTTCCAACGGACGCCTCCTGACAAACGTGACTGCCTCGCTGGATCATACTTTCGGAGCCCTCGTATCACTCCCCCCGCCAGCAGACGGACAGTCCGCCCTCGTCGATATCAGCACATCATCACTCCCCCCGGATACGCTCTTTCGCTTCAGACGCATCGCATTCCGATTCCTCTCGTCCAACGTCACGCCAGAGGGCGCACCCCTTCCCTGAAATATGGCCGACACACTCGCCACGGCGTATGTGCCGGCCTGACAACATCTTCGAGAAAGCGAGCCCTCTTTTCCATGCAGATTTCCTGATCTGTTTGTGGCTGGGCGCCTTCCATCATGGTGGGCTCGGCGAAGCGCGAGCGAGGGTAAACCAGTTTGAACTGCCAGCTTGCTTCTGGCTCAAAAGGATCAGGGGCAGATGTCAACCCTGCGCACTCCAGCCTTGTGATCGGTGCGCCGCTTTATCATCTCGATCACTGCATAGGATATCTCGTGCATATCCGCCTTTGCAGTGTTGAAGACGGCATCGTACAGGGTCGGGTCGCTGATCTCACAGCTGAAGAAATCGTCCACCATCCGCCGACGTTCCCGTTCCTGCTTGCGGACCAGTGCCACAGCGTGCTCCTTGTCCAGCTTCATCTTCTTCATCGTCCACCGCACGCGCGCAATCTCCGGCGCCACCAGGCGAATGTGCACGCCCTGCGGCATATCGTGTGTCACGCAGCAACCGGCCCGACCCACGATAATAACCCTCCCCAGTGTGGCCAGGGTGCGCACAATCCGGAATGTCTTCTTAAACAACCGGTACTGCGCCGACCGGCCCGTGAAAAGGTCCTCCAGAAAACCCGCATACTCCGAACGATACTGCTCGGCCAGCAACTCCTCCACAGACGTCTGCAGCTCCGGGTCCTGTGCCACAACCTCGCACAACTCCCGGTCAAAAACGTGCCATCCCTCAAACCGCTCGTCGTCCTTGCAGTGGAGAACCATATCGGACTGGATCACGTGCGCCAGCAGGTGTCCTCCGGCCCCCGGTTCGCGGGAGATGGTGATAAAGGGGAACCCCGTGGGTTCCATCGTATCCAGCGACCGTTTGCTCTTCAGATACTCATGAATAAGCTTCAGATGATTCATTTCCAGTCCCTCCATAACGTTGAGGCACACACGGTAGCACATCCTCTACGCTCTCACTGTACCTTTCCATCCTGCCCTTGACAAGCGAATCCACCCAAGCGCATTGTTTGACACGCGGCACCATGGAACAACACTCTACAACCGAGCATAAAGCAACCGACGCCCCGCCAAAGGCGGCGTCGGGGGCGTTCACTCTGGCCACCGAATACCTGGCAGGAATGCTGCTCTTCACGCTGGCCGGGCGCTGGCTGGATGCGCGGCGCCACACCGGTGTGTTCTGGACTGTCTGCGGGCTCCTCCTTGGATTCGCGTTCGGACTGTACTTCACGTGGAAACTCGTCAGCGGGCTGAACGCGGCCCAGAAGCCCCCACCCGCGAACGCAGAGGATACACCGTCCCATACGTCCGACAACGGCATGGCTCAAGGAGGATGACTTTGTGAAGCGATTCTTGCCCGCTTGGCTACTGGCACTGGCGGCCGCGTTGGGCCTCTGTCATCCCGGTGGTCGCTTGTTCATGGATCAGCCGCATCTTCCTGCACTATACGCCGGCGCTGTTATCGCCGTCCTCGCCAGTGCTATCGCCTCCCTCCTGAAACTGAACGCGATCGGCAAACCGGCCCGTTCTTTTCTCCTGTTCGCTACTTTGCCAGGAGTCTTGCGTTTGATCGTCTGCTGTGCCATACTCGCAGGTGTTTTGGTTCGGACTGAAGGAGTCGCCCTTCATTTGGCGGTGGGAATGCTTTGC
This sequence comes from uncultured Victivallales bacterium, assembly GCA_964635275.1. Classification (GTDB taxonomy): domain Bacteria; phylum Verrucomicrobiota; class Kiritimatiellia; order UBA8416; family CAZWPN01; genus CAZWPN01. The sequence goes on along the minus strand of CAZWPN010000032.1, from coordinate 8,547 downwards.
GGGTCTCTGACCAGCATCGCAGCGGAAGTGATGCTTCTCGCCGGAATGGACGCCACCGCCCGAACCGCAACACCCGGGAGGGAGTAGTCGTGTCCGACCATCTGGGGACAGTATGGATGCGGTGACAGAACGCTGCAATGCCGTGCAGAGCTTTATCCTGCATCACCTGGCGGACTCGAGCACACTAGCCATTCCCGGCGCCACGATTAACCTTCCTTCGTTCCTCACCCTGCATGGCGTCACTATCCTGGCCGCTTCCGTCGTCATCGCCGCCATTCTTCTGACCGCCACACGCACCATTCCCCAGGTCCCTTCCGGGTTTCTCGGCCTGGTCGAGGCTTTGGTTCTCTTCATCCGCGACAAGATCGCCGTCCCCTATCTGGGCGATGAGGATGGCCGCCGCCTCACGCCGTTTCTGTGCACCCTCTTCTTCTTCATTATCGGCGTCAACCTCTTGGGCCTGATCCCGTCCATCTCTGCGGCAACCGCGAATCTGAGCGTCACCGGCGCATTGGCCGCGATCACCGCAATGGTCATGATCGGGGGTGCCATCCACAAGCATGGCCTCCTCACATTCCTGGGTTCGCTCGTCCCTCACGGCATACCCATTCCCGTTGCCATCCTGCTTTTCCCCATTGAGTTGGTAGGGTTGCTCATCAAGTCCGTCGCCCTGATGATTCGTCTGTTTGCGAATATACTCGCCGGACACATGGTGCTCTTCTTCATGCTGGGCATGATCGTCATCTTCGGACTGCCTGCCCTGCCGTTCTTGCCCCTGGCCATCCTGATCTATATCATGGAGCTCTTTGTCGCCATTCTTCAGGCGTATATCTTTACAATGTTGTCAGCGGTTTTCATCGGGCAGACAATGCATCCACAACACTAGAAGGGAGACGGGCCATGATCAGCGGTTCAATAGCGGCAATAGGTGCGGGCTTGGTGGTGATCGGAGCGGGCATCGGCATCGGGCAACTGGGGGCGCGTGCCATGGAAGGCATTGCACGGCAACCCGAGGCAGCTCCTAAGATCCAGATAAACATGCTGATTGCGGGCGCACTGATCGAAGGAGTCGCGCTGTTTTGCGCCGTCATCTGTCTGTTGGCGAAGTAGTGTGTCAATGCGGGCAGGATTACGTCTGGCAGCCTCATTCACATACGCTGTCTGACGTTGTTTACTGCCCAATGCGAGGCGTGGCCTGCCCGCGCAGTGGCGTCTAAGAATGAGAATATGCTCATATGCAAGATTCTGAAACCTATACACCAATCGGCGCATCCGAAACGCAGGCATTGGTTGAGGTGAGGCCGGCCCACGGTGCCGACAATTCGGGAGATCCATCCCAAAACCTCATGAAGGTCAACGCCAATCTCATGATTCTGACGTGGCTGGCCTTCGGCGTCATGGCCTACCTCCTGGCCCGTTTCACGTGGAAACCCATCCTCAAGTCGCTGGACTTGCGCGAGAAGTCCATCCGCCGGGCGCTCGACGATGCGGAAAAGGCGCGTCAGGAAGCCGTGCGGCTCGACGCGCAGGCCAAGACCGTCATCGCCGGGGCGGAAGTCCGGTCCCGCGAGATCGTGGACTCCGCGAAAGAGGCGGCCTCCGCACTCGCCGAACGGGTCGGCCACCAGGCCCGCGAGCAGGCGGATGCCCTCCTGACCGCCGCACGCCATGAGATCCAGAGCGAGGTCGTTAAAGCCCGTCAACAGTTGCGTGACGAGTGCGCCGGCCTCTCGATCGCCATCGCCACCCAACTGGTTGCCGAGAACATGGACACCGAGAAGAACCGCCTCATGGTCGCGCGTTCGATCCAGGAGAAGCGCCCGCTATGAACGGCACGATGCGCATCGCCAGACGCTACGCGGAATCGTTCTACGCCACAATAGCCGGGGATTCCTGCCGCGACGCTGTCATGGACGACATGCGGGGACTTGAATACGTCTTCCGGCACTCTCCGGGATTCCGGCATATCGTTTCCACGCCGCACCTTCACGGCAGAAAGCGCATGCAATTCATCGAGAACGCTTTGCGGTCCTGGGCGCACCCAACGACCTGGCATTTCCTGCTCTTTCTTCAGAGCAAACGGCGTCTGGATCTTCTCCCCTCCATCGGCGCCGGCGTGCTTCGTTGCCACGAGGCGGCTCAGGGACTTCGGCGCGCCTCGTTCGACACCGCATTCGAAATGGATGCGCCCCTTGCCTCCAGCGTAACGGCGGCCGTTGTGGGGCGGCCTGCCGAGCTTCTGATCGTAGGCACACGCGTCAGGCCCGATCTCCTGGGCGGTTTCCTCGTTCGGATGGATGACACACTGTACGACTATTCCATGGCCGGCACCCTGCGCCGACTGCGCAACCACATGACGACATCGAGCCTCGGAAAGGACTAATATGACGGATCGTCTAAGACCGGATGAAATTGTGTCGGTTCTCCGCGAGCAACTCCGCGCGTTCGGAGAAACCGCCGAGGTCTCCGAGGTGGGAGTGATTCTGAGCGTCGGCGACGGCATTGCTCGCGTCAGCGGGCTGGGCCGGGCCATGGCTGGCGAACTCGTCGAGTTCGACTGCGGACTGACTGGAATGATCCTCAACTTGGAGGAAGACAATGTCGGAGTCGTGATCTTCGGCTCAGACGCGCTGGCCAAGGAGGGCGAGACGGTCCGAAGAACCGGACGAATTGCCTCCGTTCCTACCGGCCAGGCACTGACCGGACGCATCGTTGACGCCCTCGGACGCCCCATTGACGGCGGACCTGAAATCCGTACTGACCAATTCCGGAAAGTTGAAATCAAGGCGCCGGGCATCATCGATCGCCAGGATGTACGCGAGCCGCTTCAGACCGGATACAAGATGGTGGATGCCCTTTTCCCCATCGGGCGCGGACAGCGAGAGCTCATCATCGGGGACCGCAAGACCGGCAAGACGACACTGGTGGTGGACACTATCATCAATCAGCGCGACCAAGGCGTCTTCTGCTTCTACGTGGCTGTCGGTCAGAAGCGTTCCACAGTGGTCCAGATGGCCGAAGCCCTGCGCAAGCACGGAGCCATGGAGTACACGACGATCGTAGCGGCCACCGCGTCCGACCCGGCACCTATGCAGTTTCTGGCGCCCTACTCCGGATGTGCCATGGCGGAGGAACACCGCGATTCCGGCCGCCACGCCCTGATCATCTATGACGATCTGACCAAGCACGCGCAGGCCTACCGGCAGCTCTCGCTCATTCTGCGGCGACCTCCAGGTCGCGAAGCATTCCCTGGCGACATCTTTTACCTGCACAGCCGACTGTTGGAACGTGCCGCCAAGCTGAGCGCCGGCCGGGGAGGCGGCAGCCTGACGGCCCTGCCGATCGTCGAAACCCAGGCCAACGACATCTCCGCCTATATTCCCACCAACGTCATTTCCATCACCGACGGACAGATATTCCTGGAGACCGACCTGTTCCACTCCGGGCAGCGACCCGCCATCAATGCAGGCCTGTCCGTGTCCCGCGTTGGTGGCGACGCGCAGATCAAGGCCATGAAGCAAGTGGCCGGCTCCCTCCGGCTTGAACTCGCCCAGTACCGTGAACTGGCCAGCTTTGCGCAGTTCGCCTCGGACCTGGACCCTGCCACGAAGCGGCAGTTGGAACGCGGCCGCCGGTTGATGGAAATGATGAAACAGGGGCAGCATGTCACGCTGCCCGTGACGCACCAAATCGCCATCATCTTTGCCGGCGTCCAAGGCTACCTCGACGGCATGCCGCCCAGCGGGGTCGCCGCCTTCGAGGAGCGTCTACTCCATGCCATGGATAGCGAGGGGGTCGAGATTGCGCGCGAGATTGCAGAGAAGAAAACGCTGACCGAAGAACTCCGCAGGAAACTGGACGCGTTGCTGGCCCGGATATCTGGAACCGGCGTTTCGTCCACCGCCCCATAGGAAGCTCGATGCCAACCGTCAAGGAATACAACGACCGACTGTCGCGTCTGCGAGGCACTCGAAAGATCACGCAGACCATGAAGCTGGTCTCCGCTAATTCGCTCAGACGATTCCAGCGCGCGCAGACGGAGCTTTCACGCTTCCTCGGTGCGTTCGAAGCTGCCCTGGCACCTGTCCTCGCCGCTTCGACCACGGCTGATCATCCGCTTCTCACCCAGCCGCCAAAGTCGAGACGTGTGCTCATTCTTCTCATAACCTCGGACATGGGCCTCTGCGGAGGGTTCAACAACAGTCTCGCCCGGTTTGTGCATGAATGGATATCCTCTCAAAGGGCGCACGGTGCACTCGAAGTAGCCATCTCCCTCTGCGGACGCCGGGGCCGGCTGATTTTTCGGGATGAATACCCTGTTCATTCCCGCCATGAGCAGATCAGCCGTAAGCCGACCCTCGCACACGCGCATCGCCTCGCCGCGGAAATGCAGGAAGCCTTTCTCGCAGGCGAGTACGACACTGTCTACCTGGCCTACAACCTATTCCGCAACGTCATGTCACAGACGCCGACCTTCGAGCTGCTGCTGCCGATCTCCATTCCATCGCCCGCAAAGCCAGCCGGAGAGTTTGCGGACCGGATGCTCGAACCAGCCCCCGCGGTATTCCTCGAAACATTGCTGCCAAAACTCGTCACGTTCCGCATCTTCTCGGCCCTCCTTCACAGCGCCACCAGCGAGAATGCCGCCCGCATGACGACTATGGACAGTTCCACCGCCAATGTAGACCGACTGATTGACCATTACATCCTGCTCCGCAACCGTGCAAGGCAGGCCGCCATTACCCGTGAACTCAACGAAATCATTGCCGGCGCCGAATCGCTCGCCGAAGCCGTCTAGTCCTGGAGACTGTATATGAACATATCCGCCCACGCCAATCGCAAGGGAAGAGTCATTCAGGTCATGGGACCAGTCGTTGACGTCGCCTTCGAGGAAGGCGCCCTTCCTTTCATCCGCTCCGCTCTTCACGTCCACAACCCCGGGATCAGCGATGGTCCGGCCAACCTGACGCTGGAGGTGGCACAGCACCTCGGCAACAGCGCCGTCCGCACCATCGCCATGGACAGCACAGACGGTCTCAGTCGCGGCGCCGAGGTTACCGATACCAACAACCCGATCATGATGCCTGTCGGCCCCGGCGTGCTCGGACGCGTCCTCAATCTGCTTGGCGATCCTATTGACGGCAAGGGCGCCCTGGACTTCACCAAGCGCCTCCCCATCCACCGGGAAGCCCCGGAATTCCACGAACAGCAGACGCAGGACGTCATCCTGGTTACCGGCATCAAGGTCATCGACCTCCTCGCGCCATACAAGAAAGGCGGAAAGATCGGCCTGTTTGGCGGCGCCGGAGTTGGTAAGACCGTGCTCATCCAGGAGTTGATCCACAACATCGCCACGAAACACGGCGGTTTCTCGGTGTTCGGAGGTGTCGGCGAGCGCACGCGCGAAGGCACGCAGCTCTACCGCGAAATGCAGGAGTCCGGCGTTCTCTCTAAGACCTCGATGATCTTCGGCCAGATGAACGAACCGCCGGGCGCCCGGGCGCGCGTGGCGCTTTCCGCCCTGACAGTGGCGGAGTACTTCCGCGAGGAACTCCGGCAGGACGTTCTCCTGTTCATCGACAACATCTTTCGCTTCACCCAGGCCGGGTCGGAAGTCTCGGCCCTGCTGGGCCGAATCCCATCGGCAGTCGGTTACCAGCCCACTCTCGGCACCGACATGGGCGAACTCCAGGAGCGCATCACCTCGACGCGCAACGGGTCCATCACGTCGGTTCAAGCCATATACGTTCCCGCCGACGATTACACCGATCCGGCACCCGCCGCCACCTTTGCCCACCTCGATGCAACAACAGAGCTCTCTCGCACTATCGCGGAATTGGGCATATATCCCGCAGTCGATCCATTGGGCTCATCTTCCACCATGCTATCCGCGGATATTGTCGGCAAGGAGCACTACGCGGTGGCGCGCGGCGTTCAGGAAATCCTTCAGCGGTACAAGGAACTCCGCGATATCATAGCCATTCTCGGCATTGACGAACTGTCGGAAGAAGACCGCCTCACGGTGGCGCGCGCACGCAAAATCCAGCGCTTCCTGTCCCAACCACTGCACGTGGCCGAGCAGTTCACGAGCATGAAGGGCGCCTACGTCGAACTCGCCGACACCATCCGGTCCTTCAAGGAAGTGCTGAATGGGAAACACGATAGCATTCCGGAACAGGCCTTCTATATGGTCGGCAACATCGATGCCGCCGTCCAGAAGGCCAAGACACTGCGGACGTAATTTGCATCCATGAGCGGCGTAATACAAGTTTCGATACGGACACCTCAGGGTGCGGCGTGGCAGGGAACGTGCGACGCTGCCCGCATCCCATCCACCTTCGGCAGCTTCGGCGTGCTACCCAACCATGCACCTCTGACGGCACTGACAGGAGACGGAGTGATGGCCATCCGGCAAGATGACGACACGCTCTGGTTCGTCGTGACCTCGGGCATCGCGGAAATAGGCAGCAACACCATCACGCTGCTGACCGACGCCGTTCTTCAGGCCACCGACGAGGTAGACGCCTCTGAGAAACTCGACGGCATCCAAGCCAACACTCTTTAGCCGACTCGTTCGGCGCGCATGATCCCGCGGACGGAATTCACCAGGCAAAGGCATTCCGCACGATCCAGGTCACCGCGCCGAATCACCCGCTCCCGAACACAGCCACGACGCAGCAGAACGCCCCGATGAATGCCGGCAAGAAGCCCGCAGTCCTGAGGCGGCGTGACCCACTGTCCGTCCAGGCGAATCACGATGTTCGCGATAGTACTCTCGGTCAACTCCCCCTCTTCGTTCCACAGAATGACATCGTCAACATCGTTCGCACAGCGGCGGGCATCATCGTAAACGCCACGGCACGTGGTCTTGTGGCGAAGGCGGATGTCACTCCGCCGAACGGGCGCAACGGCCAGAGCCACACGCATCGGCCTCGCGAGCATGGCGGGTGCCGCTTCCGACTGCGCACGGGCAACGCCATCCGCCCCAAGCACCAATCTCACACGCAGGGGGCACAGTCCGCCGCGGGCAACTGCCTCGCGTAACGTGCGCCGGACGCCTTCCTCATCCATGGAAAAGCCGAAGACTGCCGCCGACCGGCGCATCCGTCCCAGATGCTGATCCAGCCACACGTACCCTCTGGCAGGTGTCCACAAGATGGTCTCCAGAAGAGAACCGTCACCGGCGGCGCGCCGCAATACCCGTGCCTTCATATGGCATTCGCGGTACTCCTCCACGTCGTCGGAATCCCACACCACACCTGATCCCACGCCGTACTCCGCCGTCGCCCGTTCCCGATCAACGTGCATCGTGCGGATCGCGACGCTGAAACAGGCATCTCCGTCCGGCTTCATCACACCGATTGCCCCCGTGTAAACACCGCGGGATTCCGACTCCAGCGCTGCTATAATCTCCATCGTACGCCTCTTGGGCGCACCGGTGATGGATGCACAGGGAAACAATGCCCGAAAACACTCCACAGTCGTAGCGGCGCTCCGGGCTGTAACCGTCGAAGTCATCTGCCAAACCGTCGGATGTGCCTCCACCTCGCATAGCCGACTCACCTCTACCGAACCCGGAACGGCGATCTTCCCCAAGTCGTTGCGAATCATGTCTACGATCATGATGTTCTCGGCCCGGTTCTTCTCGGAGCGCTCAAGTTCCTGCCGTCTGGCCATATCATCTTCAGGAGTGGCGCCACGCGCAGCAGTTCCCTTCATCGGCCGGCAGGTCAGAAGTCCTCCATCGGCACGATAGAACAGCTCCGGCGACGCCGAGATCAGCACATGCCGTCCTGTGTCAATAAAAGCAGCGTACTCCGTCGGCTGAGCCTCGCAGAATCGCGCGAAGGTAAGAATGTTGTCCGCTGCCCATTCCGAACGCAGACGGAAAGTAAAATTGACCTGGTATGTGTCGCCGTCAAAAAGGTATTTTCGAGCCCGCGTCAACTTGGAGCAAAAGTCGGATTCCGTAAGTGTGGGAGACCAGAGCGACCCGGCCCCAGGCTTGCCTGGCAGCGCCGTCTCGGTAGCCGGCCATTCTTCAGACATGACGCAGGACGAAAACAGCCCGAAATGCAGCAGCGGCAACGGGACCCCCGAACGAACCGCAAGCGACGCATCGAATCCTGGCGCAGCTTCGTATGCGACGTACCCGGCAGCATACCACCTGTTCTTCCGCACGGCGGACTCCACTTCCGCGAGCGCAGACAGAACCTCCGAAGGCTTGTGGACGACATATTCCACCGCCGGGTGCTCAAACCGCAACCAGCTAAGCTCGCCTGACGGCAAGCGGTGGCGAATAATGGCTCGCATATCCATGGTCGTGTCTCGCAGTTACCAGAACCCACAACCCGTCTCAAGCGAATTCCCGGAGCCCTGATCCTCGGCGGAAGGCAAAACGTTTTGCGGACTCGTGTGCGTCCTTTGTTTACGGCTCGCTCGGAGAGCTCGCCCCACCTGTGGAACATATACAGACTGTATGTTTCGCTAGGTGGGGCGACGCCTCCGGCGGAGCCGCTGCCGCAAAGGTGTCCGCAATGGGTCGCG
>CAZWPN010000031.1:0-28997 GCA_964635275.1 uncultured Victivallales bacterium | reverse complement strand
CACACATCACCATATCTTTGCAGTTCCATGACAACTGCCAATCCAAGTCGGGCTATACTTTCGGACGTGGAGGGATGCCAAATCCTGTCTGAATCTTCGGGGGTGCGAAATGAATGACCTACAAAACTGCCGTCGCAGCGGATGCTTGCCGTCGGCGCTGACGGACCTGTTGTCGCAGAGCCGGACTTGGGGTGTCATGATTCCGGGTGTGCGTCCGCGTGGGGCCTTTGCCGCAATCGCTCTTGCCGTTCTTGCGCTGGCATCGTCAGCCTTCGCCAACCTGACCAACCGTTGGGAATTCGAAAATGGGGCACAGTACCAGGTGTCCGACCCCTCCCTGATCGAAGTGGCATATGACGCTGATGCAAAGACGAATGTAGCAAGACTCCTGCTTCAGGCGGCGCTGCGATATGACGCATCGATTCCAACCTACTACACGACGGGCACTTACCGGGCAAACGCCAGTATTGGGGCAGATGTCTCGATCATACGCGCGAGCCCTTTTGGCAACCCTGCGACGTTTACTTCCCGGGTGTTCGACAACGTCGGCGGGTTGTGGGAGCGCATCCATGCGCAGTTCGAAGACAAGGTTGTTGAGAATGCCGGCGGGCCGATGACCACGAACTATACCGGTATGATGTGCCTGTACCACTTCAATAACTCGCTGCGGGACGAGGTGCGGGGATCGAACGCCCAGGCAGGTTCTGCGATGACCTTTGTGACGTCCGCGCGCGTCGGGTCGCATGCCGCCGACTTTGTCGGTAACTTGAGCGGCAACCAGTATGTGAAGATCCCTTACCTGTACCTGTTGAACGGGGCGCGGGAATGGACCATCAGTTTCTGGATGAAGCGGCGCGACATGTCGCGCATTGGCGGCTTGGTTGGCGCATACGGGGCCTTGCACAACGGCGTCTATGCCAGCCGTGACGATACGCGGAAGATTGCCGTATATATTAATGGCATTTGGATCAACTCGGCGTCGACGATGGCATCCAACTCATGGACGCACGTTGCCGCTACATGGCGATCCAGCGACGGCGACACCAGGATCTACCTCGATGGCAAGCTTGATCGAAGCGTGGTGTTCGCCAAGAGCCAAGTCCTGAACCAGACCGACTACTACAACGTCTCGGGAACGGCGCAGGGCTACCGGCAGGATGCAACATTCGACGAAGTGGCCATTTTTAACCGAGCTCTCTCGGCGGACGAAGTGGCATCGCTGTATTTGCTCCCAAAGGCGGTTTTGTTTCAGGTCCGATCAGGCGGCACTACCAACGAGGTTGCCCAGCGAGGTTTCGTTGGGCCCGACGGAACTGCCGGCACCTTTTATGCGGGACGCTTTGAGCCTCTGCAATCTATTGGGTCCGACTTCCGCGTTTGGGAGCCTTTTGCTCAGTACCGGGCCTATCTTTATGGTCCTCCATATGCCACCACGAGCAAGGTGCTCCTGGACGCAGCTGGTTTTCTTGCGAGTTCCGGAGTCTTCATGGATAACACCACCGCCGATTTTGGCGCCGGCGTGAAGGATGGTGTCGCGACTTGGCCCACTGCCATTGTTACTCCCCAGATCGCCATGGGCCAGCAGAGAAATGGCGGATTTCGCAAGACCGCAACATTCACATCCAGAGTCGTGGATGGGGGTGTGGCGCGAACATGGTACAAACTGCGATGGAGTGTGCCTGAGGGGCTTGATGCTTCGGATTCAAGCATGGTTTGCCTGTATCGCATGGATGGGGGATTCGCCAATGAGGCGTTGCGTGGAGGTAGAAATGGCACCGCTGTTGGCGGCGTAGCTGTCGACGTACTTGCGAAATTCGGTACCGCAGCAGCCCTCTTTGACGGTGTGGGCACCTATGTTGATGTTCCCGGGTTGGCCAATGACGAAGTCAGGACCATCGAGTTCTGGATCAATACGAAGTCTATAGACGACGGTGTCATGCAGCTATGCGATGATGCGACTAACAGGACCGGGCTGGCGATAGCATATGGACAAGTTGTCGCGTATGGAATGCCGACGGCTGACTATCGGCTTTTTGTCAATGGCAACGACGTCTCACGACGCCTTCTACCTGGTTGGAACCATGTGGCTCTCGTGTCGAGCACACCGATCCCGGTGCGGGGAGTCCGTATTGGCGTTGCGGCCGGGGACTTTTTCAGAGGGTCGTTGGACGAGGCGGCGATGTACGACAGGGTGTTGGACAGGGCTGAGGCCAAAGCGCACTTTGTTGCCGGTATCCGGACGTCGGCGGGTCGTGTGCGTTTGCAGGTGCGGTCCGGTGATTCCCTTCCTCTTTCGACGACCTTTGTGGGAGATGATGGCACGGCGAGTGACTGGTTCGAGGTTCTGCAACATGCGGGCGCCACTATTCACGCGAGCATCTATAACAAGCGCTATTTTCAGTATCGGGTCTTGTTTGAAGGAAGCGGTGACTCCTCCCCGGTTATTGGCGCGGTGCAGGTGGACGACATCTCTTCGGGAACGCTGTTCACAGATGACTCGGTCGAATCGTTCTCCCTGGGGGATTTCGGATCCGGAGGTGTAAAATGGGTCGGAGATGAGCTTCAACTGATTGACCGGGCGTCAACACCCGGACTGGTTAATGCGTCAGCCCCGGCGGCTGGTCTGCTGAACTTGTGGCATATGGACGAGAGTGTGTGGGGCGCGGGTTCGTCTGTGGCGGACGCGGCATCCGGTCAGAACGGCAATCCGCAGGGCGGGGCAATCCCGACTCCGTTCTACAAAGTGGGTGCGGCTGCCGGCCTCTTTGACGGATCGGGTGACTACGTTATCGCGGCGGGAACTCCTCTGTTGGGCGACCTGACGGTTTCGGCGTGGGTTAGAACGACAGGCAATGCCAGGGGAGGCGTGGTGTCAAAGGCGAATGGAGGTTTCCGGTTGGAGGTCAACAGTGACGGCGTGAGCGACTCACCAGGCCGGGCGGCTTTTGTGATGAACATTGGCGGTGGAGACATCGCCGCATCCAGCAAGCTCACGAATCTCAACGATGGCGCATGGCATCACTTGGCGGGTATTCGCAGCGGACAGCATATCCACCTTTACGTGGACGGTTGGCCAGTGGCTTCGGCCGGTCTTGGTGGGACTCCCGGCGTGCTTGCGCAGTCCGACACATGGATTGGGGCATCGCCTGGCGCGCCGATTCGCTACTTGCTCGGAACAATAGATGAGGTGATGTTGTATTCACGTGCACTTACTGGTGGGGAGATCCTCTACAACGTGGGTGTTGGGCGCGATAATACACGGAATGCCATCTATACGGGACGTGTTCTCAACGCAGGGGGGCAAGCCATATGGGAAGATATCCAGTGGCAAGAGAATTTCGCGGCTGGCGAATCATTGAGTGTAGGAGATCCTGACCTTGTTGCCATGTGGCACTTTGATGAGACCAACGGCTTGACAGCGACGGATGCGGCTCTGCCGGCGGATGACGGTACTCTCGCAGGGGCGGTGTCGCACATATCCAGCGGGCGGTTTGGGTGGGCTCTGTTGTTTGGAGGCAGCGCACGAGTGGACGTTCCGGACAGCGATACGCTTCATCTGGCGACCTTCTCGGTAGAGTGCTGGGCCAAGCTGTCGGATGCTGGTCCTGCTACGTTCGTGGACAAGCAGAGCGGTGCAGGAGGTTTCCGTCTGGCCACAGACGCGAATGGCCGGCCCTTCTTCTGGATCGGGGGAACGGGCAGTACGGCCACGGCAATGTCTGGACTCCATACCGGTGTATGGAACCACATTGCAGGAACTTATGATGGAAGCGAGATTGTTGTCTATATCAACGGGATGGCGGCGGCAAGGGTGCCTGTTCCCTCTTCCGAGGTTGATAGCTTCGGCGGACCACTGCGCATGGGGCTCTCTCTGGCTGGCGGAAGCGGCGTGAAAGGTATATTGGATGAAGTGGCGATACACCGGCGCGCATTACAGGAGCAGGAAGTGGCGGATCACTACAGTGCCGGCATAGGCAACATCCGGTTTCAGGTCAGCGTTGGGAACGACGAACAACTGATTGGCTCTGCGTTTATCGGGCCCGACGGAACAGCCAACTCATACTTCACGATCCCTTCAGAGACAATGGTGAAGAAGATTCCGCTCGGTCGCTACTTCCAGTATCGGAGTGTTATTGAGAGTGAATCCAGCACAGTCGCCCCAGTTCTCCAGGGCATGATAGTCAAGCAATCCAGGTATCCCGACAATCGCCCGTGGATTATGCCGGCCGACGGGTATGGGGAGCTGTTCCTGGGCAGGTTGATGGGTTTTTCCCACAGGGTGGCCACCAACTTGGACAGCGCGGTGCGATACCAGTTGTCGGGCGACAACGGGGCGACCTGGTACTACCTGGCTGGCTCAACTTGGACGACTGCGGGTGCTGCCGAGTGGGGTCTTGCTAACTCACAAGGAACCATCGCTGGCCTGATCACCGAGTTTTACAACCAGATCTACCAAGGGACTGGCGGAGTGTTCAAATTCAGAGCTTTTCTTGATTCCGATGGATCGACACAGACAGCCTTGGATTGGGTCCAGTTGGTAAAGTCACGAGCCAGACTGCACCTCACGTTCCCTAACGGGCAGGAGCGCGGGGCCGATGCGCTGGTGGTCGGCGTGCCATACGTCATCCGATGGAAGTCGGAAGGTCCGGTCAGCGACAACTTGCGGATTGATCTCTACAACCAGAGCGGATCCAACTTCGTCCGCACCATTGCCACTGGAATCAGGAACAGCGGTGCATCGACTAATGTAATCTATGCTGACTTTGTGCCAGCGCGCTCCGACGACTGGCGCATTCGCATCTTCGATCTGAACGATGCGACGATTGCGGATCAGTCGGATGGCGATTTTCAGATTATCCAAACCTTTCGGATCACCGCCCCGGATGGCGGCGAACAGTGGTATGTCGGGTACACCAACCGCGTGACCTGGGAATCGCCGGGCTGGGGAAGCGGGAACAATCTGGGCACGCCGGTGGTCATCTGGTTCAGCAATGACGGCGGCGACAACTGGTTCGAGATTACGAACGCGCCCAACGCGGTGGGGAACAATGTCTTCAACTGGCTGACACCGTCGAATCGGGCGGAGTTCATTTCGGAGCAGGCCAAGATGGGTGTGTCCGTTACCGACGTTAACGCGCCCACCCGTGACGATGCCGCCTTTTATGACATCTCGGACGAAGTTTTCACCAACGCCGGAATCGTGGTTACGTACCCGACGCTAGGGTCGGGTATCAAAATGGGTAACTTGATCACGATCCGATGGGTGGCGGCCGGCGCCGGCACGAACGGCGTGTCGATTGATTTCTACAACGGGTCTGCCTGGACGAATCTGACTCCGAACGCTCCGTGTCTGCCAGGCGCGAACACATTCGACACGATCCTGACCGCGCAGAACCCAACCGAGGGTGCCCGTATACTAGTTCGATCGCTCCATAATCCGTCCAAAGTCTGGGGGCTCTCCCATCCCTTCACGTTGGCGGATATCAATGTCATATCCCCTGTGGGTGGCACCGCAAGAAACCAATGGCAGATCGGGACTGTCAAGACCGTCCAGTGGACCTCAGGCGGCGCCGGCGACTCGGTGAATATCGAGTACTCAGTCGATGGGACCAACTGGATGCCGATCGCCATGGGATTTGCCAATATCAACAGCGGATCAACGGTCGTTACCAATGAGTTTTCGCCTTGGGTCATCCCTGGGCCGCCGTCCGATCAGGCCCGGGTCCGCGTGATTGCGGCGGAGGCGGGACGCGAAGACCTGTACGATATCACGGAACTCTTCGATCTGACCGGTGTGCAAATTGTCCACCCCAACGGCACGGCCAGGGATGGTGTAGACTGGGAGTTTGACCTTACCAACGTGGTCTCGTGGCTTCATGAAGGGGTGAATTTTAATTTCTCTATAGAAATGGCTTACGAAGACAATCCCGGCACCAATGATTTTGAGACTCTCGTTGCGTCGGTAGCCGTTCCTAAGTATATCGGGCAGAGGACGTTCGTTCCGGGGAGCATCCGGCGGCCGTCCAATTTTGCCCGCGCCAGAGTCACGGCGACGCAGCCGTCGGACGGGACGGAACTCCTGCCCGTGAGGGACGTGTCGGACGCGGTGTTCAAGATCAAAGGAATGGCAATTACCCATCCATCCAATGGCGTGGTCTACACGATGGGGACAACCAACTTCCAGGGTTTGCAGTGGTTCTCCGCCAGTGCCGGCGGGACCAGCGCGCGGGTATTCCATTCGACCAACGGCTTGAACAACTTTGCGGTGGATCCGTTCCTGACCGGCCTGCTGAACCAGGACGATGGCCCTGGCGCGGGGAATAACGCGGTTCCTTTCGTGGTGCCCCGCAGTCTGACGCCGACGGATACGGCCCGGCTGAAGATTGCCGCAGGCATCTACAGCGCCGTTTCAGCGCCGTTTACGGTGCGCGGCATCCGGCTGACGCGTCCCGCGGCGGGGGAGGTATGGGACATCGGATCCGAGAGGTTTCTGCGATGGAAGTCCGCCGGGCTTAACTCCTCCGCGCGAGCCATGGGGCATGTGTCTGCAGCAGGCCTTGCGGGGCCCTGGCAGACAGCCGGAATCTCGTCCAACATGAACGTCGTCGTAGAGAGTTCGCGGTGGGTTGTTGAAGCAGGGCTCGACCCGAGCACCAATGCCGTCGTTCGCATGAGCGTCATTTCCCCGTCCAACGACATTGACGTGGTCATGTATTCCGATCCATTCACCCTTAAGGGGATTAAAATGACGGCGCCCGGCGCAGGCGCCGTTCTCGATCTGGGCGCCACCGCTCCAGTGACGTTCCTCGCTGCGGGGATGGGTGCCTCGGCACGCGCGGCGATTTACTACTCCGCCGATGGTGGTCCGTTCGATCTTGCGAATCCGGTGACCAATCAGATGGCGATCGTGGATGGCCCCAACTCGTTTCTGTGGAGACTGGAATCGTCAAGCGAACTTACCCGGATGCCGTCCACCAACGCCCGGTTGATGGTGGTTTCAGGCTCCTACAGCAATATTTCGCCCGCGTTCACCGTTCGCGGCATCAAGGTGACTTCCCCCATCCGCACCGATATTTGGGCCATCACGGACGGTACGAATACGATCCGGTGGGCGAGCGTAGATGCGGGCCCGACGTATGACCTGAGTTTCTCGCTGTGGGAATGGACCAGTGTCGTCCACACCGAGTCGATTGCGCCGGGAGTGCCCGGCATCCTCTACCACTGGCCAATGACAAACAGCGCTATAGGAAGCAATGTGACCATCCAGATCACGGATGGGCGATACACCGCGGTTTCGGAGCGGTTCGAGATCGTGCCGAAACCCTCGATACGCATCATCAATCCAAAGGCGGGCGATTTCTGGAAGGTCGGCAGCAACAATGAGATTCAGTGGAGCCGAGGCGGAAACGTAGACACTAACTTTGTGGTTGCTTACTCCACATCGCCTTTCGATGTCACCAACACGATACATATCGGGCAAGTGGATCTGATCGGTGGTATATTCAGCTTCACCTGGGTGGACATCCCCAACACACTCGGGCGCACCCGGATCATCGTGACCAACATCAACGATGAACTGGTCAAGGACACCTTCGAGGACTTCGACATCGCGGCACGATTCGACATCGAGTCGTTCACGGCCGATATCTATGCGTTGGAGACCGTCGGCGTGAATTGGATTACGCGTGGCGAGGTGACGAGCGTGGATCTGTACTACTCAACCGATCCGCTTCGCTCACCAGACAGTTGGACGCTTATCAATACCGAAGGAGCCTACAATAAGAACATCGGCCACGACCGGCCGGCCGAAACCTACCCGTGGACAACGCCCAACATCAAGACGCCCATCATGTGGCTGAGGGTGCAGGACCACGCCTACTTCGGAAGTCAGTTCCCGGTTGACAAGCCGGGCCCGTTTGACGACATCGGCTCATTTGCAGTCAACTACTACGCAATCACCTGGAAGGTGTTGGACTCCAGCACGTCCAACAATCTCAATCAACTCAGCGTCACCGACAGTTCGGGTTGGTCCGCCGCGGATCTTACGTCGCCCATTACACGCGAATACCCATTCGGCACATGGGACACCGTCTGGTTCCGCGAGTTCTACAATGACTATGTCGTGTTTAACTGGGAATCGCGTCCCTCCCGGACCATTGAGATCATCATGAACCGGTCGCAGCAGGAATTGGGTGTCAACCAGGTCCTGGCGGACTTCGCCTTTGACGCCTACACGAATCGCCTGACGATCCACGCCTGGCTGCAGAGGTCGGGCAGGTTGCTGACCGAGTCCACCCGTTGTGATGTCCAGATCTACGATGCCGCCGGGCAGACGATGACCAACCTTGCCTCAACCACGCCCTTGAGTAATGAAGGTAATTCTACCGGAGTGTACCGATTCGAATGGGACCGTGTGACTGATACGCTGAAATACGGGCAGACCTACTTCGCGAAGGTAAGCATTGAGTTTTCCGGCCAAACCTATGAGTCCATTGTGACTTATACTCTACGGCTGGCGCTGGACATGTCGCAGACTCCTGAGATTCTGGACGCGATCGCCGCCAGTTCCTCCGGCATGCAGTCAAATCTGCAGGCCGTGGCGTCGAACCTGAGCGACTTTGCCGCCTCTCAGGCGATCTTCAGGTCCAATGCCTTGGACCGGCTCGACACGCTGACCAACGCGACCCGCACGCTTGAGGGTGGGATCTCCAACTTGCAGGAGAGCGTCGGCACCTTTACGAATCGCGCCATGGAAGCGTTGACATCTTTGGCCACCAATATCGGCGTTATCCTGCCGGCGATAACGAATTTGGACGCCAAACTGCCTTCATTGGCGGAGTCCGTGGCCTCCGCTCGTGCGCGAATCCTTACACGGCCGACAACCGTGACCTTCGGATCCACGAATACCATTCTCTACAAGACGATTGCAGGATATGCCTCTTCAGTGACGCTGAGCGTCTCCAACGCGATACCCGGGGCGGGTGCTCCCGTGTGGGTGACGACAGGAATGCGGGAGATTGTTGGCGGAATCTATCAGACCGACCTGGTGGCTGACTGGGGAACCAACGCCTACACCATAACATGTTCGGATCCGCCTGGCGTACAGAGCAGGGCGTGGGACAGTATCGTTGTCTCTGTTGTAGGTCCCTATCAGGCGGGTGAGTCCGCCGTGCTCGGCCAGCTCGTCGGCGATGTGCAGTCCATGGGTGCACAAATCACCAACCTGTCAGGCATGGTGCGTGGGTTGACTAATACCACGGCCATGCTGCAGTCGCTCGATGCGGACGTTGCCGGTATTCAGACGACGCTCGAGGGTTTTACCAACCTGTCCCAGGTCGCGGACAGCCTGGCCGGCATCAATTGGAGCGCCATCAGCAACCTGACCGGCTTCGGCTCATCGCTGACGAATATCTACTCCGGAGTCACGAACATCCAGGGCGCGGTTGAGGGGTTGACCAATCTGCCGGCAATTCTGTCTTCACTCCAGTCCGTCAACTGGGGCGCGATCAGCAACATCAGCGCCCTGTCCTCCGGGATGACAAACATACTCGACGCCACAACGAATATGCAGGCCACGCTGGCGGGGTTGACGAATCTCAGCACTATCTCGGATACGTTGGCCGGCATCAACTGGGGTGCGATGAGCAATCTGGACAGCATGGCAACGGCGCTGACCGAGTTGCAGACCGGAGTCACGGACATCCGGAACGTGGTTGGGGGTATGACGAATCTGCCGGCGGTTCTTTCGTCGCTTCAGGCGGTGAATTGGAACTCGCTCAGCAATATCGGGTCGATCGCTTCCGGCGTGACTAATATCCAGACCACGCTGAACGGGTTGACCAATCTGAATGCGATCTCCGCTCAGCTTGAAGCCGTGGACTGGGGGTCGTTGAGCAATCTGAACACGATGGCGACAGCGTTGGCCACTATCCGCACCAGCGTGACCAACGTCGAGGTCGCCGTGGGGTCAATGAGCAACCTTCCGACGGTGCTCTCTTCCCTGCAATCCGTGGACTGGGGTTCCATCAGCAACATGGGGGCGTTGGCCGGCGGGATCACGAATATTCTCGTCGCCACGACCAACATGCAGTCCACGCTTGCCGGGTTCACGAACCTCAACACCATAGCCTCGACGCTTTCCGGCGTGAACTGGGGTGCGATGAGCAATCTGGACAGCATAGCGACGGCACTTGCACAAGTGCAGGCCGGCATAACGAATATCCAGGGCTCCGTAGGCGGCATGACGAACCTGCCGGCGGTTCTCGCCTCGCTCGAATCCGTAAGCTGGGGGTCTCTGAGCAACATGGGGTCGCTGGCCACTGGAATCACCAATATCCAGGCCACGCTGACCGGCTTCACCAACCTGAATACCATTGCGGCCACGCTGGGGGCGGTGAACTGGGGTGCCATCAGCAATCTGGACAGCATGGCGGCTACGCTGGGGGATGTGAAGTCAAGCATCACCAATCTGGATGCGGCGGTGAGCGGGTTCACGAACCTGCCCACCGTTCTCGCCGCCTTGCAGGGGGTCAACTGGGGCTCCTTCAGCAATATCGGCACCATTGCTGTTGACATGACCAATGTTCTCAGGGCCGTTACCAACATCCAGGCTACGGTGGGCGGAATGACCAATCTGGATGCCGTGGTGGCTTCGCTACAGGGGGTCAACTGGGGCAGCATCAGCAACTTGGGCGGCATCGCCTCGGCCGTAACCAATATCCTTGCCGCCGTGGGCGACGTTCAGATCCGCCTGGCCGGCATTACCAACCTCGATGCGCTCTCGAGCAGTATGACATCGGTCACCAACGCGCTGACAGGCATCAACTGGAGCGATGTTACGGCGATGCGCGGCGACGTTCAGGCTCTGGCCGGGCAGATGAGCCAGGTTGACTGGAATGACGTGTACACTATTCAGGCCGGGCTGAACTCTGTCATGGCCACGCTGGGCGGGGTGAGTTGGGGCGATGTGGGCGCCATGCAGCAGGACCTTCAGACGCTGATGTCGGGTGTCAGCGCCGTGCAGACACAGGTCGGTGCGGTTGAAGGCACTCTGGGAACGCTGGGCCAGTTGGACGGCAAACTGGGCAGCATCGCGGATGGGCCGGGTGCTGCGACGGTCTTCGGGCAGTTGGCGGCCATCGAGGGGGCCGTGGGCACGGCGGGCGCAAGTTCGGTAGATGCCGCCAAGAAGGCGCAAAGTGCGAGGACCGAGGCCCAGAACGCGGCGGCGGGCATACAGGACGTGAAGAGCGCCTTGTCGCGCGGCGACCTCCAAGGTGTCGGTCCGCGCCTGCAGGAGGTGCGCGAGAGCATGAAGTCCGTTCAACGGGTGCTGGCCGACCTCGGCAAATCGACCGAGACGGGGCAGTTGTTCGAGCGCGTCCGTCAATTGGCGACGCGGCTGGAGGAGTTTTCCGCATCGACGGGCTACAAGTGGCTGAACGGCATGAAGGAGCCGCCGACGCCTGGTGGTGGAGCAGAGGGCGGAGTGGATAAGGCGCAGGTAGAGGCGCTGAACGGCAGCATCCTCGAGATTCAGGGTCGACTGCTCTTCCTCCAGAAGATGATCGAACAGATGCGCGACGTGCCGGTGGTCGAGGAATCGCTGGTGGGCGGCGGGTGACGCGCGCATCGGCTGTCTTCGGTTCGCTCAATCTTCCCGGTACAGGGTGATTTGCTTGCCAGTGTCGCTCACTTAGCCTAACATCACCATGGTATGATTAGACGTGTGTTGAGTTCCGGACTTCTGGCCGTGGTTTCGGTGGCATGGCTGGCGGGTGTCATTCCGGCGAGAGCCGCAGAGAAGGTTGTCTTGCGCATTCGCGCAGGCAACCCTGCGGAGCGCGTGCAGTCTGTCTCAATCAAGTCGAACCTCCCCTCTGGTATCGGAACGAACGAAATTATCAATCTGGCGGGTCTCGATCTCGGCTACGACGTAAGGAGTGGCACATACTACGTCCACAAGAACATTCAGCTCGGCCCTAAGGAAATCGCTGAGTTCAACGTGGAGATCAGCG
Organism: uncultured Victivallales bacterium; assembly: GCA_964635275.1. Taxonomy (GTDB): domain Bacteria; phylum Verrucomicrobiota; class Kiritimatiellia; order UBA8416; family CAZWPN01; genus CAZWPN01. Next base: position 16,980 of record CAZWPN010000031.1, on the reverse strand, counting down.
ACATCTGGACGATCCCTCCGGCCAGCATGGAAGCGCTTCGCAAGCGGGCAAGCGATTTGGCCGGGAAACTTGAGAAGACCGGGTCCTATGATAACGCTCAGGCTCTTGGGCGCGAGGTGGCAAAGGCGGTGGAGGCTATCAAAAAGCGTCAGGCAGAGGCCGAAGTCAAGGCTGGCGCCAGAATCACCGATCACATCCGGGCCTACGACCTGAATGTCGAGGTTCTTCGGTCAGCCAAACGTGACCTCGGCCATATCGAGAACCTTGTGCTGGCGGCAGGCAAGGATCCGGACGGCCTTCAGGGCGAGGTTGAGACTCCCCCGCGTGTGCAGAGGAATTGGACGCCGGATGCGGGGGCGTCGGCGTTGACGATCCAGATCAGGGTTCATAACACCTCAAGCAACGAAACCCGTCGCATCGCAATAAGGCGTGACCTTCCTTCCGAGATTCGGTTAAACGACGTTCTGGATGCAGGCGGGTTGGAGGTGGGGTCGGACCCGAAGACGGGGCTCATCTACGTCTTCAAGGAGCAGGAGGAGGTTGAGCCCCTCAGCACAAAGGTATTTGAGGTCAAGGTTCGCGACAGGTGGAACGTCAATGCGTCCCGCGTTCGCGCCCTCACCGAGCAGAGCACGAACCTCCTGGCCAAGGTGGCGAGTTCGGACCGGTTTGCCTCCGTTGCCAAACTGCTGGAAGATACCGTGAAGAATCTGGAGGAGGTCGGGAAGCAGAAAGGGCCGGATGCAATCAGTGACCGGTATGTCGCCTTCCACCGTGAACAATCGGCGCAATTGGACGAGATTGAGACGAAACTGGAGCGTATCGAGAGCGTGCTCAAGCCGACCCGCAAGGTTAAGTACGGATTCGATGTTCAGCCGCCGAGCGTCAAGACCACCTGGCGAATCATCTACGTCATTCTCTTGTTCCTTGGGACAATGAGTCTGCTGTTCTTTCTACGGTGGTACGGCCGGTCGAAGGCGGAGAAGCCGTAGTGTGATGATTACAAAACTAAACGGCGCGCTATACGCGGGGTCAACAATGTAGCTATCCCTGCAGCCGGACGCATTGGCGTTCCGGCCGGAGTCATTGCCGATTCTGCTCAGGGTTGCGACAGTCTACATGACTGCGCGTATCGATGCCGGCGGGTGTGTGACATGGCGATGAAGATCGAGCTGATCAAGGTCAGAGAGCACGGGACGGTGGCGGAAATCCGCCAGGATGTTGTCAGCGTCACGGGTCTTAACAACTGCATGAACGGACAACTTGTGACCATAGGCGCTTCGGCGCAAGGGGTCATTGTAGGGTTTGATCCGGACTACGTCATGGTTCTGGTGGTGCGTGAAGGGGTTCCGATCAAGCCGGGCGACAAGGTGGTGACTACGCTCGATGAGTTCCGTGTTCCGGTGGGGGAGACATTTATCGGTCGGAAAGTCAATGCACTGGGCATTCCCATAGACGGTATGGGGCCTATACGGGAAGTTGACATGTTCCCCATTTTCGGGAAGGCGCCATCGGTTCTGGAGCGGGTTCCGCTGGTGGAAGTCATGGAGACGGGGACCAAGCTCATAGACATGATGAAACCGATCGGCAAAGGCCAGCGCATGCTGCTGATCGGGGACCGGATGACCGGCAAAACGACGGTTGGCACGGATGCCATCGTCAACCAGAAGGGGAAGAACGTCACCTGCATCTACTGCTGCATCGGCAAGTCCGAATCGTCCCTGGCCAAAGTGACCGAAATCTTCAATCTGAACGGTGTCTGGGATTATGGGATTATTGTGGCGGCAACCGCTGCGGACCCCATGGGGCAGCAGTACCTGGCGCCCTACGTGGCCGCCAGCCTCGGCGAGTACTTCATGCATGCGCGCGGCGGCGATGTTCTTGTGGTTTTTGATGACTTCACGAAACATGCCTGGGCATACCGGCAGATCTCGCTCCTGCTGGAACGGGCGCCGGGCCGGGATGCCTATCCCGGCGACATCTTCTATCTCCACTCCCAACTGGTTGAGCGCGCGGGAAAGCTTGCCAAGATAAAGGGCGGCGGATCCATGACACACCTGCCCATCGTGGAAACGCTTCAGGGGGACGTCGCCGGCTACATTCCATCCAACACGATTTCGATGACGGACGGACAGGTTTATTTTAGCACGCTACTTTTCGGCGAAGGATTCAAACCGGCGATAGACATGGGCTTGTCGGTGTCTCGTATTGGAAACCGCGTCCAGTGGTCTGCGATGAAGAAGCTGACGAGCATGCTGCAACTGGAGTTCGTTCGTTTCAAGGAGTTGGAGCGGCTGACCAGGATCAAGGCCGGGATTTCCGCCGATGTCGAAACGCGTCTGAAACGAGGCCGGATTCTTGAGGAACTCCTCAAGCAGGATGCCAACCGGCCAGTGTCGATGCTGGACCAGGTGCTGACGCTCTTTGCGCTTCAGAATGGCGTGTTCGAGAAGGTGGAACCCGTTAATGTGAGGGGAAGACTGGCGGACTTCCTGGCGCATGTCCACATCCAACGGCCGGACCTGCTCGAGGAACTCGCCAACGGCAAGGCACTTACGGATCGGATCAGGGAGGGGCTGAATGAGCAAGTTGCCCGGTTTATCCGTCCCGCTCTTCAAGATCAGAGTTGAAGAGAAGGGGCGGATCAAAGATATCAAGGAGATCGTGGCCCGGATTGATGGGCTGCGCTCCTGCCTGAACGGGCAGTTGGTTGACCTGGGATCGGGTGTCAAGGGCATCGTCATGGGGTTTGACCAACGCGATGTCCTTGTTCTCATCCTCGGAGATCCCGGCCATCTGAAGTTGGGCCGGGAGGTTTCGGCCATCAGCGAACCTTTTCAGATCCCTGTCGGGAAGGGGTTTGTCGGGCGGATGGTGGATATGATGGGCAATGCGTGCGATCAGGGAGAACCGGTCGTACCCGATTGTCTTCTGCCTGTCATGCGGGAATCGCCCCCAATTACGGCGCGGGCGTCGGTGGATGAGATGCTTGCTACCGGGACGAAGATTGTGGACATGATCGTTCCGATCGCCAAGGGCCAGCGGCAGTTAATCGTCGGCGACCGTATGACCGGCAAGACAACCATTGCCGTTGACGCCATCATCAACCAGAAATCCCGCAACATGATCTGCATCTACTGCTGTCTCGGCAAATCCCTGTCTGCGCTTGAGAAGGTGGTCAACATGCTTCAGCAGACCGGGGCCATGGCCTACACTCTTGTCATGGTGGCCACGGACAGTGCACCGGTCGGCGAGCAGTACCTGATTCCGTTTGCCACGGCCACGATGGCAGACTATTTCGCCGCACAGGGGCGCGACGTGCTGGTGGTGTTTGACGATCTCACCAAGCATGCGTGGGCCTACCGCCAGCTGTCGCTCCTGCTTGACAGACCGCCGGGGCGCGAGGCTTACCCAGGCGATATCTTTTACGTCCAGACGCAATTGATGGAGCGGGCCGGTCGTTTCTGCAAGACGTTCGGAGGCGGTTCCGTGACTTTTCTCGCCATTGCCGAGACGCTTCAAGGGGACATGACCGGCTACATCCCGTCGAACCTTTCCTCGATGTGCGACGGGCAGGTGTGCATGAGCACCAGCCTGTTCGCGGAGGGATTCCGGCCAGCCATCGATTTCGGGCTCTCTCTCTCGATCATAGGCGGCAAGGTTCAGCCGCCGATCCTGCGATCGCTGGGGCAGAGCCTTCGTGCTGACTTTGCCAGGTACAGCGAGATCATCCGCCTGAGCAAACTGCAGACCGGACTGTCAGGAGATGCGGAGCGCATCGTTCGCAAGGGTGGCGCGATGCTCGTGGTCCTCCAACAGGGGGCGTATCGTCCTGTCCCTCTGGTCGCCCAGGTCCTGGCCCTCTATGGACTGCAGAGGGACTGGCTGTCGTCCCAGACGACTGCCGTTCAGTCGCGGTTCCGCGATGAGATACATGCTTTTGCTCTGGACAGGAACCCTCGATTGTTGCAAGAGATTCAAGAGACGATGACGCTGACGCCGGAGGTGGACGCCGGGTTGGCCGACCTTATGAAGGCGTTCTTTGGCGGCCAGGAGAAAGGGTGAAGAGCTCCCGCTGCGGGAGAGTGGTATGAAGGTGACGGTGCTGAGTCCACGGAAGACGATATTCGATGGGAAGGCCGCGAGTGTGGCCTTCCCGGGAGACGATGCCGAGTTCGAGATCCTGGACTATCATGCTCCGATCGTCAGCCTGCTGAGGGCCGGCGAGATTGTCATTGACTGGCAGACGCGACTGGCAGTGAAAAAGGGGATCATGAAGTTCGACAATCAGGAGTGTGTGATTCTGATCGAGGAATAGGTGCTCCTGGGGATAGGTAGCGGAGCCGAGTGGAGGAAGCGTGGAGAGTTTCATCATTTTTCTGGTCATGTTTGTCACGATCATCGGGCCGTCCGGGGTGATTGCGGCGATCGGGTATTCCAGCATCAAAGCGCTGGGGCGTAACCCCTCGGCCGCACGGCAGATTCTTCAGGCTATGATCGTGGCGCTGCTTTTCGCTGAGGCCATCGCGGTAATTGCCCTGCTGATACTGTTTCAGCTGTTCGGGCGTGGCAGTAGTTGAGTCAGATCGGGACCTTCGCTGGTCCCGGATAGTAGGAGATTAGGGTCATGGACATTGGAAGCATCCTGTTGCCTATTGTTGTTGCGCACGCCGTCGTGCTGGTCGTGCTGGTCTTGGTCATCCGGCGGCTGCTGTTGAGCGACACCCTGAATGCCATCGAAAAGATCCGCCAGGTGGAAACCGAGGTGCGCAAGCGTGAGGAAACAGTTCGCCGTGAGATCGAAGAGCATGAAGCCGAGCTTGCCCGACGCAAACAGGAGGCGGAGGATGCGCTGCAAAAGCACAAACAGGAAATGGACAAGGAACTGAGCCGGCTGCGCGAACAGGTTACCGTGGAGGCCAAGCGCGAAGGCGAGAAGATCATGGACCAGGCGCGGCGGAGCGAAGAGAAACTGCGCCAGCAGATTTTGCAGGACATGGAAGAAAAGGCGGTTCAGTACGGCGCGGAAGTCTTCAAACTGGTCTGTAGTGAGCGCATGACCCAGGAACTGAATCATCAGTTCGTGAGCGAGTTGCTGGACGCGCTGGATGAAGTGGATTCCAACCAGTTGACGGTGGAATCTGGCGAAGCGGAATTCGTCGTCAGCCATCCGCTGGCGCCTGATGTCAGGCAGCGGCTGGTGGACCTGCTCAGGAGCAAGTTCGGGGCGGAAGTGACCGTTCGGGAAACATTGGACTCCTCGCTCCTTTCCGGCTTGATCCTGAAAATCGGCAGCATGGAAATAGACGGCAGTCTCCGGACCCGTCTGACGGCGGCCGCCGGTGAAGTGAAGAAGCAAATCAAGATGTAAGGCGGCAACCGCGTGCAACTTAACGAACTGAGACGCTCGCTGAAGTTCAATAAGGAACTCCTTAGTCTGGTGGAGACCCTGAAGAACGTGGCGGGGTCCCAGTACCACCTGATGGAAAAGGAGAAGCAGCGGTTCGACGAATTCATGGAGGCATTCGCCGGCTTCTTCCGGGTGGTGGACCTCGTCAAGGTGAAGAATCCGCTGGTCAAGGAGGCCTCCGATGTCCTCGGGGTCATCATAGTCACGTCCGATTCCGGTTTCATGGGCGGGCTGAACCAGAACGTGATAAGGGCGGGATTCAACGCAATGGGCGGGCTCAGTCCGGACGAGGTGGAACTCATCGTCATCGGCGAGAAGGGCTCGGCGCTGATGAGCGATCAAGGACGGCGCTTCAAGGCGTTTCCCGGCATCGCCCAAGGGCGGATTTATGAGCAGGCGATCGAGGTGAAGAATTATCTGGTCGCCGAGGTCCTGGAGAAGCGCATGGGTCGTGTGCTGGTAGCCTATCCCAGGCCCCTGTCGTTTTCCTCGCAGACTATCGATGTGGCAGGGCTTCTTCCCTGCGGCACGCTTTTTGATCGCAATGAAGTCAGCGAGATTTCCCGTCGTGGGGCCGGCGCCCGTTTTATGGCCGAGGCGCAGCGAGTGGTGGTCGAATCCTCCTTCGAGGACATGGCGGCATACCTCGCCTCGCTTTGGGTCACATCCAAACTGTTCGAGATCTTTGAGGACAGCAAACTGGCCGAGTTCTCGGCCCGGGCGATGCATCTTGAGGGAAGCCACCAGAAGGTCGAGAAGGAGTTCAAGAAGGTCAAACACATGTGCTCCAAGGCGACGCACGAGCAGATTGACAAGGGGATGAGGGAGTCATTCTCGGCAAGGGCCGGCAAGAAGAAGCGGGATAAGCGGCGGGCCGCTTAGCGCGGGAACGTACGGCGAAAGGAAACGCGACTGGAGGATAGCGAATGACAGAGAATTCCAGGGGCGGTGTCGAGCACAAGGGGCGGATTACCGCAGTTCAAGGGCCGGTGGTGGATGTCACGTTCACCAGCATCGAAGAGATGCCCGACCTTCATGAGACCATCGTTACACGAACCTTCGACAAGCGGGACATCAGCCTTCTGGTCGCGGAGCACCTTGAAGGCAACGTGGCGCGATGTGTGGCGCTGGCGTCAACCTTGAATCTTCAGCGCAATGCCGTGGCGACAGCCACCGGTGCGTCGCTGACGATACCGGTTGGCGACGAGCTTTTCGGGCGTATCATCAACGTGATGGGCAAACCGATTGATGGCAAAGGGCCCATTGAAACCCTTGAGAGGCGGTCGATACATCGGGATATCTCGAAGGTGGCGATGAGTATGGATCGCCTCAAGTCTTCACGCGCAGATATTGTGGAGACCGGTATCAAGGTTGTGGATCTTCTTTTCCCGGTGGTTCGGGGAAGCAAGACGGGCATCATCGGCGGCGCGGGCTGCGGCAAGACGGTTCTCATATCGGAATTGATACACAACATTGTGGAACAGCACGAGGGCGCCTGCGTCTTTACGGGTATCGGCGAACGTATCCGCGAAGGCAACGAGCTATACTATGAGTTTGAGCAGGTCGGGATCCTTGACAAGGTCATGATGGCCTTTGGCCAGATGGACGAGCCGCCCGGCGCACGTTTCAACATTGTGTTAACCGGCATCACGCTGGCGGAGTACCTGGAGTCCAAGGGGAAGGAAGTCCTGCTCTTTATGGACAACGTGTTCCGGTTCGTGCAGGCAGGCGCGGAAATATCCACCCTGCTGGGACGCACACCCTCGGAAACCGGATACCAACCCACGCTTAGTTCAGAGGTCGGCGATGTGCACGAGCGCATCAAGGGGTCCATCTCGGCCTTTGAGGCTGTATATGTTCCCGCCGACGACCTGACCGACCCGGCCGTGGTCGCGATCTTCAGTTACCTTGATGCGGTCATGGTGCTGTCCCGTGAGCGAACGCAACTTGGGCTCTATCCAGGCATTGACCCTCTGGCGTCATCGGCGTCCAACCTGGACGTGAGCGTGGTCGGCCAGCGGCACTTCGACCTGGCGCAGGAATGCCTGCGTATCTTCACGAAGTACGACGAACTGCGGCGCATCGTGGCTGTTATCGGTGTGGACGAACTTTCCAAGACGGATCGGACGATCTACGAGCGGGCGAGGAAGCTCACGAACTTCCTGACGCAGCCGATGTTTGTGGCGGAGTCCTATACAGGCCGCAAGGGGGAATTCGTCCGGGTCGGAGAGACGCTTGACGGCGTCGAGAAGATCGTGTCCGGGCAGGTGGACAACCGGGCGGATGAAGAATTCTACATGATAGGGAAGATTGCCTGACCAATGGGACCGCGGAGATGGCATGCACAGCCTTGAGCAAAAACTGGTTGACCGGGGGCTGCTCGCCCCCGAGGTGCTCGACAAGGCGCTGGAACAGGCCCGCCTCAAGTACACGTCGCTGCCTGCCGTGCTGCTGGAAAGCGGTTGGGTTCCTGAGGGCGATCTGCTGCGGGTGATGGCGGAGCACTACGGCCTGGTGTTTGTCTCACTGGAGGAGTATCCCGTCGAAAACAAGGCTGTCCGCACAGTTTCTGCCAAGCTGGCGGCTCACTATGGAATCCTGCCCGTCAAGCTGGACTCCGGAGTGCTGACAATCGCCGTTTCCAATCCCCTCGACCTGGCCCCCGTGGAGGATATCGAGACGAACCTCGGATACCGGGTGGAACGGGTTCTGGCGTGTCGTCCCGAGATAGCGTCGGCGGTGAAACGGTATTACGGCGTTGGCGCAGAGACCATCGAACGGATCCTGTCAACAGAGACTGACTCTGGTGCAGCGGAAGCTGCCGCCGACACTTCGCATGACTTGGAGCGGCTGGCCAAGGACGCCTCCGTTGTTCGGCTGGTAAACCAGCTCTTTCAGGAGGCCATTGCTGCGCGTGCCACCGACATTCACTTCGAGATCTACCGCGATGGGGTGGTCATCCGGCGGCGTATTGACGGCGTGCTTTTCGACGCACATGTCCCCAAGGACATCCGCTTTCTCTATCCCGCTATCGTGTCGCGCATCAAGCTGATGTCGGGACTCGACATTGTCGAACGCCGGCTGCCGCAGGACGGTCGAACGCGTGTTACCATCGGCCGGCTGGATTACGACCTGAGAATCTCTGTTGTTCCATCGATCCACGGCGAAGACATTGTGGTGCGTATTCTGCCGACGACAATGCTTTTTGACCTTAGCCAACTGGGGTTCTCGGAAGTGCATCTCGATTTGCTCAAGTCCCTCATTGCCCGGCCGCATGGCATTCTCTTTGTTACGGGGCCGACCGGCAGCGGGAAGAGCACCACGCTCTACGCCTGTCTCAGCCGGTTGAATACCAGGGACAGGAAGATCATCACTATAGAGGATCCCGTCGAGTATGAACTCAGGGGCATCACGCAGACCCAGGTCAATGCCAAAATCGGCCTGACTTTCGCGCGTGCGCTCCGCAGCATGCTCCGGCACGATCCGGACATCATGATGGTGGGCGAGGTGAGGGATCGCGAAACGGCCGAGATCGCCGTGCAGACCGCGATGACGGGGCACATGGTGCTCAGCACGCTGCACACCAACGATGCCGCAAGCGGCGCCGTTCGTCTGACCGATATGGGTATTGACCCCTATCTGCTCACCTCAACGGTTCTTGCTTTCGCGGCCCAACGGCTGGTTAGGTTGCTTTGCCCGGAGTGCCGGGAACCCTATGATCAGGATGGCCGGACCCTCTTTCGCAGCCATGGGTGTCGAGCGTGCAGCCAGACAGGATTCCGGGGCCGTATGGCCATCAGCGAGTTTCTGCTGCTGACGCCCGCCATCCAGGACTTGATCATGAAGCGGTCTTCCGCGGTTACCATCCGGAAAGAGGCGGATGCGCAGGGCATGGCCGTTCTTGCTCACGATGGATGGGATAAGGTCGCCAATGGGCTGACAACGGCTGAGGAAGTGCTGCGGGTGACGACGCTCTGATCGGTGTTTACGATGGGGCATCAGGTCAACCGGCCATCCGGATGGCCAAGTACTGATTGCCGGATACGGATTCATCATGCCGCGATATGTCTACAAGGCCAAACGTGGGCCCGATCAGACCCTTGAGGGTCAGATCGAAGCTGTGTCGCGTGAGGCGGCTGTCGCGTCTCTCGACGCGATGGGTTACATTCCGATCTCGGTCCAGGAGGCGCGCGAGAAGGGTTCGATTCCCTTACGTTTCCGGCAACTGTGGCGGAAGGCAAGTGCCCGGGACGTGACGGTATTCACGTATCAACTCGCCAGCCTGACCAGGGCCGGGGTGCCGATTCTCCGAGCGCTTTCCACGATTGCGGAACAGACGGAGAGCCCGGCCCTAAGCAGTGTCATCGAGGATGTGCGACAGAAGATTCAGGATGGCGGGATGCTGTCGGATTCCATGTCGCGGCATCCTGCGGTGTTTCCTGAGATCTACGTCAGCATGATCCGCTCCGGCGAGTCGGCTGGACGGCTTGACGCTGTTCTGCAGCGCATGGCCGAAACGCGCGAAAAAGAGGAGGAAGTTCGTCGCCGGGTGCAGGCGGCACTTGCCTATCCCGCGCTGATTCTGGTCGTTGGCGTGGGGACGGTGTTTGTTCTTCTGGCTTTCTTCCTTCCTCGCGTGGCGGCGCTTTTCAAGGACTTCCGCCACCTGCCGCTTCCCACGCGCATCCTGATCGGCATCAGCGAGTTCTTCAGCAACCACTGGCCGTGGATGTTGATACTCGTTTTGCTTGGCGCAGCGGTCCTCGCAAGGCTTATGTCGCGTGAGAAGGGCCGTTTGCTTATGGATCGCGTTCAGTTGCGCCTGCCGCTGATAGGCCGGTTCATGCTCCACGCCGAGATTGCCCGATTTGCACGAACCCTTGCCATGCTGATTGAGGCCGGTGTGTCCATCGAAAAGGCGCTTGTGCTTAGCGAACACACATTTCATAACCATATCCTGAGGAAAGAAATGGAAGATGTCCGCGTTCGAACGGTTCGACAGGGCGCGACGTTGTCATCCGGATTGCGCAAAGCTGCGCACATGCCGGCGTTGATCGCGAACATGACGGCCGTTGGCGAGGAGGCCGGCCGACTGGAAGAATCGCTTGGTGAAGTCGCCGCCCTCTATGAACGGGACTGCGATCAGCAGAGCCGGCTGATGGTTTCACTGCTCGAGCCGGCCTTGATCCTGGGTATCGGAGGAGTGGTCGGCTTCATTGTGGCCGCCATGCTGCTTCCGATCTTTCGCCTGAGTTCGGGGTTGTGAGAACCAGTGCTCTGTTGCCGATGTACATGCGCGAACTCTTTCTTCTGACTTGGTTGTTCGGATGTCTCCCGGTGTCTGTGGTCTTTGCCGGCACAGGGACCCAGATCAGGACCGAGCATTTCATTGTATTGGATGAAGCCGGTTCACCCTCCTATGCGCGCCGGGCGGCTGATTTGGCGGAACGGCTGTACCGCAGGATCATGGACGACCTGGGGTACGTGAAGCGCGACGATTTCTGGCTTTGGGAAAAGCGCTGCCGCATTGTCATTTGCGCGGATCGTCAGTCGTTTCAACAACGGACCGGCGCGCCGGAGTGGGCAGTCGGTCGGGCCAGTTTGCGCGAAAGGGAGATCACCACGTACGCCGGCAGCGAGGCATTTCTCCAGAGTGTTCTGCCCCACGAGTTGACGCACTTGGTATTCCGCGAGTTTGTGGGGTTTGTGCGACCCATTCCTTTCTGGCTCGACGAAGGTGTGGCTCAGATGGAGGAACGCGGTGGGCTGTCCGACAGGCGGATGTTGCGGGCTCTGTGGCGTGATCGGCGCCTTGTGCCGCTAAGCCGGCTCGTCCAGGTAAGGGGCGCTGAGGACCTGTCGCCCGAGGAGGCAAGGCATGCCTATGCTCAGGCGGCTGGCCTGATCCGCTTTTTGTTGGACCGGCACGGCACCGAGAGGTTCCAGCGTTTTTGTGTTCAGATACGGGACGGAAAAACCGCGGACGAAGCTTTGGGATTTACATATGCCCCGGCAATCCGCAATATAGAGGCGCTGGAGCGGGCGTATATCCAGAGCCTGGAGGAAAAGCCGTGAATTGGAAGACAGCACGGGCGGGGTTCACACTGATCGAGCTCATGGTCGTCGTGATCATCATCGCTGCGCTGGCAGGCATGGTGATTCCCCGGCTGTGGCCGGCATCGGACGAAGCCAAGCGCAGCATTGCCATGGGCGACATCGCGAACGTCTCGCTTGCCTTGAAGCTTTACCGGCTGCACAACGACCGCTATCCCGGCAACGAAGAGGGCCTGAACGCGCTGATGGCTGCGCCAGGCACAGCGCGGAACTGGCGCGGCCCCTATCTCGAAAAGAAGGCGCTGGATCCATGGAAGCGTTCCTACCATTACCGTTCCCCTGGCGCCCACGATGCGGCCGGGTTTGACCTCTGGTCCAGCGGCCCCGACGAGCAGAAGGCGGAAGACGATATCAACAGTTGGGACTGAGCCGGTACCCCGCCGTGGCGAACAAGAACGTACAACGCGTCGGCTTTACGCTAATCGAAGTCCTGGTCGCACTGGTCATTTTGTCGCTGGGCATAGTCGCCGTGCTGCGCGGGATGAACAGCGCGGCTGTAGCGCTGGGCGAATCGGGGGAGACACTCCGCACGGAGGCGCTGAGCGACGATCTCATGTCCGCTATTGCGCTGAGTCTCTCTGTCGGGTCCAACGCGCCGCCGTCGGCAACTGGCCGATTTACGGAACCTAATGAAGATTATCAGTGGGAATGGGAGCAACGCTCATTGTCAATTCAAGGCGCGATGGCAACAGGGGCCACCGCATCCCAGGCGATCCATGAGGTAACGGTGTCAGTTTGGCGCAACGAGACACCGGCTCGCAGGCGCACGAAGGTTCGGTGGGTATATGGTTCCAAGCGCACATAGGACAGGATGGGCAGTCCGCCGGGCGGGGTTCACCCTGATCGAACTGCTTGTGGCCACTGCTATCCTGGGTGGAATCATAGCCGTGACGGGTGCGTGCCTCGCCGGTGGAATGCGGCTGTGGGAAACGGCGCACGGATACGCCAGGGGCGAACCCGACATCTATTTTGCAATGAACTGGATGCGTAGGGACTGGGCCAATACCTTCAGGTTCTACGCTATTCAGTGTAAAGGAGCTGAGGATTCGGTTGTGTTTCCCGGCCTGGCCATTTCGGTAGACGGCCCGGCAGGCGATGGGACAGGGATCGTTCGCAGAATATGCCAGATCAAGTACTTCATGGACCGGCCAAACAGCGCTTTTTGCAGAAAACAGTGGTTCTTTCCCGAACCGGAACCGGGAGACGTCCTGTCAGAAAAGCTTGTTAGTGACGTTGATGTGGTGGAGTTCCGCTATCGCAGGCATCCGCTATCCGGGCCGGAGGGCGGATGGCAGGAGGCTTGGACTGATGGCAGCAACCTTCCGCACGAGGTCAGAGTACGGATACACCCTTCAGGTCAGCGTGTGCGTGGCGAAATTGTGGAGCGTGTACTTGCCCGACAGGGCTGGTAGTATGAAATGAAGGGTCGAGACAATAGCGGGCATAACATGTGGGCAGGGCGCATCCCTTCCTGGAGCACACCTATGGGGGGATCCGTTCTCATACTCTGCTTGTGGGTGCTGTTCTTTCTATCCGGACTTGCTGTGGCAATAGGGTCACAAGTGTCTGTCATAATACGAGTTGCATCAGAGATTCGCACTCAAGGCCGATGCATGGATCTGGCAAGATCCGGTGCTGAAATGGCCATCGCGCAGGTTTGTCTGGCCGGAGCAGATTCAGCAACCAATGCCCCTGGCTTGTTCAAGGATAACCGATCTTTGAGCGAGGGTGTGTTCTCCGTCTCATGGGAGTCAAGAACCGAGAAGGGGGTAGAAGCGTTATGGGGCGTTCAGATGGAAGCCGGCAAAGTAAATCTGAACTCGGCCAGCGCCCAGGAACTAGGGGGGCTACTAGTGGATAAAGGGGGGGTGGACAGGACGCTCGCCGACTCTCTCGCGGCATGCATTTTGGACTGGCGGGATCGCAATGATGAGGAATTGACAGGAGGGGCTGAGGGATCATACTATAGTGGACTTATAAATCCGTACCCTTGTCACAACGGGAAGTTTGATGTTGTCGAGGAGCTGATGCTGGTCAAGGGCGTTACGATGGCGATATTCGCACGGATCCGACCCTATGTGACAGTGTACGCCCAGGGCGCGTTCGGCGGGCGTGTGGTTGGACGGGTTATCATGGCGGATGGGGATCGGGACGACAAGTCAATGCCAAGCGCTGAAGCGCGTGCCGAGTTCGTCTGCGATGACAAGGGGAGGAAACTTTTCTGGCATGAGTACTGAGGCGATTCGGCGGCCCCCGCGTGGCGGTCTGGTGATCGTTGAACTCGGCAGTGGCTGGGTCAAGCTGGCCAGAGTGGACTACCAGCACAAGAAACCAGTGGTGACGCATCTTGTCGTTGAGCCTTGCGAGCTCTCCGGCGGCAAGGCGGCAGAGGTACTCCGCGCTGCTGCAAAGAAGGCCGGCGTCGCTCAGGGCGCCCGCGTGGTGAGTTATCTGCCCAGGCAGGCCGTCAGCGTCCGCATTCTGGAACTTCCGTCGCGTGATCCGCGCGAGCTTGTGGACATGATAGACCTGCAGGCGGGCAAGCAGATTCCGTACTCCAGGGACGAGGTCATTTTTGACTATCGTATGACGCCATCGGACCGTGATGGGTATAGCCGGGTCATGATGGTCGTTGCGCAGCGCAGCGTACTCCGCCAACGCTATTACGTCATAGAGGATGCGGGCCTGCAGGTTGCGCGCATGTCCGTCAGTTCCGAGGGGCTGCTCAACTGGGCGCGTGCGGCCCGCATCGGAGAAGGGCAGGCGGCGGGCGTGCTGGATGTGGATGCAGTTGACTCCGACTTTACCGTTATCGGGGATGGGGGGATCTTGTTCAGCCGCGGCATTCGGCTGGGAGCCATGGCGATCAGGGAGAACGTGGAGCGCACCCGCGACAGCCTGGCGGATGAAATCCGCAGGGGGCTCGAGATCAGCCGCAGCGAGACCCGCGTCAACGTTGCCCGGATCGTCTTGACGGGTGCCGGAATACACGCGGTGGGCCTTGCAGAAGGCCTGTCGAAACGTCTGGGCCTTCCGGTTGAGACCGTGGACAGTCTCAAGGTCCTGCGCGAGTTCGTGCCAACTCCAGATGTGGAGGGACGGCTCGCGGACGTTTCGCTTACGGTGCTTATCGGCGCGGCGGTGGCGGCCGAGGATCTGCAATTTCATCTGGTTCCCGATTCGGTCAAAGCACGACAGGATCTTGTGACGCGGTCAAAAGTGCTTTTCCGGTTTGCCGCGCTGTTCATGGCGGTCCTGGTGGCGGGCTCGCTCTTCGGTGTGCTGAAGGTATCGGTGCGACAGCAGCGGCTCGGCATTCTTCAGCAGGAAGTGGACCGGACCGATTCGCAGGTCCGCGAGGTGGAGCGTATGAGGGACGTGGTGCGCCTCGTGCAGAAACGCACCGCAGCCCGGGATGTTACGCTGCGTGTGTTGGCCGAGATCCAGCGACTGACTCCCGACGATGTGGCATTGGATACGATTGACATCCAGGCGCCGGAAAAAGCGCTTTCCATCGGAGGGACGGCCCTTGCCATGAAAGACATCCGGACGCTGGTTGGGAATCTGGAACAATCGGCGCTTGTCAAGGATGCCAAGGAGGGATCGGCAACGTCGCTGGATCGCAGTCAGCGTTACCGGTTCCAGCTCGTCGGGCGTCTGGAGGAACTCAAATGATCCTCGACCGAATGAACAAGTTGGGTAAACGCGAGAAGGTCATGCTTCTAGCGGCGTTGCTCATATTCGGCGCGTTCCTGGTAGACGGAATGATCGTGCGGGCGTTGAGTCGCAGACTTCGCCAGTTGGATGACGGCATTGCGGCGGCGATAGTCCGATTGCGCTATAACCGGACGGTGCTGGTGTCCACAGACGAGATCCGGCGCGAGTTTGAAACGACGCGAGGCCTGCTCGGCGCGGCGGCATCGTCCGCGGCAGCGGGTGACGCTTTGAAGGGCGAAGTGGATGAAATCGCCAGGAAGACGGGCGTGCTGCTGGTGAGCATGGATCAGAAGGAGACACGGCGACTTGGCGCGTGCGAGGAGATGGTCGTGGACATCACCCGATGCGAGGGCGATATGGCCGATATACTGGCCTTTCTCTGCGAGATGCGAAGTGCGACCGTCGCCTTGAATGTGGATCGCCTTGGGTTGTCCCCCATGGAAGACGGGCGGAAAGTAAAGGCCTCGATCCAACTCAGTCGGGCATTTGTCATCGAGCCATAGCGACGTTCGCAAGGAGGCCCCACGGGGGGCGCCAGGCATGGATCAATCTCAGACCACCCGCGAAGTTGAACTGAAGTCTGGTGCGGGCCGGGCACTGCCGAAGACGCTGGATCCGGTCATAACCATGGCTGCCGTTCAGCGCTTTGTGGAGTCCGAACGATATCGGACCAGGCGCATCTTCTGGTGGTCGGTCTCCGGATTCCTGCTCATCCTGGCGGCCGTGGTAACCACTTTCATAGCGGTGGGGGTCGTTGTGCTCAAGCAAACGCGCAAGGCCGCCGAGATCGTGGACGGTGTGCAGGCTCAGACCGCGCTGTACGGGGCGGAACTGGTCGGAATGTCCAGCAAGGTGGGGCGGTTGCAGGAGTTGCAGGTTCTTACCCGCGGTACGTTGGAAGAGAGCGAGGCTCAGCGGCTGCAGGAAGGTCGGGTTCTGAAGACCGATCTGGAACGCTTCGGGCGGTGGATTGCGGCGAGCCAGGATAAAGCCGCTAGCACGCTGGAGTCGCTCCAGCGGCGTTTGGTCGAAGTGGAAGCGGGTTCGGCCGCGAAGGAGAAACAGCTTCAGGCGCTTCGCAAGCAGTACGAGGATCTGGAGGCGCTGAGCCGTCTCGGGGGCACTATTGCGGCCACGGGTGCACCGTCGGTTCATGTGTCGGTGGTGGCTGCCACGGCATCCGGTGTTCCGTCTTCTACGGGTGCTCTGGCTGCCGTTATTGAAGGGCGTGATGGCGCATCGCCTCCGGACATAGCCGCGCCGCGAGACATCTCTGTCGTCACCTTTCCAAACGGTGATCGCTATGAGGGTGAGTTCCGCAACGGCCTGTTCCATGGCTGGGGGACATACACGTATCAGAAGGGGGACCGGTACGAAGGGCAGTTTGCCAATGATATGAAGAACGGGAAAGGGACCTACACGTATGTCAACGGCGACAAGTACGTGGGCGAGTTTCGTGATGACGTTAAGTCCGGCCAAGGCACACTATTTTTCCAAAATGGAGACCGCTACACCGGAGAATTCGCAGGCGATCGGTTTCATGGTCAGGGAGCGCTCGCCTACCAGAACGGGAACCAGTATACGGGTGGGTTCCGACAAGGCATGAAGTATGGGGCTGGAGTTTTTAAGTTCACCAACGGCGACCGCTATACGGGTGAATTTCAGAACGACGAGCGTCACGGTCAGGGCACCTATGAATTTCGTGATGGATCGAAGTATGTTGGGGCATTCGTTCAGGG
>CAZWPN010000030.1:0-29246 GCA_964635275.1 uncultured Victivallales bacterium | reverse complement strand
CGGCTCCCAGTTGTCCGCCTGACCGTTCCCGTTCACGTCCATGTACGCCCGCACGTAGTAGACCTTGTTGAACAGACCGAGCAGCTCGAATGGTTTCGGCGAGGACGGCGACGTGTCACGATAGCGGGATGCCACCGGTTCAGTGAATCCGGCGCTCGTAAACGCCTCAACAACCAGGTTTGTCATCGTGCGCCCGAAATACATCACCTCGCCTGTGATGGATGGCGCGCCAACCGACGGCGACGACAACTGCACGATGAACGTCGCCTCAGACGACCAGCTTCCCCACGAAGGCGATCCGATTGTCCCCGAAGCCATCCGAACGCGCCACTTGTACTGCCCATCCGTGTATGGCGAATCGCCAAGAAGGAACGGCAACTTCGTCATGTAGTGATTGGTCGCAAATCGCCATGGCTCGACAATGTCGTATGTCTTTATCGTTGCATTCGGCAGCACCACTTCAAGTTGGACTCGACCCACCGGATTATTCGCCATCCACTCCAGATCGATAATCGCCTGTTGAACGACCGCCGCCCCGACGGGCGTCACGAGCACCGGCGTTGAAGCCGCGCTGGTCGCCAAGTTGCTGATCGTTCCATTGGCGAAACTGGGCGCCGTCCCAACATCCGCATGGACTCGCCATGTGTAGGTCCCGCTCGGCAACCCGTAATAGTAACTGTTGGCCGTGCCGGCGGGTCCCGTCATCTGCCGGTAATCCGAATCGAAGAAGAAGTTTCTCGGCACACCGAGCGTGTGTTCCGCTATCTGAGGCGTGCCGCTGACGTTGCTATACAGTTTCACAATATAACGGGTGACACCTGGCACCGTCGGCCATGTAAATGAGGGATGGAACGGTCTCTGCACCGGATCACTCAACCCGATGACGATCTCGCCAACATCTGCCCACTCCATGCGAACCGGTTGACTGGCCGGCAGACCCCAAGGATCGCCCGGCGTAAACGTCGCGCCACCCTTATAGGCAAACAGGTAGATGTCGCCATTCCTCAATCCGTTTAGAGTGAAATTCACCGACTCTCCGGCATTCGCCACCACCGCTTCCGCGATCGGCATACCATCCATGGTCGGAGTCGTGTAGGCCAGCACATGGTAATCGCCAGCCTTCATCCCCTCGTACCGCAGCAACCCGGTGATGGTTGGCATCGGGTAGTCGGCCGGATCCGACGGGTCTGTGCCCCTCGTCACAACACCGTTCACGTCAGTCGCCTTGAAGAGGAACTCGGACAGATTGTCCCATCCGTCAAGGTCCGGGTCGTCGAACATGTCGAAGGTGAACCGGCTCAGGTCTTCGGGGTACAGATCCTCCCAGATATCCGGGAGCAGGTCGCCGTCATCGAAGAGCTCGCCGAATGTCAGCCCGCACGGCCAGAACCGATCGTCGTAGTCGCTGAGCCCATCCCCGTCGGAGTCAAAGCTCGCCGGGCTCAGGAGCAAGTCGTCCTCAGGACGGAACATGTGGGACGCCAGGTACTCATAGAGGTTGATGAGCCCGTCGCGATCCGGATCGCCAAATGCGCCGTCATCGCCGTCATTACTCTGCGGATCCAGCCCGTTCTCATCTTCCCACGCGTCCGGCATTCCATCGCCATCGCTGTCCAGCCCTTGCGGGTACAGCGGGAACCGAACGGGCGGATACGTCAGGTCCGGCTCGCCGTTGACATCGGTCACAACGTTGCTCGGATCGATGGCGAGGTCATGTGAAGCCTTCGGCGAACTGCCCAACGTGACAAAGAAGTGCGAGTTCGACAGCGTGTATGCACCCGAATTAGACACGATGCATCCGCTGTTGCCGATGCCCCAGACCTGATTCGGACCATAGGCGGACTGTTCCCAGTTCGTGCCGATCAGTTCCTTTGCGATCAGGTTGCCGATGACAACAGTCTGATTCGACATGACGGAGTTAAAGATGAGCTCAACCTGGTCCCCCTCGGTATACGTCAGGCTGTCGTCAGTGTCGTACCAGCGCATCCGTTTCAGGCGGACCGCATGCGCCACAAGTGTGACAGGCACTTGCGCTGCCAGCACCGGATCACCCACCCCATCCACGTAAGCCTGCAGCCAGGCGTTGCTGTTGGCTCCACCACCCACTCCGCCAACTATCAGACCGGAGACCTCCGTCTTGCCTGGGGCGAACGTCAGCTCGCTTTGCAGCGCGCGGAATATCGCGTTGCTGGATGAGTGCATGTACACAGTCAACGATCCGGCTGCATCCGCAGCGGCGCGGCTCAACTTGAACGGATACGAGTTCGATATCTCGACAATGTACTGGGATTGGTCGAACGTCAGCGCCGGCGGCAAGACGTCGAAGATCAGAACGCCCGGCGTGAAGTTCCAGTCTGGCGCCGTCGCCGTCAGGGTTACGTTCGAACGTACCGCCAACCCCTCTATTTCGAAGGTCATGCGGGTCATCCCCCCTGTCAGCACCATGGAGTGCGGGTAGAGAACGGCCTGCTGATCGAGCGTGGACGCCGAGATTTCTATCAGAATGTTCGACGTGTTATTGGCCGAAACGTCGGCATCCAGAGTCACCAGCGCCCGGTCACCGACAAACAGCACGGACGGACCGCTAAGCGTGATCGCCGCCTCAACGCGAATGGTGGCGGCAGCCACGGTCTTGTCGCACGCCAACAGCCGCAACTGGTCTGTTCCAGGCGCCAATCCCGTTACGTTCAACACAGCCGCATCCACGGTCGCGGGAATCGTAACCGTCGCCGGCGCCACGGAGAACAAGTTAGGATCGCCCGCTTCAACGGTCAGCGTCAGATCGGCGCCCACGTTCTGGATCGGACGGTAGACCACCAGTTGGATCGTCTGATCTGGACGTACGGTATAGATCGCCGTCGGCCGACCGATGGCGTCGGAGATGGTCAGTATCGGCGGCAGCACGTTCACCAGGTAGTTCGTTCCCGAGTAACCGTTGGCCATGGCGCTCAGGTAGACATTGGTCGCCTCACAGAGACCCGTCACCGGGAACGCCACGCGATCCATACCAGCCGGCATCACCACGGTCGCCGGCGCCGAAAGTTTGTCCGGCGCCGAGCTGATCAGCGTGATCGTCAGCGGCGTTTCCACCGAGCCGTGCGGATTCCTGATCCGATCGATAACGAAGGTGCTCGTGTCGCCAACCATCACGTTGGTCTTCGTGGCGCTCTCCATGTACATGTTCATCATGATACCGTTGAACACGTTCACCTCGATCGTGAACAGGCTCGAGTCGCTTCCGATGATCCACAGCTTGCCGTTGTTCGGCCCCATTCCCTCACTCGTGGCAATCGCCGTGATGGTGACCGTGCCCGTCTGCTGCCCCGCGGCCATGACCAGCTCAGGGGTGTCTACCGTGAAGAGCGACGTATCGCTGCTGCGGAAGGTGAGCGTAAGCTCCGTGGTCGACAGCGCAATAGGACGCCTGATCGTAATCGCCATTGTGTCGCCGACCTGGATATTAATCGGACTAGCCGGCGTCACGATAAGGATGCCGCAAGGGCTGGAACCCAAACGGTACTCCTCGATGTTCGTCAGACCGTCGTTGTCCGGATCTTCCAACGCATCAGAAACAAGGTCGCCGTCGGTATCCGGATCGAGGTAGTTGAGTACAAGATTGGACGAACAGTGATCGTACATCTGCTCCCAGAAGTCCGGCAGCCCGTCGCCATCCGTATCGAGCGGAACCGGGATCGGGCTCGACGTCTCATCCAGGGCCACGAAGCTGACGTTGGTACCTATGATCGTCGCCGCATGACGCCAATGCTGCTTCCAGTCGTTGGCATACGCCAGCACGAAGTCCTCGATCTGGCCGCGGTGCCAGCCAGCCTCTGCGCTCACGCCGCTGGCCGCGCTGCTGATATTCGTGTCGGAGGTCCCGTCATCGAACCTGTAGTAGGCCACCAATCCCTGATCGTCGCCGAACAGCCACTGGTTTCGCTTGTCCGCAACCTCGCTCTGCGTGCGGGCATAGTTCCATATGCGCACGTCCTCGATCATGCCCTTGAACCCTTCACCGATGCGGTTGGCGATTGGGCCGACGCCGTACGTCATCGCAGGAGCCCTGGTGTTCGTCGCCACGACCGGCTCCGGGTTGACAACCATACCGGTCGCACCATACGCATAGGTTGCGGTGTAGAGCTGCAGTGCGCGTGTATCCCCGTTGTATGTCGCTGCCAGGTGCGTCCAGTTGGTGCCCGTGCGCAGAACCACCGTACTGCCGGTCACGGCGACCCCGCCGAAGCCGACCACCGGGTAACCGTTGCTATTGATCGCCATGCTGAACGTGCCAGTGCTCGCGTTCGGAACGACGTCCCGCCGCATGATCGTTCCGCCGTCCAGCTCGTTGGTGGCCGGGTTGATCCAAGCCTCAATGGTCCAACTGTGCAGCGCGAACCGATCCTGCCGGTCCGAAGGAATCTCGATGTAGTTGCCGGCTGTGCCCGGCATGTATATCGCGCGATGGTGCAATGGAATTAGCGAATCCGCCGGATCGCCGGTGTTCATCAACTCCTGGCCGTCCAGGATGCCGTCGTCATCCGTGTCCTTGCTTCCAGGGTTGGACCCCATGAACTGCTCCTCGGAGTTGAGGAGACCGTCGCCATCGGAATCCTCCTCCGGATCCAGCCAGGTGTCGTCATCGGTATTCTGGTCGCGCGGGCTGGTTCCGGCCAGGAACTCGTAGTAGTTCGACAGGCCATCGCCGTCCACATCGCCGTCCGCCCCGTTGTCCCCGTTCGGATCGCCCGGATCGAGGTGATACTTGACCTCGAAGGAGTCCAGCATTCCATCGCCGTCGCTGTCCGGCACATATGGCCACTGCGCCTCGGTCAGTTCGACAAACCGCACGCTATTGGTATCCAGACGGCCCGCGTACTTCTCGAAGTCAAACGGTTCGCCGCCGATCTTCCACACATAGTCCTCAAGGTACTCGCCGCCGTCGTCGCCGACGAACAGGCCCGCCAACGCCACGCGCTGGAAAGTCAGCAATGGATCGTACGCGATCGGAGCCCCATCCGCCATCCCGACGACGTTGGTGGCGTCGCCGATGTAGATGCCGTACTCAGACAACGGGTCGCGCAGGATCGAGCGTTCGTCCGCCGTGCGGCCCAACTGGAAGTCGAAGTTGAAGTACGTGATCAGCCCCCGTTCCGTCCCGGTGAGATTCCGGCTTCCGACATCGCGGAGCGAGGCGGTATCAAGCCCGACGTTCCACACGCGGATCTCGTCGAGATTGCCGTCGAGATCCTCGCCCATGATCATCGGCCCTACCAGCGCTTTGACGCCGGCCGCGACCACGATGCCGCCGCCGCCTGCACCTATCAACAGTCGCTCCTGTGACGCCTCCTGCGTTCCGTCCACAAACAGACGGCACGCCGCGTTGTCACGCACATAGGCGACATGGTGCCACTGTCCATCATTAACAGAATTAGCGCCGTAGATGTTGTTGACGTCACGGTCCTCATACCTGGTCAGCGCTCCAGTGACAGGATCCAGCTCGATCCACTCCACGACAAACCGGCCGATGAGGGATCCTGCCGGAGTGATCCCGAGGTAGTAGTTGAAGTTGTCGTCGGTCGGGCCGCTCTGGTTGCGCCGCGCGATCAGCGTCCCGCTGGCCGTCGTACGCACCCAGCACTCCAGCGTCCAGTTCTCCCGTAGCACGTCAATCAGTTCTCCGCTCGGCCCTGCCGTCACGCTGGTTTCCCTCAGGTGACCCGCGCCGCTCACTTCGAGATATCCGGACAGATTCCCGACGTTGCCGAAGAACATGCTGCGGTCCATGAATGCCTGAATCGCACGCTCATCCTGCGGGATCTTCCAGACGCGCACATCGCGCAGCATGCCCGCAAAGCCAGGCGCGCCAAGGACCAGGTCACCCGGCCCCTGCGCACAGGCGCTGTTGACGAGCCGGCCGCCCACAGCCTGGCCGTTGACAAAGAGCGTCAGTTCGCCGGTCTCCCCGTCAAACCGTCCCGCCACGTGCGTCCACCGGCCTGTGACCACCGGCGTGCCCGCCGTAACCGCGATCCGTACGCCGTTCTCCGCCTCGTCAAACAGGACATACGGACAGCCGTTCGTCAACCCGACCTCGAAGTTCGCCCGGCCCCACAACTCCGTCTTGCGGCTGACCAGCGACGCCGTGGTCGCCGAAATCTCTGGCCACACCTGGCACTCGATCGTCCAGCTCGGCAGACTCATGCGCTCCGTGTACTCGCCGTCAATCTTGTCGGATATCACCACCGTGTTCGTCGGACCGCCCTTGCCGTCGAACTTCACGGCTCGCAGCACGTACGGGCTGCGCGAATCCCGCGGATCGCTCGCGTTCGTTATTTCCTCGCCGTCCTTGATCCCGTCATCGTCGGTGTCGGCATCGCCCGGATCTGTCAAGTACACGTCCTGCTCATTGCCGTTGATGATGCCGTCGCTGTCCGAGTCGGTCTCGTAGTCGCTAAGACCGTCAAGGTTGGAGTCCTGAACCATCGGACTTGTGCCGGCCAGATACTCGTAGAGGTTCCTGAGCCCGTCGCCGTCCGGGTCGCCGTCGGCGCCGCTGTCGCCGGCATCCGACTTCGGATCAAGGCCGAAGGTCTCTTCCCACCAGTCCGGCAGGCTGTCGCCGTCACTGTCGCCCGGCATCACGTAGAACATGGCCGCGCTAACCCGTGCACCGCCCTGCAGGATACCGGCGTGCGCCCAGCCCAGTTTCCAGTCCTGCGCCACGGAGAAGTCCTCAACCGTAGTCCCGCCGTCGTCGAACCGGAAGTAGGCGTTCATGCCGCCTATCATCGGGCCGGGCCCCTTCTTGGTGATGATGTTGCCGATGTTCAGCCTGCCGCCTGTAACGCACTTACCGGTCAGGGACGGGATCAGGTCCACACCGCCAAGGATAGTGGCCTTGAGCGCCTCGGGACTGGCATTGGGCTCGATGGACATAAGCAGCGCCGCTGCACCAGCCACGTGCGGAGACGCCATCGAGGTTCCGCTGTAGACATCGTAGCCGCCCCCTGGGACTGTGCTCAGGATCTCAGCGCCCGGCGCACCGAGATCCACTGTCGTGGCGCCGAAGCAACTGAACCCGGCCAGCGCGTCGCGGCGGTCGGTAGCCGCCACGGCTATGATGTTGGGCAGATCGTAGGAAGCCGGGTAGTTCGGCTGCGCGTCGTTGTCGCTGGAACTGTTGCCCGCGGCTGCTACAAAGAGGTGGCCGTTCTGACCGGCCGCCCTGATCGCATCATAGAGCGCCTGCGAGAATCCAGGCCCGCCCCAACTGTTATTGCTGATCTTCGCGCCCTTCTTCCAGGCATACTCGATGGCCTCAACGGCGCCGGCAATGTCACAGAACTCGTCGCATATCTTCAGCGCCATTATCTTGCACTTCCAGTTCACGCCGGCCACGCCCGTGGCGTTGTTGCCGACGCCGCCAATGGTTCCCGAAACGTGCGAGCCATGCCCGTTATCGTCCAACGGATCGGCATCGCCGTTCAGGAAGTCCCACCCGTGGATGTCGTCAATGTACCCGTTGCCGTCGTCGTCAATGCCATTGCCGGGGATCTCGTCAGGATTCGTCCACACATTATCCTTGAGATCCGCGTGGTTGTAGTCAATGCCGGTGTCAATAACGGCCACCAGAACGCTCGAATCGCCCGTGGAGTTGTCCCATGCTTCCGGAGCGTCTATGTCGGCGTCCGGGTTGCCACCGCCCTGCCCGCTATTGTTCATGCCCCAGAGTTCCGCAAACCGAGTGTCGTCAGGCGTGCCAAACGGGCGCATCAGCAGGTTGGGTTCAGCATAGACAACCGACTTCATCTGCTGAAGCGCAGTGAGTTTATCCACCATCCCGCCGCCGTCCGAAATGCGAACCAGGCGGATGGATGTCATGTCGTACTTGTGAAGCTGCTCCAGGCCCAGGCCCGCCAGCAAGGCCGCCGCTTCGGCATCCGTTGTTTTGCCGCTCATCCGCAGCAGTATCTCTCCTTCGACATGCTCCTGCGATGCCTGCTCCACCGCCGTCCACGCAAGGCCACGCACCACGCCGTTCGTCCCGGGGGCTGTAACCGACGGCATCAGTCCGTTGGCCATTTCGAGGATCTGCGCCTCGGTCATCACGCGACTCACCAGCCTGACGTCGTCAATGAACCCCTCGAACCCGCGCTGCACCACGCCGCCGACCAGCGCGCCGCCGCCGACCGTCAGTTCAGTCCCAACCTCTACGGCATCGCCCGCTCCCAGTGCCGGCGTCTCAATGGCGTCAGTCCGGTACGCGACATGCTCGCCGTTGATATACAGCCGCAGTTCGTGGTTGCTCGGCGAATAGACGCCCGCAAGGTGACTCCACTGCCCGGCGGGGATCTGCGCCCGGTCCAGCGCGTGATTGCTCACCACGCCGGTCATGGGCACCATGGTGCGGACATCCCTGACGACGCCGTTGGTCAGCGCCGTGTACCGCACATACGGGCGAAGCTTGCCGGATGCGTTCGCGACACCGAGTTCGTAGTTCACGGCCTCGCCGCCGGTCTCATCCGTTGCGTAGCGGCTGATCACCACGCCGTCCGCGCCGTTGCTCGGCCACACCCAGGCGCCGATTGTCCACTGGCTCATCGCGTGCCGGCTCTGCCACGGCACCACCATCCGCCCCGTGCCGTCCAGCGCCAGCGAGCGCTGCACAAGCGGATCGAGCGACCAGAGCGGATTCGACTGACCCGCCGGAATAGCCGCCGTCTGCGGGTCGTCCTGATTGCCGACGACCTCTTCCCAATCCGACAGCCCGTCGTCGTCCGTGTCAATCCGGTTGGGCAGCGTGCCCATCTCCTGCTCCACCATGTTCACCAGATGGTCGCCGTCCGCATCGCGATCGCCGTCCAGCATGTCGTCGCCGAAACTCTCGCCCAGCACCGGACTAAGGACCGACAGGAACTCGTAGAGGTTGTTCAACCCATCGCCATCCGCGTCGTTCTGTCCGCTGCTCGTAGCGATGTCGCCAAAGAAGCCGATCTCCCACCAGTCAGGCAGGCCGTCGCTGTCAGCATCCAGCGCGGCATCCGCCCGCACCGGCGTGGACGTAGCGACCATCAGCGCGCCACCGGCAAGCGTTCCGGCATTGGTCCAGCCAGTCGCCCAGTCGCCGTAAGGCGCGGCAAAGTCCTCGACCTGACCCCATGTCCACGCATTGGTCCCGCTGGTCCCGTTGGTGCAGGTGCCATCGTCAAACCGGTAGTAGGCCACGAGATTAGCGTCACCCGAATACTCGAAGGTGGCATAGGCGGAATTGATCAGGTCAGCCTGCGAGCGGGCGGTCTTCCATATCCGCACCTCGTCAATCAACCCGACAAACCCATTGCCGCCCACTGTCGTGGCGACAGCGCCCGTCGCACTGAAGATGCCAGGCACGTCTGCCGCGAGCACCTGACGGCGAAGCACGCCATTGACGAACAGCCGCAACTGGCCGGCGGCCCTATCATATTCGCCGGCGAGGTGATACCAATAATTGGTGCGGCCAAGCGCCACCGTGTCCTTCGCCTCGCGCGGATACGTGTTCGTCCCATACATACCCACCGTGCGCACATAGGGAACCCGCGACGAATCGAGACCCAGTTCATAGTTCACCGCTGGGCCGACCGTACGACGAATGACGCTCCCGCCCGCAGACGTGCTGTCCAGCGAGACCCAGGCTTCCACGGTCCACGAATTCGTTATCATGAACCGGTCGCTGTCAGGCATCAAAACCCGGGCCGTGCCGTTGCTCAACAGCAGGGCGCCGGCCTTGGCAGGCGAGAGCGAGGAGTTCGGCAGCGTGTAGTCCGGGCCGGCGACTTCATAGAAGTCCGACAGACCGTCATCGTCCGTGTCCGGAAGGTTCGGCCGGCTCCGATGCAGCGCTTCCTGTGCGTTGGAAAGACCGTCGCCGTCTGCATCCTCAGCGCCGTCGAGTTTGTAGTCGCCATCGGTGTCCGGATTCGTCGGATCTGTTCCCGACATCCATTCGTACGCGTTGACCAGGCCATCCAAGTCACCGTCTTCCGCGCCGTCGGCGATTCCGTCGCCATCGGTATCGGGGTCGAACGGGTTCAGCCCGTACAGCAGTTCCCACGCGTCCGGCAGTCCGTCGCCGTCGGTATCCGTCCCGGCGTAGGGAACGGTCACGTCTATTACAGAGGCATTCATCAGCGTACCGCCATGCAGCCACTCGTTCTGCCAGTCATCGCCGGTCCATGCGAAGTTCTGCACCTGCCCTTCGGTCCAGTTAGGCATGCCGCTCACGCCGTCCGGGTTTGTCCCGTCGTCAAACGAGTAGTGCAACACGAGTGTCGGAGCGCCCTTGACCATGACCTCGTCTATGAAACCGGTTAATCCACGGCCAATCAGAGTCTTGACCGGGCCGCGCCCGTTAATAGAAGGCCGCTTCTCGGTGTTGAGGAAGCCAACCGGCTCGCCGTTGATGTAGAGCTTCAACTCGCCGTTCCCGGCGTCGAATATGGCGCGGATCTCCGTCCAGGTGCGCAGCGGCAGAGCCCGGAAGGCCGGCGCTGTTACCGCCACCGTCGAACCGTCGTCCGAGGCCGAGAACCGAACCACCGGACGCCGGTCCGCCGTGAGGCCGAGGAAGTAGTTCTCCACCCCAGCCTGCACCTCGCGAACCACCAGGGCGCCTTCGTTGGTGACCGCTGTCGGATAGATCCAGCCGCTCAGATCGAACGATTCCAGAGCCAGCTTGGCGTCCACCGCGGCCCGTACGTAACTGTCCGCCGCGCCGGACACCGCCAGCACCCGGACCTTCACCGGATCGAGAGAATCGGCGGGATCCGTTCCGTAACGAATCTCGTGGGAATCGGACACGCCGTCGTCGTCGGTGTCCGGCAGCGTCACGTCGCTACTCGCTATCTGCTCCACCGCATTAGCAACCCCGTCGCCATCAAAGTCCTCGGCTCCGTCCGGGGTGCCATCGCCGTCCGAGTCCACTTCCAGCGGACTGCAGTTGGCCCGGTACTCGTTAAGGTTGCTGAGCCCGTCCGGCTCCGTGTCCTGCGAAGAGGTCAGCCCGCCCTTGCCGCCGAACACCCGCTCGAACCAGTCCGCCATCCCGTCATCGTCCTGGTCAACAATGCCCAGCACCCGCGCGTGCTCCGCCGCGGTAACGTAGTCGTTGTGCCCGTCACTTCCGGCAACCACGCCAACGTCATCGCCCGTTCCCAACTCGCCGTCCGCGCCTGGCGCCGCATTGGTGACCACGTCCGGCAGGTTCAGTCCGCCCATGGCGTAGAAACGGTCGTTGGCGAACTTACTGTCGTTGATATAGCGTCCGCCGTCGTCAAAACTGTATCCCGCCACCAGCGTGATGTACGGCTTCACGATCCGGTGCATGTCCCTGACGATCAGGCCACCGTTGCGCGCAAGATACCAGAAGCGGAATTCATCCAGGAAACCGCCCGAGAACGTCGAACCGGCCAGCGTGGCGTCCATGTAGAGGCGCCCTTCGCGCTTGACGCGGCTCTGGAGCATTTCGCGAGCCACGACCAGAGCGCCGTCCACATGAATGCGCAAACTCTTGCGCGTTTCACTGTGTACGAAGGCCAGATGCGTCCAGCGGTTCAGTTCCAGCGCGTCAGCCATTACTTCCACCGTCTGGCCCGACGCCGTCTGTACGCGGAGAACCGGACGGTTGTTGGTCAAACCCGCCGAGTAGGCTTCCGTGCCGTCGCCCAGACGATACACGGCGAACGCACCAGTCTGAAGGTTCGTCATCTTGACCCAGCACTCGATCGAGAACCCGGCCTCCGCCGTCATGCCAACCGCAGCTTCAGACTCGGAGGCATTCCCGCCCACCGGCGTACCCGGCGGGTTCATGGTCCCGTCCGGCATGGTGATCGTGGTCGTGTTCCACCAGGCCTCGGGGTTGCTGCCATTGCCGTCCGCTACCGGAATTACGCGCGGGCCGAATTCCACGTACCGCTCGCCGGGCCGGCCCTCGAGCACGAGCACACGCACCGTTGACTGCGGCGAACCGCGGTGACTGTAGTTGTTCATCCACGCGTTGTACTCGCCGTTCGTCGCAAAACCTTCCTCGACGGTGATGTTCTCAGGGCCATCGCCCGGAATATCGTCAATGTCAAGGAACGAGCCGGGAATGCGGGCGGCGATGTTGTCAGGCAATCCCGGGCCGCTCGCTGTCCAACCCATGTGGCGTCCCAGCGGGTCAACCAACCATGTGTCAAGGTCACCCGGCAGGTTCCACATCTGAGTAACGCGGATATCCGCCCGTGCGAACGTTCCGATCACCGTGACGGAATCGCTGCCCTCGAGGCCCTCGCTGTCCACGGCCACGACGGCCAACTCATTGTTGCCGGCGCGAATGATGATCGTCTCGTTTATGTTGGTGATACTGCTGCCAGAGCCGGCATCCAGGATGAGGTCGCCGTTATTGTAGACCTTGACCGACTCCAACGGGCGCTCGCTCGATATGGTTGCCCGCAAATCGGTGAACCGGACCGCAATCTGCGAGCCGTCCGCCGGTGCAGTGATGTTCACCGTCGGGCCGCGTATGCCCTCAGGCAGGATGAACGAGAACCGCTCGCTATGCGGCGCCAGCAGGGTGTGCCCGCCCAGCGCGTAACTGCGCCCGATCCGAGGACTGAGCGCATCCTGAGGACCGGTCAGCCGACGAACGATGCCGTAGGCGTCGGAAGCAGCCGGCAGCAGGTTGTTCATCTCTACGCCGTCCGGATATCCGTCGTCGTCAGTATCCGCGTTGCCGGGGTTCGAACCGAACAGGACCTCATCGCCGTTTGAGAGGCCGTCGTTGTCGGAATCCTCGAAGGCATCGCCTCGCCCGTTCCCGTACGTATCCGGATCGTTCGGATCAAGGTCGCCGGCCAGGAACTCCTCATAGTTGCTCAACCCGTCGCCATCCACGTCGGCGTCCGGTCCGTTCTCGTCCTTCTCATCAAGATAATCCAGACCCCAGCGCAGTTCCCAGCCGTCGGGCAAACCGTCGCCGTCGCTGTCGTACCACCAAGCCGAGAACGGCTCGTCCGCCGGCGCCGCGACCATCTGGGCCCCGCCCACCAGCGTTCCGGACTCGAACCAGCGCTTCGCCCAGCCCTCCGGCACGGCGAAGTCTTCGACCTGGCCCACGTTCCAACCAGGAACTCCGCTCACACCGGCTGGGTTCGTTCCGTCGTCGAACCGCAGGTTGCTGACAAGGTTCGACTCACCGCCCGCAAGCGGCGCAAGCAGTTCCGCCAGCGTCCGCTGACCCGGATATGCCGACCACAGGTGCACTTCATCCACGTAGCCTGCAAGCCCCTGCCCAACCACCGTCCGCACCGGACCGAACCCGCGCCAACTGGCCATCTTCGCCGTATGAACTTCGCCATACCGCTGACCGTCAACCGCGACCCACAGTTCGCCGTGCGTAGCCTCGAAACCTCCCATGACGTGGTGCCATTCGCCTGTGGCAATCGTCACACTGCTGGTCACCGCAACGTCGCCCGACCGATCGCTGGCTGTAAAGTACGCCACAACCTGACCGGCGGCCGTGATCTTCAAACCATAGTTCGCGACGCCTGCCGCCACTTCGCGGGCCATCACAACAGCCTCCGACACCAGACTGGTCGGACTGACCCATGCATCAATAACCCACGTGCCGGCCATGGCCATTCGTGTGGTCTCAGGCATCCTAACGTAACTACCCGGCTGCCCGTCCAATTTCAGGACACGGTCCACCAACGGACTGAGGGATATCGTCGGGCTAGTCCCGGCCAGCACTTCCGCCATATCCGAGATCCCATCATCGTCCGTATCCTGCAACAGCGGCGAACTGCCCACGAGCCCTTCCATTCCGTTGACCAGGCCGTCCATATCCCGATCTTCATCCCAATCCGGAACACCGTCGTTGTCGGAATCCCATGCATTCGGGTTCGTGTCCGCGTAGTACTCGAAGAGGTTACTCAGACCGTCCTTGTCTGCATCACCCTCGGCAAAGCCAACTCCGTTGGTCGCCGAACTGACGGCATTTGTTGACACCGCGTTGGTCGAGGCGGCATTAGTAGAACCGCGATTGGTCGACAGGGCAATCGTCGGGCCGAACAGCTTCTCCCACCAATCCGGCAACCCGTCGAGATCCTCATCGAAGTCCCCTATCTCCGGCGCAGCCGTATTGTCGTCAAACGTGACGCTGTTCAGCGCATAGCGCCAGTCCAACCTCTTCGTAAAGTCCTCGGCTGTCACGCCGCCGTCGTCGAAGAGATAGTACGCTACGGGCATCTTCGTCCGAACCATAACCGTGTTCGTGGAGCCGCTGCCGCTGGCTACCTGCTGCGCGATCCACTGCAGGAACCGGGCCTGGGTGCCGGCCGTATTTCCGCTCGAATGGAAGTCGGTATAGAATACCCTGCCGCGGCCGGACGGGAAACTGTATGCAATCGGTCCCACACCCGGCGTTGCCGAGTCTCGCAGAATCAGACTGGCAGTCGGCGAATCGACCGAAATGATGCAGTCCCAGCCAGATGGAATCTCCAGCGTAGGCGAGCCGACAAACGCCGCCGCCGAGGCATCCACGATGGTCGCCGTGGTCCGGTAACCCGGGCCCGACTCCATGGTGGCAATATCCGGCCATGGCTGTTCCACGTAGCGCCATGAATAGCATGCCACGTAGAGCCGCCCGCCGCCGGTGACAAAATTACGCAGGCTTGTGGTCACCGTATCGTTGGCGGGTGCGCCCGCTCCGCATCCGATGAAAATCGCCGAATAGTTCTGGTAGGTCGCCGCATTCTGCAGGTCGGCCGCCTGGATCAGGGTGAACGGGACGTTGACCTCGCGCAGGCGGTCCTGTACCGGATCTCCCGTCTGCACCACTGCAACCCGGCTGACTGTCGATGAGGACGAAACCTCAACGCTCGAGTAGCCGCCCAGTATGCGGTCCTTCCAGTCCTCGATCTCGGTTTCCGTCCGAGCCATATCCCAGACGCGAATGTCGTCCATCAACCCTTGGAACCCGCCGCCGAACCAAGTGGTTCCCGCGCCTTGCGCGCAACGCTCGAGACACACCTGAGACTGAGCCGCCACCCCGTTGACCAGCAGCGTCAGCGTGTTGTTGCTCGGGCTCCATATACCAGCCAGATGCGTCCACTGGTCCGAAGAGATAGCCGCATTCGCGCCTGCGAAGTAGCGACGCCCCGCCGCCGTGGTAAACTCGACGATGGGAACGTTGTTGGTCAAACGCAGGCAGAAGTTCGTAAGGCCCCAAGTCGTCACACGCTGAATCAGCACGCCTGTCTGCGGCCCGTTGGTCGGCATCACCCACGTTTCCAGAGTCCATGCAGACAGATCGAAACGATCGAACGATGAGCCTGCCAACATGCCCGGCACTTTCACCGCCGCACCCGACAAGGACATGCACTGATCCATACGGGGGCTGAGCGAATCCACGGGACTGGTGAGCGTCCTGTCTCCGCACACCACATAAGGCGAAATCTCGTCCCCATCCAGGAACCCGTCGTCGTCCGTGTCCGGATCGCCAGGGTTACACCCGTACAGGACTTCATCGCCGTTGACGAGCTCGTCGTCGTCGGAATCCTCAAGCGCATCGCTCTTGCCGTTTCCGTCCGTATCCCAGTCTGTCGGGTCAAGATCGCCCGCAAGATACTCCTGGTAGTTACTCAACCCATCGCCATCCACGTCGGCGTCAGGACCGTTCTCACCCTTGCCGTCATAGGGATTGAGCCCCCAGTACAGTTCCCAGCCGTCGGCCATGCCATCGCCGTCGCTGTCAAACCAGTACGCAGAGAAGGGCTCATCCGCAGGCGCATCTACCATCTGCGCCCCACCGACCAGCGTTCCACAATCCAGCCAGCGGTTGCCCCACGGGTCCATGACCTTGAAGTCCTCAACCTGGCCCAAGTTCCAACCTGGAACCCCGCTCGTGCCCGCCGGATTTGTCCCGTCGTCAAACCGCAGGTAACTCACGAGATTGGACTCAGTTCCGCGCAGCGGCGCAAGCAGTTCGCCGTAGGTACGCCAGCCAGGGAACGCCTTCCACAACCGGACTTCGTCCACAAACCCCGCCAAGCCCTGGCCAACAACCGTGCGCACCGGCCCGAATCCGACCCATGCCGTGCGCTTCTCGGTCTTCACTTCACCGCAGCGCTGCCCGTCAATCGACACCCACAACTCGCCGTGCGTCGCCTCGAAGCCGCCCATCACATGGTGCCACTCGCCGGTCCCGATCCGCACGCTGCTGGACGCCACGATGTTCGTCGTACGATCCCCCGCCGTGAACCACGCCTCCACAGTACCATTGGAAGTGATGCGCAATCCGTAGTTGTCCACGCCGGACGCGACCTCGCGCCGGATCACCGTCGAGCCGCCGGGCAGGAGGTTCGTCACGTTCACCCACGCTTCCGCCACCCATGTGTCACGAATAGCGAACCGGTCTATCGTGGGCAGCAGCACGTAACTGCCTGCATCGCCGTCCAACTGCAACACGCGGTCCACGAGCGGACTGAGGGAATTGACAGGATCGGTCCCGTCCAAAACCTCCTGACCGTCGGAGATTCCGTCGTCATCCGTGTCGCGCAACAGCGGCGAACTGCCGTAGAGTTGCTCCATCCCGTTGGCCAACCCATCACCGTCACGGTCCTCGCTCCAGTCGTCTGTCCCGTCGTTGTCCGTGTCAGACCCGCGCGGGTTGGTATCCGCGTAGTACTCGAAGAGATCGCTGAGGCCATCCTTGTCCGTGTCCATGGCCACCAGTGCGCTCGCGTTCGTGCCAGACGCATTCGTCGAAGCCCCGGCTCCTCCTGTCGCATTCGTTCCGCCATTGGTCGAAACAGTGCTCACCAACTTGAACAACTGCGCCCACCAGTCCGGAATGCCATCCACGTTGGAGTCGAAATCACCAACCAACTGCGCGTAATTCTCACCCGTAACCGTCGGGGCGGCAATGGCATACCGCGCGTCCAGCCGATTTACAAAGTCCTCAGCGGACTGCCCGCCGTCGTCGAAGAGATAGTACGCCACCGGCAGGTCGGACTGAACTGCGGTGTAGGATGTGGACACACTCTGCGAGCCGCTACCGGACGCCACCTGCTGGGCAATCCACTGCAGGAACCGCGCTTGGGTGCCGGCCGTGTTTCCGCTGGAATGGAAGTCCGTGTAGAACACCCGCCCGTTGCCTGAGGGGAAGCTGAATGCGATGGGGCCCACACCCGGCGTTACGGAGTCCTGCAGGATCACACTTGCTGTCGGCGAATCAATCGAGATAATACAGTCCCATCCCGACGGAATTTGCAACGTCGGCGAGCCTACAAAAGCCGCGGCTGCCGGATCCACGATATTGGCCAGCGTATTGTAGCCCGGCCCCGACTCCATGGTGGCAATATCCGGCCATGGCTGTTCCACGTAGCGCCATGAATAGCAGGCCACATATAGCCGCCCGCCGTTGTTGACGAAATTCCGCAAGTTGTTCACAACAGTGGCGTCCGCCGGAGAGCCCGCGCCGCACCCGATGAAGATGGCCGTGTAGTTCTGGTACGTCGCCGGATTGCTCAAATCCGCGACCTGAATCAGGGTGAACGGGACGTTGACCTCGCGCAGGCGATCCTGAACCGGGTCGCCCGTCTGAACCACCGCAACCCGCCCCGCAACAGGCGGGGTAACAGTGTTGCTTACCGTCGTGCTGCTGGTCATGAAGGCACTCAGGATGCGGTTGTTCCAGGTGTCAACCTGTTCCACGGATCGCGGCGTCGCCCAGATGCGCAGATCATCCATCAACCCCTGGACTCCAGCGCCCACACGCGTCACA
The DNA here is from genome assembly GCA_964635275.1 of uncultured Victivallales bacterium. Classification (GTDB taxonomy): domain Bacteria; phylum Verrucomicrobiota; class Kiritimatiellia; order UBA8416; family CAZWPN01; genus CAZWPN01. Next base: position 11,446 of record CAZWPN010000030.1, on the reverse strand, counting down.
CCCGCCCCGCGGGCACAAGGCTCGAGCGTCACTTGCGACTGCACCGCCACCCCGTTCACAACCAGTGTCAGGGCGTTGTTGGTCAACGCGAAAGAACCCGCCAGGTGCGTCCACTCGTCGGTCGGGATCGCAGCGTTGGCGCCCGCGAAGTAGCGCTGCCCGCTGGCCGTGGTGTATTCCACGATCGGCACGTTGTTCGTCAGGCGCAGGCAGAAGTTGGTCCGGCCGATCGTCGTGACGCGCTCCACCAGCACGCCCGTCTGGGGGCCATTGGTCGGCATCACCCAGCATTCGAGTGTCCACGTTGGAAGATTGAGCCGGTCGAAAGTGTTGCCAGGCAAGGCACCGGGGACTATCAGCGAAGATCCATCGAGAACAAGGGCACGGTCAATCAGCGGGCTTCGCGAATCCCTCGGGCTCGTCAGGCGTCGATCGCCGCACACAACATATGGCGAGAGTTCTTCGCCGTCGGAGAACCCGTCATCGTCCGTGTCCCAGTTGCCCGGGTTCGTGCCGTACAGATCCTGTTCATCGCCGTTGCTCAACCAGTCGTCATCGAAGTCTTCGATGTAGTCGGAGTCCCCGTCGCCGTCAGTATCGAAGTCCAACGGAGACGTTCCTGACAGGTACTCTGAGAGGTTGTTCAGTCCGTCATTGTCCTCGTCGCCGTCCGGCGTCAGATCGGCCGACACCGTGGTATTCGTACCATTTGTGGAAGAACCGGAATTCGCACCATTTGTGAAGGCAATAGTATACATCGCCTCCCACCAGTCAGGCATCCCATCTCCGTCAGTGTCCTGCAGTGAGCCGCGGAACGGAGCGTCCACAGGAGCAAGCACCACAGTCGCGTTCCCGACCAAAGTGCCCGCATGTATCCAACGGTTCTGCCAGTCTTTACTAACGGCAAAGTCTTCCACCTGACCACGATGCAACGACAGATCCCCGCTCGTTCCGTTCGTGTTGCTTCCATCGTCAAACCGATAGTATGCAGCTTTTACGGCAGGCTCGTCCGAGGCATACGTCTCGCCGAAGGTGGCTGCACGGGACAGCGTAACCTCGTCAATCTGCCCGTCAAAGCCCTGCCCGATCCGTCCGATTGTCGGCCCAACACCGCTGCGCGCACACCGCTTCGCTGTCAAAACAGACGCAACTCGCAAGCCGTTCACGTAGACGGACAGCCTTCCCTCCTTGCTGTCGAACGAACCTGCCACATGGGCCCATTCGCCAACTCTCACCGCATAGGTCGCCGCCGCCGTCAGTTGCACATCGGCGGTTCGGTCTATCGGAGTGAACTTCGCAACCACATTCCCGCCCGCCTCGATTCCAAGGAAGAACTGCTCCACACCCGACTCGACCTGGTAGGACGCTATCGTCCCGGGCGCAGCGATTGATCGCGGATTCACCCAGGCAGCGATTGTCCAGTCGTGACTCAGGAAGCGGGTTTCTTTCGGCATCAGGACATAACTCCCCGCCGCGCCATCGACGTCAAGCACCCTGTCAATCCACGGACTCAAGGAGTCAACGGGACTGCTTCCCCGGCGCACCTCGTCCACGTCGTTGAGCCCGTCATCGTCTGTGTCCCACAGCGTCGGATCAGACCCCTTCTCCTGTTCAAGGAGGTCTACCAATCCGTCACTATCCCAGTCGCCGCCGCCGTCAAGGATGCCGTCGTTGTCCGTGTCGGTATTCCACGGGCTCGTGTCGCACAGATACTCATACAGGTTGTTCAACCCGTCGCCGTCGTCGTCCGCGCCAGCGTCGGCGCCCACCACCACTGCCGCGTTCGTGCCTGCAGCATTGGTTCCAGCTGCGCTGCCGCTGAAGAAGTCATTTCCGTAGAACAAGTCCTCCCACCAGTCGGGGATGCTGTCCATGTCCTCGTCGAAAGAGCCAAGCAGTTCGGCATTGCGAGTATCAAGAGTCACGCTGTTCAACGCATAGTCCTGATCCAAAGGATGCATGTGGTCTTCAGCGCTCACGCCGCCGTCGTCAAACAGGTAGTATGCCACAAGATCTTCTATTGGATTCACCGTCGTGGTGGTAGTTGAGTCGCCGCCGGAAGCCAACTGTTGCACGATCCACTGCAGGAACCTCGCCTGGTTGCCGGCCGTATCTCCGTCCGAGTGGAACTCCAGGTAGAACACCTTGCCCTTCCCGGAGACAAAACTGAAGGCCATGGGGCCGACACTATTGGCGCCTGTGTTGGCATCCGCCATAAGCAGATTAGCGGACGGAGAATCCACGGTGATGAGACCGTTCCAACTGGTATCCACATCGATGGTCGCAGCACCCACAAAGGCCCTCGCAGAGGCATCGAGGATGTTACCGGTTATGACCCCGGGATATGCTTCGCCAGGATACTCGTACGTACCCATGTCGGGCCAGATATTCTCAACAAATGGGTAGCTGACGTGGTCCACACAGATTCTTCCGCCGCCGTTTACAAAACTCTCAATGTTGTTCTGGACCACCGCATTGCCGGCATCGCCCTCGCACAGACACGGGAAGAAGATGGCCGTGTATGTCGTGAACGTGACAGGATCTTCCAGCGCCGTGCCCGGAATGAACGTATAGCTGATGCCAAGCTCATCGAGGCGGTCCTCAATCAGGTCGTAGCCGCCCGGACCAACGATCGCAAGGTTTACCGGAGCAGGCTTCGCCGCGGTGATCACCACCGTTGTCTGCTCGAAGGCGTTGATAATGCGAGGCTCAAACGCTTCAATATCGGCCGCGCTGCGGACTGTCCGCCAGATTCTCAACTCATCTATCAGTCCCTGCACGCCATCGCCCACCACCACCGAGCCGCCACCCCGTGCGCACGCTTCCAGACACGTCTGCGACCTGTATGCCACGCCGTTGACGTACAGAGACAGGCTACCGGTACCTGGATCCCACACGCCCGCGAGGTGCGTCCATTCGTTGGTCGGAATCGGAACGGTCCCGCCCGCATAGTATCGGCGGCCCGTGGCCGTGCTGAACTCCACCGTGGGCACGTTCGAAGCCAATCTCAGAGCGAAGTTCGTACGACCCGTCGTCAACCTGCGTTCGATCAATGCACCCGTCTGGTTGGTGGCGTCCAGATACACCCACGCCTCCAGAGTCCACGTGTCGAGATCGAACCGTCCTCCAACCGGCAGCGTCACCGGCGCACCGCTCATCACCATGCCGCGCTGCACAAGCGGACTGCGCGAATCGGTCGGACTCGTAATCCTGCGACCATCCGCCTTGACCACCATGGGGTTGATCTCAGCGCCATCCTCAACGTCATCATCGTCCGTATCTGGATTGGTCGGGTCCGTCCCGAAAACGCTTTCCTCGGCATTGGCAAGGTCGTCGTGGTCGAAGTCCTCGTCGCCGTCAAGAATCCCGTCGTTGTTGGTGTCGTCGTCGAGCGGATTGGTGTCAAGCAGGTACTCATACAAGTTCGACAGACCATCCCCGTCGGCGTCGTCATCGGCATCGACGCCGGCCGCCCCGAACCACAACCGCTCCCACCAGTCCGGCATGCCGTCGCCGTCCGAGTCGAGCACACCGGACACCGGAGCCGCCACCGTGTCCGTGAACTGCACACCCCGGATCGAGTAGTTCCAGTCCAGACGGTGCATGTAGTCCTCGGCCCCGTACCCCGTGACTGCCCCGCCCAGCAGCGGGTTAGGCAAAGTCGTGTTCTCCCAGTCATCGAAGGAATACCGGGCGACGGGGACAGAAGATGTGGAAGAGACACTATCAAGCTCTATAATATGCCCATAACTCCCGCCGTTGGCGTTGATTGTTCTACTTTCCCACTCCCCTATATTCGCTTCTTGCGGCCCCTCCATAACAACGTAGTCTTCCGCAGCGAGTCGCGTTCTATTCGCGACCCAATTCTGGTAGCCCGCGGCAAGATCACTGCCATCCACCCACCTCCACACATCATCCCGATCCGGATCCGACGCTCCGATGAACGAGGTAATCGTAATGTTGCTGGCGAGGAAAGCGTTCTCCGCGGCGCTTTCGATGGTGACAAGATGGCCGCCCATTGCGATGGCGGCATCACGAGCCTGATCCCACGCCAGATAATTCGTCACGAAGAGATACACGTGTCCTTGGAACTCGATCCCTTGTGTCGGCGCGACTGCACTGCCGCCCGCGCCGGGCACGCAATACATGTCCGCCATAATCTCGGCCTGCGTCCTGGCCTTGTTCCACACCCGTAACTCGTCCACGTACGCATCCAGTCCAGAGCTGCCCAGCAGCGTGTGGCCTGGACCAACGACCGGAATCTCAAGTGTGGCCTGCGCGCGGAATGCAATCCCGTTCACCATCAACTCGAGGGTCTTGCGCGCCGGATCGAACACGGCCGCAAGATGCGTCCACTCGCCCTGGGGCAGAGCGGCTCCTCCTCCGGCCTCGACACGACGGCCTGTCAGCGTGTTGAAGTACACGTACGGCACGCCGTTGGACAGGGTCAGCGCGAAGCTCGCAAGATCAGCGTTGTACGGCTGAATCGTGCGCTTCAGCAAGTCCCCGGTCATCTGCGATTCGGGGTTGGGGTACACCCACATTTCCAGGGTCCAGGCCTCCGTAGAGAACCGATCCCCGGCGGGTCCTTCCGGCACCGGGTAGGACGTGCCGTTCAATAGCACGCTGCGCGGGACAAGCGGACTATCGGAAGATGTCGGATCGGTCCTGTCGAGGACTTCCTCGCCATCGCCAATGCCGTCATCGTCCGTATCCGGATTCCCGGGGTTGCTGCCGAACAGGTTCTGCTCGTCCAGGTTGCTCAACGTGTCGTCATCGCTGTCTTCGGCGCCATCGGCGATGCCGTCCAGATCGCTGTCCGACTCAAGTGGATCGGTCAATGCCTGATACTCGTACAGGTTGAACAACCCATCGCCGTCAGGATCGCCTTCCGCGCCATTATCGCCAGTGGCGCTGTTCGGATCCAGACCAACGGAAATCTCCCACCAGTCGGGCATTCCGTCGCCATCCGAATCTCGCGAAATAGGCGCGTTGACGTTCGCCACAAGAATCGCCCCGTCCTGGAGTTTGGCCGCATGCCGCCAGTCGGCCAGCCAGTCGCGCCGATAGGTGCCATTCTCGGCTGATGAACCACCGTCGTCGAAGTCGATATCAATGACCAGGTCCTCGAGGCCGACGGGACTGGGTCCAGGCGCACCAGCCTTGTAGACAACATAGCAGGCCCCTTCGCCGATGCCGGAACACCCGTAGGCGATTCGCATGTATCCGCCGTTCTCGCCCCAACCCGCGCCCCAGGAGTTGCGCATGATCCAGCATCCCTGCGCATCGTCCCATCCAACCAGAATGATGGCGTGGTTACCGTAGCCTGTAGGACTAATTTCGTCCGTGTTGAACACGCCGCTGGAGTAGGCCTGGAATGCCGGGCCGACATAGACCGCGCAGGACACCGGACCGTAGTCGTAGATTGCCTGCTTGATCGCCTCATCGGAAACACCCGGGTCGTTGGGCCCCGATCCCAGGAATGCCCAGCCTTGGAGCAGATACGGCCGAGGGTACGGCCCGCCGCACGGCAGATCCGACGCGGCGTACGCGAAGTTAGTCTCCCAAACGGCGCCGAAACGTCCGTCCTTGGACGGGGTGTCGTAGTGGTACTTGTGCGCATACAGTCCGCCGCCGCAACTCCAGCCGTCGAAGTTGCAGGAAACCAGATACTGCTCTGACAGGTCCGTCGTGACTCCGTCCGCGATCATGATGGCGGACTCCATGGCGCCAACCGTGGAGAACGCCCAGCAACTGCCACACCCGCCTTGGTCCCGGATCGGCGGCACGCCATTCTGGGTAATCCAACTGAAACTCGGGGGCACAGCGCCAAGACGCCCGGAACCAAAGACGTGCTTGGGTTCGCCGGCAACCGGCGCCCCGTCTGTCTTGAGTCCGCAAAGTTGCGACAGCGGCCTGAGCATAACCGGGCTGTATCCAACCTTGTACCGGCCGCCTCCGGCCCCAGCAGCAACCGCCGCTTCAGATATCCGTGCATTGACATTCGTCCGCTCGCTGTCTGACAACTCGGTGTACGCCTTGCCGGCCGTGACAGCGTCCTTCTTCGACGCCAGCGTCGCCCCTTCGTACAGGGCGGCCATTTCCTCAGCCGTCCTAGCCGCGCGCCAGACCCTGACCTTGTCGACGTATCCCTCGTACCCGTTCGTGACATTCCCGCTCGCATCCAGGCAGCCGCCTATCACGGTCTCGCCTCCCACCGGCATCGCCACCGGCAGAACGACCGCATCCTCGCGCCATGTCGTGGCTTGAGCGTTGACGTAGAGGATGAACTCGTGATTGGAGGCGCTGTAGGTCGCCGCCAGATGTGTCCAACTGTTAGACGGAATCGCGCTCACCGGCACACCGCCCAGCGTGATGTTGTTCGGGCTGAAGCCATCAACCCGCACCTCGACAGGACTGCCATTCGTCAAACCCACATATCGCGCGTACGGATAGAGCAGTCCGGCCTGATCGGCGATACCCATTTCAAAATTGACCGCACGCATGCCCTGCTCATCCGACGCCTCACGCCGGACCACAATGCCGTCGGCGTTGTTGCTCGGATAAACCCACGCCTCGATTGTCCAGTCCTTCTGGATGGGCAGCGCGAGAGGATCGGCCGCCACGACGACACGGCTTGCGCCGTCCAGATGCAACGCCCTGGGCTTGACGGGGTCTTTCGCCCACAGCGGATCGGACCTGCCAACCGGAATGGATGCTGCGGTTCGAGCATCGTCAACCCCGGTCACTTCTTCGTAGTCCGTCAGCCCGTCGTCGTCCGTATCCATCTTGTTCGGCATCGTGCCGAGTTCCGACTCGTACAGATTGTTCAACCCGTCATCATCCAGATCGCGTTCCGAGTCGCTCAACCCATCCTCCAGCGAATCCGCCATGGTGGGACGTGTCCCGCTGAGATACTCGTAGTAGTTGCTCAGACCGTCCCCGTCCTGATCGCCATCGCCTTTCTCCGTGGTAATGCCCCCGAAGAACGCGTTCTCCCACCAGTCGGGCAAGCCATCGTCGTCCGTATCCACGAAGACCGTGGCGCCGATCGGAGTGTTGGCGGCGACCATCTCCGCGCCGTTGACAAGGACGCCGGCATTCTCCCATCCAGTGTTCCAGTCATCCATTACGGCGGCAAAGTCCTCGACATTCGTGCCGCCGTCATCGAAGCGGAAATACCCCGCCAGGTGATTCGTCGAAAGCTCGAACCACCCGATATCGCGGGTTTCCTTGTACTCGAAGGTCTTGTACGCCGATCCGATGATCTCGTCTTGCGTCCGCGCAATGTTCCATATCCGAACTTCATCAATCATCCCGACGAATCCGCCGCCTATGACGGATTCGACTACACCGGTGGCGCCAAATTGCCCAACCTCCGCCGGCGCCGCGACGTGCATTCGCGGAACACCGTTGACGTAGATGACAAGTTCGCCCTGCGCACCGGCCGCCGGATCGTAGACCCCAGCCAGATGGTACCAGTCGTTGGCATGCGCCAGCCCGACCGGAGCCGTGGCCCTCTCCTCCGGCATACCCGTGCCGACTTCGCCCCTGCGGCGAACGAAGGGCCGGCGGGACGCGTCAATGCCCAGTTCGTAGCAGATGACATTCCCGGCCGAGCACTTCACCACCGCCCCGGGACCGGCAAATGCCTCATCCATCGACACCCATGCCTCGACCGTCCATCCATTGGTCATCTCCGGACGTTCCAAGACAGGCAGCCACACGTACGACGCTGCATTGGTCAGCAACAGCGCACGGGCAACGGCCGGGGACAGCGACGCTGTCGGAACCGTATTGCCCATCACCTCGTCGAAGTCGCTCGCGCCGTCGTCATCGGTATCTGTAACTCTCGGCAGCGTGCCGTAGCGCTGCTCCTGGATATTCGTGAGGCCGTCAATGTCCGAGTCCTCATCCCGGTCCAGCGTTCCATCGTTGTCGGAGTCCGGATCCTCCGGATCGAGACCAGCGAGGTACTCGTACCAATTGTTCAACCCGTCAAGGTCATCGTCGTCGGCGCCGTCGGCAATGCCGTCGCCGTCGGTATCGTCGCGGAACGGATTGAGTCCGTGATCCCTTTCCCAATCATCCGGCAGCCCGTCGCCGTCAGTGTCCGCTATGGCGCCCGGATCCGGGTTGACCATGGCGGAATTGACCAGCGTGCCCGCGTTATGCCATCGGGCGAGCCAGTCCATCTCGTATCCCGGGGCGAAGTCCTGGACCTGTCCCTTCGTCCACTCCGGCTTGCCGCTCGTGCCTTCAATGTTCGTTCCGTCGTCGAACACGTATCGGAGCACACAGTTGGAGCCGTTGTTGATCGTAACGTCGTCAATGAAGCCCGCGATGCCCGGGCCAACGCGGGTCGAAATGGGCCCGTATCCGCCGCGTGCCGGCCGCTTGGCGGTCGTCTGGGATGCCACCATCTCCCCGTTCACATACAGCACCAGGCGGCTGTTCGCCTCATCGAACCGGGTCACGAGCCGCGACCACGCGTTCAGCGGCAGCGCGCGCAACTCAGGCGCAACCACCTCGAAGGTCGAGCCGTCGGCGAAGTCCGAGAACCGGATGAACGGCCGCCGGTCCGCGCGCACGCCGAGGAAGTAGTTGTACTTGCCGGTCTGCACCTCGCGAACCACCACCGCGGCCTCGCCGGTTACGTTGGTAAGGAACACGCTGGCGCAGATCTCGAACGACGAGGCGGCCACGCGCGTGACAAACGGCACATTGACATAGCTGTTCGACGAGCCCGATACCTGGAGCACAAGATTCCGGACCGGACTGCGGGAGCCCCTCGGGGCGGTGCCGTACGCCGCCTCATCCCCGTCGGTCACTCCGTCGTCATCGGTATCATTCAGAGTGGGATCGCTGCCCCAGAGCTGCTCATCGCCATTGGCCAGGCCATCATTGTCACTATCCTCGTAGAAGTCGGTTATGCCATCGTTGTCGGTGTCGTCATCCCGGGGATTGGTATCGGCGAGATACTCGTACAGATCGCTCAGACCGTCACCGTCGGTGTCCACGCCCAGCGGCGCCGCGAAAAGGGTTACGGTGTTGGTGGACGCGGGGGCAACACTATTGGTGGCCCCTGTGTAGTCCAGTCCAAACAGTTCCTGCCACCAGTCTGGTATGCCGTTGAGATCGTCGTCGAAGTCCCCGATCTCCGGAGCGGCCGAGATATTGGTGACCGCAGCCGTCTGAATCGCGTAGCGCCAGTCGAGCTTGTGAACGGAATCCTCGGCAGTCGTCCCGCCGTCATCGAAGAGGTAGTACCCTACGGGCATCGGCGTGGCCACCAGCGTCACGTTTGTGCTGTTCCGGCTGCTGGCGACTTGCAGCGCCAGCCACTGCAAGAACCGGGCCTGGGAACCGTCGGTGTTGCCGCTGGAATGGAACTCGGTGTAGAACGCCTCGCCGGCCCCGAACGGATACCGGAAACAGATATCGTCCGAGGTGTTGGCATCCGCGACAAGGATCGGTTGGGTCAGGGTCGCGCTGCGGCTGTTGATGCAGTTCCATGCACTTGGTATGTCCAGGGTCGCCTGACCGACGAAGGCCGCCGCGTCCGCGTCCACAATTCGCGCCAAGGCGCTGTACCCGCCGCCGGGCGTAATGTCCGCGGCCTCCGGAAACGCGCCGGTGAAATAGCCGCAGGAATAGCACGCCACACACACCTTGTTGCCGCTCTGCACGAAGTTGCGGATCCGGGTGCTGACCTGCGCGTTGGCCGGAGCGCCGCTGCCGCAAGGGAAGAAGATCGCGGTGTACTGGGAAAACATCGCGTCGCTCTCGAGGCCGGTCAAGGGCACAAACGTGTACGGAACCCCAACCTCGTCAAGACGGTCCTCAATCAGGTCGTAACCGCCTGCTCCCATGATCGCCACGCTGAAAGCGTTGGAGACGGTGGACACGCTCTCAATCATGAAGCCTCCAAGCACCCGGTCGCGCCACGTTTCAATCTCGTTCTCCGTGCGAGCCGTGCCCCAGATGCGCAGATCATCGAGCAACCCAAGCACGCCTGCCCCAACCCGGGTTGTGCCGGCGCCACGCGCGCACATTTCCACACAGACCTGCGCCTGCATGGCGACGCCGTTCACCACCAACTGCAACGTGTCATTGGTCGGGTTCCACGAGCCAGCCAGGTGCGTCCACTCGCCGACAGGAATGGCCGCGTTACCCCCCGCATAGTACCGCTGCCCGCCCGCCGTGGTGAACTCCACGATCGGCACGTTGTTCGTCAGGCGCAGGCAGAAGTTGGTCCGGCCGCTGGTCGTGACTCGCTCCACCAGCACGCCCGTCTGGGGGCCATTGGTCGGCATCACCCAGCATTCAAGCGTCCATGTGGCCAGGTTGAACCGGTCGAAACCGGTGCCGGGCACGGCGCCGGGTACTGTGAAAGCTGATCCATCGAGAACTAGGGCACGGTCAATCCGGGGACTGCGCGAGTCAACCGGACTCGTCAAGTACCGATCGCCGCACTTCTCGTACGGAGAGAGTTCTTCGCCGTCGGAGAACCCGTCATCGTCCGTGTCCCACTTCGTCGGATCCGTGCCCTGCGCGATCTCGTCCAGATTGGCGACGCCGTCGTCGTCGAAGTCCTCCTCGGCATCCGTTAACGCGTTGCTAAGCGAATAGACGGCCAACGGGTTGAGATCCAGCCGATATTCGTCCAGGTTCGAGAGCCCGTCGCCGTCCGCATCATCGTCGGGCAATGCCTTTGTCCGATCTCCAAAGAAGAGCGTTTCCCACCAGTCAGGCATTCCGTCCAAGTCGGCGTCCTGCTCGCCCAGCATCGGGTAGAACACGTTTGTGGAGAACTCGACATTGGGCAAGGCAAAGTTCCAGTTGAGCAGATGAATGAAGTCCTCCGCCGTGTCTCCACCGTCGTCGAACGGGAACCAGGCTACGTTGGCATCCAGGCGGGAGTACTGCACGGCGCCGATGGCATCAATGTCCGGACCCGGCATGCCGAATGTCGAGAGCCCGTCGTTGACGCCGCTGCCCACGATCATCGCAAAGCGATACAGACTCGTGGCCGCGCCATTGGTCGCGGCACCCGCCAGAGGTCCGGCCGGAACGAAGCCGTAGGTGAATCCAGGCGCGGGATCCACGCGCAGCGGGTTCAATGGAGCCGTATCGAGGTCAAACCCGGTCATGCCGCCCGTCGAGTACCCGACATACTGCCAATAGTCGCCGTCAACGCTCACTAAGACATGGAACGGGTCTCTCCGCGTGGCGCACTCCATGACATACAGGTCGGGGCGAGTGTCACCGCTGCCTGAAAAAGGCTGACTGAAAGCAACGCGGATGTACCCGTTGTTGAACATTGCCATGTTGCCGCCGCCAAAACCGGCAATGATCAAATCGCTGATTCCCATACTGAGAAACCCGGCGACATTGGAACCGCTGGCGGTGAAGTCCGGAACTCCCAGCGCCGCGGCCGGGTCAG
>CAZWPN010000029.1:0-30779 GCA_964635275.1 uncultured Victivallales bacterium | reverse complement strand
GTCGTTTCGCCAGTTTCTTTTCAATGAAACTCTGACGTTCCACCAACCAATCCATCATTGCCAGTGAGTTGAGCGTGAACGGAGCGTGAAAAGGCCCTGGAAGTCCAGACTAAAGCACGAAAGATTCGGGACAGTACCCGGAATGAAGTCGTTCCGACACCGGAAGACCACGCTGGAATCAGGATCAATCCCGGGCCAACCACTGCAATCGCAGGACTAGCTGGCGGACTCGGCCTTATCGGTACCAGGCTCAGCCGGTCCCTTCAAGCCAACCCACTCCAGCATGGCCATCTCAGAGGCGTCGCCCACACGCTGGCCAAGTTTGATGACCCGCGTATATCCTCCGGCGCGTCCGGCGAGTTGAGGCACAAGATCCTTAAACAGCGTCTTCACCGAATTGCGCCGACGAAGAATACTCACCGCGCGCCGCTGGGCAGCCAGAGTGCCCTGCCGGCCAAGTGTGACCATCCGCTCCGCCACCGGTTTGGCCAGTTTGGCCTTTACCAGTGTGGTGGTGATACGTTTCTCGTCAATAAGACTGCACACCAAAGCCGCCAGCAAAGCGCTGCGGTGGGCCGAACTGCGTCCTAGTTTCTTTGTATTCTTCCTGTGGTGCATGTAGAAATCCTGTGCGCTATTCCTGCTCCGCGGTCTCTTGCTTTTCAAGCAGATCCGCATCAAACGTCATACCCAGGGTCAGCCCGAGTTCCAGAAGCTTCTGCTTGATCTCGTTCAACGATTTCTTTCCGAAGTTCCGATACTTCAGCATATCCCCCTCGCTCTTCTGTGCGAGTTCGCCGACGGTCTTGATGTTGGCGTTGTTCAGACAGTTGGCGGCACGTACGCTCAATTCGATTTCGTTGACGCTCATCGCGAGCTTCCGGCGCAACTCCTCGCGCGCCGTGTCCACCAGACGCTCCGTCTCCTCGAACTCCACCACGTTATCGTCATAGTTGACGAACGGATCCGTGTGATGCCGCAAAATTGCCGCCGATATCGTCAGCGCGTCATCCGGCGTTACTCTGCCGTCCGTCCAAATATCCAGGACGAGACGATCATAGTCTGTTCGCTGACCTACACGGGTATTCTCGGTCAGGAAGTTTACGCGCCGAACCGGGGAGAATATCGCGTCAATGGGAATCCTTCCGATCTCCTGCCCTGGCTTCTTGTTCCAGTCGGCCGGGTGAAAGCCGCGGCCAGTCTGGATTTCCAGATCCATCTGCAGTTTTCCGTCAGCCGCCAACGTTGCGATGTGCAAGTCCGGATTCAGAACCTCCACACTTCCGGCCTCCTGCAGCAGCGCGGCCGTCACTTCGCACGGGCCCTTGGCTTTCACCGTGATCGTAACCGACTCACGAGAATGAGTCTTGATCAGCACTTTCTTGAGGTTCAGGACTATGTCCGTCACGTCTTCCTCAACGCCGGGAATCGCACAAAACTCATGCGCGGCACCGGCGATCCTTACCGACGTAATGGACGCACCCTCTATCGAAGACAGAAGCACCCGGCGAAGAGAGTTGCCCAGTGTTCGGGCGTATCCGATCTCAAAGGGTTCCGCTGTAAACCGCGCGAAAATCGGCGTTGCGGTTGCCTCGTCTTTTGTCAGCCGCTTCGGCATCTCAAAACGACTCAATCTAATTGGCATAGTCTCTGTCCTTTCCTCAACTGAAACGGAGCACCCGGTGAGGGTGGAGTTCGTCCCTGCTACTTCGAATACAATTCCACCACGAGCTGCTCATTGACAATCGGTGCAATCTCTTCCCGAGTCGGAAGCCGGATGAATTGACCGGTAAAGTTTTTCGCATCGAGAACAAGCCAAACGGGCATGGGCCGACTCTGGGCCGCCTCCAGGCTCCGGGTTACGCCAGCCCGGAGATCCTGCCGGTCCCTCACGGACACCGTGTTGCCAGCCTTGAGCATGATCGAAGGCCGGTCCGCCCGCTTTCCGTTGACCGTCACCTGGCTGTGCACTACCATCTGCCTCGCCGCTCTACGCGACGGAGCAAACCCAAGCCGGTAGACAACATTGTCAAGTCGCGATTCCAATGCCTGAAGCAAATGCTCGCCAGTAATACCCCGACGCTGCAGCGCCCGGCTGAAGAACAAGCGGAACTGTCCTTCCTGCATCCCATACTGGCGACGAAGCCGCTGCTTCTCACGCAGCTGAACGGCGTAGTCCGACATCTTGCGTCCACGCTTTTGTCCGTGCACACCCGGCGACGGCCTGCCCGTCTCGATCGGGCACTTGGCCATATAGCAGCGGGCTCCCTTGAGAAAAAGCTTAAGCCCCTCTCTACGACACTGCCTGCATGCCGCTCCAACGTACCTGCCCATTTAGACTCTCCTGCGCTTTCTAGGCCTGCACCCATTGTGGGGAACAGGGGTGACATCCTTGATCACCGTCACAATCAAACCGGAGGTCTGGAGCGCACGAATCGCCGACTCACGGCCGGAACCCGCACCTTGAACACGGACCTCCACTTCGGACATTCCTTTTGACACCGCTTGCCGCGCAGCATCCTGCCCAACTACCGTAGCCGCAAAGGCAGTGCTCTTACGCGACCCTTTGAAACCCGCACGGCCAGAACTGCTCCAAGCGACAACATCTCCACGGACGTCGGCTATGGACACCACCGTGTTGTTGAACGTCGCTTTGACATGCGCAATCCCCGCCGGCCCCACACGGACTCCACGACTCTTGACCTTGCGAGCAGGCGCCTCTGCCGACGCAGTCGCCTGCGCTGCCTCTCCCTGCGGGGGCGCTGCTTCATCCGTCTTGCTTTTCTGTTCCGTCATCTCATCCATCGCTGTCCCACTCCCGCCGTCCCGTGCCCGATACGGCGCTGTTCGCTGCCTTAACCTTCTTTAGCGGCTGTCCGCTGTTCCTTGCCACGCACAGCGCCAACCGTGCGCTTCGGTCCCTTGCGTGTACGGGCGTTCGTCCTGGTCCGCTGACCGCGAATGGGAAGTCCCTTGCGGTGCCGCGAACCACGGTAACAGCCAATGCTGATAAGGCGACGGATGTTTTGTGCCACCTCGCGCCTTAGATCACCTTCGGTGCGGTACTGGGTCTGAATGATATTCATGACCGCACGCAACTCGTCGGGAGTCAGGTCATCCGCCTTCTTCGCAGGATCCACCTTGGCCTCTTCAACAACCTGACGGGCCCGAGCAGGGCCGACGCCATAAATATATCGAAGCGCGTAGTCGATCCGCTTGCGCCCCGGAATATCAACACCCAGCACTCGCGGCATACCTTGTCCTCCTAGCCCTGCCTCTGCTTGTGCCGCGGGTTAGTGCAGACCACGCGGACAACCCTCTTGCGGCGTACCACACGGCATCGCTCGCACATGCGTTTGACGGAACTTCGAACTTTCACTCCGCCTGTCCCTCCGTTGCAAAACAAGTAATTTACCGTCTCGCCTCGCCTGTGTCCAACCAAAAAAGCCTCGTACTAACCTTTTGGCGTTAGAATCTCCGCTTCCCCATTGCGAACGGCAACCGTGTGCTCAAAGTGCGCCGACGGCAACCGATCCCTCGTCACCGCCGTCCAACGATCATCGAGCACATCTACCTCGTAACCACCGAGGTTGATCATCGGCTCAATAGCCAATGTCATCCCCGCCTTAAGTACCGGCCCTCGTCCTGGCCTTCCAAAGTTCGGGATCTGGGGATCCTCGTGCATCTTTCGCCCAATGCCGTGTCCCACGAAATCCCGCACTACACTCAGACCGTTGGCGGTCGCTTCGCATTCCACAGCATGCGAAACATCCGACAACCGCCGCCCAGCCTCAGCCGCTGCTATGGCCAGATCAAGCGCCCGCTCCGCCGTGCGAACCAGCTGCACCCACCGCGGATCAACAGTCCCCACCATCACTGTCGTGGCCGTGTCTCCTATGAAACCGGCCAGCCTCACGCCCACGTCAATACTGACAATGTCACCCATCTGGATCCGGCGCGGCCCCGGTATTCCATGAACCACAACCTCATTCACCGATACACAGATCACACCGGGATACCCACGGTATCCAAGAAAAGCACTCTCTGCGCCTTCCTTACGTATCAGCTCAGCCGCAAATTCTCCCAGCTCCTGCGTCGTCGCCCCGGGGCTCACGCTCCTGGCAACCGCATCGCGCACTCTCGCCGCCGCACGCCCGCTTGCGCGCATTCCCTCAAGTTCGGCCGGGCCCTTGATGACGATCATCGCGTCTGCCCAACTCCCGCTGCCACAGCTCAGCGACCGGTTCCGCCGGACTTCAGAATTCCCGCGATCTGCGAAACAAGAATATCACCGCTACGCGCAGAATCGACTCGCCTCAGCAGACCCTTCGCCACGTACCGGGCGATCAAATTCTGCGTCTGACGCTCGTATACGTCAAGACGGTTAGCAATGGTTGCCTCGCTGTCGTCATCCCGTTGATAAAGCTCGCCACCGCAAGCGTCGCACACCCCAGAGACTTTCGGCGGGATGTTGGTGACGTGGAACACTGCGCAACAACGCCGACAAACACGCCGCCCCGTCAGGCGTTGGAGAAGAACCGGTCTGGGTGCGTCCAGAAAGAAGACGTGAGTCAAACTGCCGCCACGGGAAGCCAGTGAATTCTCCAGCATCTCCGCTTGGGCCGTCGTCCGGGGAAACCCATCAAACATGTAGCAATCATTCGCCCCGCCGCAGTCCAGCCTATCCTCGACAATTCGCAGAATTACGGAGTCAGGGACCAATTCGCCGCGCTTCATGTAGCCCTCGGCCTCCACTCCGACAGGCGTGCGCTGCTTGACACTCTCTCGAAGCATGTCGCCCGTTGAGACATGTATGTAACCGCTCGCCTTGAGGCGCTCAGCCGCAGTCCCCTTGCCTGACCCGGGCGCGCCCAATAGAATAAAGGCTTCCATGTCTTTTCCCGTCGCGTCGAACACGCCTACCGGCGCCCGCGCAAACGACCTCTCCGCAAAAAACCGTCATAGTGTCGCATGAGCAGGTGCGACTCCACCTGCCTCATTGTATCCAACGCCACTCCAACAATGATGAGAAGGCTGGTCCCGCCAAGAAAGGATGCAACCAGCCAGGGAATGCGAAACTGCGTGGCCAGGACGTTGGGCATGACGGCGATGACCGTCAGCAGCAAAGCGCCGAACAGTGTAAGGTGCGTCATCGTCTTGTCAAGGTACTCCGCGGTCGGGCGACCGGGACGTATTCCCGGGACGTAGCCGCCGTTACGCTTCAGGTCGTCCGCTATCTGCAATGGATTAAATTGCGTCGCGACCCAGAAGTACGAGAAGAATAGAATCAGGATGGCGTAGAATACCAGGTACAGCGGTTCCCCCATGCCGAGGGCTGCACCGACGGTCTTCGCCCAGTCCCATGGCAACTGCTTCATCATTATGATCGGAAAAGTCAGAACGGCGCCAGCAAAGATCAACGGCATCACACCCGAGTAGTTAACACGCAACGGCATATATGTGTTCTGCCCGCCGAACACCTTCTGGCCGATCACCCGCTTTGCCGTGTGAACAGGTATCTTCCGCTGTGCCTGCGTCAGGGCAATGGTCAACCCGATAACAAGAAAGAACAGGACGGCGAGACCTATGAGGTGAAACACATTGAACTGGGCAACACCACCGACCGGGCGGAACATGTTTCCGGCGTATGCCAAGGCGTTCGGCAGCCGACTCACAATATTCACCATGATGACCATCGATATCCCATTGCCGATTCCACGCTCAGTGATCTGCTCGCCCAGCCACATCATCAGCATGGTTCCGGTCGTCATGGTAAGCATGGTCAATAGCCGGAATCCCAAACCAGGGCTGTTAACTATATGGCCATTGATCCCGAGCGCCTGCGGGTTTTCCAGCGTCACAGCCAGAAAGAAACCCTGAACAAGACAGATTGCCACCGTCAGATACCGCGTGTACTGATTGATCTTCTGCCGCCCCGTCTCGCCCTCTCTAACAACCCGCCCCAAGGCCGGTATGATGGCAGTCATCAACTGCAGGATAATCGAAGCGCTGATGTACGGCCATATGCTGAGCGCGCCCACGGCACAGTTGCTCAGAGCGCCGCCGCTGAAAACATCAATCCAACCCAGAAATCCGCCGCCTACCTGACTTTGGATTTCCTGAATGATCCTCTGAAGTTCGCCAGCGTTCACGCCAGGGGTTGGCGTGCAGTCTATGATTCTACAAATGAGAATCAACCCCATTGTGAACAGTATTCGCTGCCTCAACTCTGGAATCTTGAAGCAGTTGGCGAAAGCGGATAGCCTCATTTAGCCAGCACCTCGCAACGCCCGCCGGCTGCCTCGATCTTGCTCCGCGCAGTGTCGCTGAAGGCGTGAGCGCTGACGGTCAACTTTCCCGCCACATCGCCGGTGCCGAGAATCTTGATCCGGCTGTCGCGCAACCCCTTCGCCAACCCGTGCGCCCGCAGCACCTCCGGAGTGACGCTCTCGTTGTCTTTGAATCGCGCCAGATCAACCACGTTCACGGTAACGAACGCCTCTTTCAAGGCATTTGTGAACCCGCGCTTCGGAATGCGGCGGATGATCGGCATCTGGCCGCCCTCAAATCCAAGCTTGTGCTTGTGGCCTTCCCTCGCCATCTGCCCCTTATGCCCCTTGCCGGACGTCTTCCCCATTCCCGATCCCGGTCCACGGCCAACACGCTTTCGCGAGTGACGCGCACCCGGAGTATTCTTAAGCGAATGCAGATCCATGGTCTGTCCTCTACAGTTCGACCTGCCGCATGGCGGCGATCGTTTCGCGGGAACGAAGCATTTGCAACGCTCCGATGGTTGCCCGCACTACGTTGAGCCGGTTCTTGCTGCCCAGCGATTTCCCCAGTACATCACGAATGCCCGAAACATCCAGCACCGCACGCATCCCACCACCAGCAATAACGCCCGTACCAGGCGAAGCCGGACGAAGTATGACACGAGCTCCGCCGAACGAACCCGTAACTTCGTGAGGCACCGTCCGATCCTTCATCGTCACCGGCGACATCGCCTTCTTGGCCATGTCCGAACCCTTGCGTATGGCATCCGGAACTTCGTTGGCCTTGCCAAATCCGAAACCCACCATTCCGGCGCGGTTCCCGACAACCACGACCGCGCTGAAGCTGAAGCGCCGGCCGCCCTTCACCACCTTAGCGCACCGGTTCACGAAAACAACGCGCTCTTCCAGTTCAGACGTTGCGGACCGATCTTCCGTACTCACGTCGCCTCCTTCATGACACCGATCGACAGACCGCCCTCGATCGCACCGTCAACAATGGCCTTCACTCTACCATGAAACCTGCACCCGCCACGGTCCACGACAACGCTGCCTATCCCCTTGGACAAGGCATCTGCAGCAGCCTGAAGTCCCAGAGCCTTTGCCGTGGCCACTGTAACTTTGACATCCGTCCCCGCTGTCGAGACTGACGCCATGGTGGCTCCAAGATCATCATTGATAAACTGAACATACATGTGCCGGTTGGAAATCATTATGGATAACCGCGGACGTTCCGCTGTTCCGCTGATCTTCCGGCGCACGCGCCTGTGGCGCCGCGCACGCAGTTCTTTTCTGCTCTTTACACTCATGTCAGTGCAGCCCCTTTACGCGACAGTCTTGCCGACCTTGCGTCGAACGTACTCGCCCTTGTAATGCAGCCCCTTGCCCTTGTATGGCTCAGCCGGGAAGAACGCGCGGATCCGTGCCGCCGAATCCCCAACCTTCTGCTTGTCGGGACCTGTCAGTGTGATCTTGGTTCCCCCGTCCACCGTCGCCTTCACTCCATCTGGAACCGTATAGACTACCGGCGAAGCAAACCCAAGGGACAGTTCCATTCTCTGCCCCTGCAGGACCGCCTTGAACCCGACCCCTTCAATTTCCAGCTCCTTTGTGAACCCCTGGCTCACCCCTTGCGTCATATTGGCCACGATGCTGCGCATGGTCCCGTGAACCTGCTGCGCCGCCACACTTTCCACGGCCCTGACCACGCGGACCTCCTGGCCCTCTATAGTCACACTGAGCAAGTCCGGAACATCCACCTTGAGCTCACCCTTCGGCCCCTTAACGGTAACCATGCGGCCGCTTACCGCCACAGTGACACCGGCAGGAATGCCGATTGGCTTCTGACCTATCCTCGACATCGCTTCACCCTCACCATACGGCGCAGAGCAACTCGCCGCCGATTTGCCTGCGCTTTGCTTCTTTGCCAGTCATAATCCCCGCCGATGTGCTGAGGATGACAATCCCCATCCCACCGAGCACGCGCGGTATTTCCGCCGCTCCAACGTACACCCGCAATCCGGGCTTGCTGCGGCGCTGAATGCCGGTAATAGCCGGCGTGCCGTCGGGCCCGTACTTCAAGCGCACCCTCTCCACCTTTCGCTCCGTGCCCTCGGCCACAAAATCGACAATGTAGCCTTCGCTCTTGAGCGCTTTCAACAGCTCCGCCTTCATCTTCGAATGCGGAATATCCACCGTCTCCAGATTCGCCTTAGTGGCGTTCCGAATCCGGGTCAACATATCTGCTATAGGATCCGACCAACTCATAGGTGCCCCCGTTACCAACTTGCCTTGACCACGCCGGGAATCCGCCCGTTCAAGGCAAGTTCCCTGAAACACAGCCGGCACAGTTGGAACCTGCGCATGAAAGCACGCGGCCGCCCGCACCGCTTGCAACGCCTATAGGCCCTACTGCTGAACTTGGCCGTGCGCTCCGCCTTGACTCGTAGTGATTTCTTAGCCACCGTCGCCCCCTCCGCTTACTTCTCCGCGAACGGCATGCCCAAGCGCTTAAGCAGCGCAAACGCCTCTTTGGCGTCGGTCGCCGTGGTCACAAACGTAATATCCATCCCCTGTACAGCCGTCACATTGTTCGGATCAATTTCAGGAAAGATCGTCTGCTCCTTGATGCCGACAGTGAAATTCCCATGCGGGTCAAACGACTTGGCGGGCACTCCGCGAAAGTCACGGATGCGGGGCAGTGCGGCACCAATAAACCTCTCCATGAACTCGTACATGCGGTTGCCTCTGAGCGTCACCTTGGCCCCAATGCTCATTCCCTCCCTGAGCTTGAAATTGGATATGCTCTTGCGGGCCTTCGTGATCAGGGGCCGCTGGCCCGTGATCTTGGTCAACTCCTCGGTGTGCACCTTCAAAGCATCCTTGTCCACGATGCCAAACCCCATGTTGACCACAATCTTCTTCAACTTAGGGATCCGGTTAGGATTGCCCAGATGCAATTCCTCAGCCAGCTTCGCCCGCACGTCAGTATTATACTTTTCCTTCAGCGTCGACATTGATTCCCTCAACCTTCAAATGCGTGCCCACACTTCTTGCACTTGCGCACGCTACGGTCCCCGTCCTTCTCGCGTCGAACCTTCGTACCCTTCTTGCATGTCGGGCAGTATGGCGTCAGGTTGGAGATAGCGATCGGCGCTTCCTTGGAGATGATGCCTCCCTGAGGATTCTCCTGACTCTTTTTCAAAGTCTTCTTAACGAGGTTGACGCCCTCCACCAACACGCGCCCCCGCTCAGATATCACTCTCAATACCTTGCCGGTCTTGCCGGAATGTGCTCCCGACGTGACCATCACAACATCATTCTTCCGGATCGTTCGTACGCTCACAACTCCACTCCCCCCGTCCGCCCTCAGGGCGAACCGCCGCGCCTAAAGGACTTCCGGCGCCAGCGATATCACTTTCATGCAATTTTTTTCGCGCAACTCACGTGCCACGGGACCAAAGATACGCGTCCCCATGGGATTGCGGGTGCTGTCCACCAGCACGCACGCGTTGTTGTCAAATCTCAGGTACGATCCATCCTTACGACGAACCGAGTGGCAAACGCGCACCACCAGCGCATCGCACACCTGCCCCTTCTTTACCATTCCAGTAGGCTGCGCCTCCCTAATGGAAACTTTAATAATGTCCCCAACCGTGGCATATCGGCGATTGTGCCCGAGAATTCGGAAGCATCGGGCTACCCGTGCCCCCGTGTTGTCGGCCACCACAAGATTCGAATATTCCTGAATCATACGTGACCTCTCACTCCGCCTGCCCCTGCGCCACGACTTCAACCATACGCCAGCGCTTCAGGCGACTGAGCGGACGGCACTCGACCATCCGGATACTGTCGCCGACCTTGGCCTCATTCTTCTCGTCGTGAACATGATATTTTTTCGTAGTAACAACCACTTTCCCGTAGACCGGGTGCCGGAATCGCCTGGCCACGCGAACGGTGACTGACTTGTCGCCGCTGCGGCTAACAACCGTGCCCACCCGATCCTTGCGGGCGCCACGTTCCTGTTCCGTCGCCTCCTGCATCATTTCCTGATCCCCCGCTCTGTGAGAACCGTACGGATCCGCGCTATGTCGCGCCGCAGTGTCCGCACCCGCATCGGGTGTTCAGACGAACCGCCTGCCGATCTCTTCAGTTTCAACAACTGAAGCTCCTTCGACGTTTCCGTACTCAACTGACTCAGTTCTTCGTTCGACTGTTCCCGCAATTTCAGCGCCTTCATGATCCTGAACTCCGTCGGATGTCTGGCTTAACCATCGTGCCGTGTCACAAAACGACTCTTCATCCCAATTTTCGATGCCGCAATCCGCAGAGCCTCCCGCGCCAGCATCTCCGGGACCCCGCCCACTTCAAACAGCATGGTCCCGGGCTTGACGACGGCCACCCAATACTCCGGGTTGCCCTTACCCTTACCCATCCGAGTCTCAATTGGCTTCTTGGTCACCGGTTTATCGGGAAACACGCGAATCCAAAAGCGCCCCTTGCGCTTGAGATGCCGGTTAACGGCCACGCGGCACGCTTCGATCACGACACCTTTTAGCCACCCTCGATCGAGGCTTTTCAACCCGTATTCCCCAAAGACCAACGTGGCACCAGCCGTCGCAAAACCAGCGCGGCATCCCCTCTGTACCTTCCGGTACTTCACCCGTTTAGGCATCAGCGGCATGGGTCACCTCCCCTTCCCGGCCTTCGCCGCTTCTTCCGGTTTGCGGCAGATCCACACCTTGACGCCAATCCGTCCGGCAACCGTGGCAGCCTCCGCAAACCCATAGTCAATGTTTGCCCGCAGCGTATGAAGGGGGACTTTCCCCTCCTTGTGTCGTTCCACGCGGGCGATTTCCGAGCCGCCCAATCGGCCGCCGGCTCGGACTCTTATTCCCAAAGCCCCAAGATCCATCGCAATCTTCATGGCACGCTTGATAGCCCTACGCAGAGAGACGCGCCGCTCAAGCTGTAACGCCACGTTCGCGGCGACCAACTGGGCGTTGCAGTCCGGATTCTTAACCTCGTGAATCTCGACGTACACTTCCTTGCCCGTCATTGTCGCCAACTCGGTTCTCACCCGCTCAATATCCTGGCCTTTGCGCCCGATAACAATACCAGGTCGAGCAGTGTAGACGTTTACCCTCACGCGATTGGCGTACCGCTCAATGCGTACGTCCGCAATGGCCGCATTCTCCAGACGTTTCTGGACATGCTCCCGTATCTTCAAATCTTCTATAACGTTGGCTCCGAATTCTTTCTTCCGGCTAAACCACCGTGATCGCCAGTCTTTTGTGACGGCGACCCTTAACGCTATCGGATTTACCTTCTGGCCCAAGGTCTTGCTCCTTCCTTACGTCGCCTGATATCCTCAGGCTCCGGGTTCCTCGGTTTTCCTGCCGTCCGTCAACACGACGCGCACATGACAGGTTCTCTTCAGGATGGGGCTGACGCTCCCACGCGCCCGTGCCCAGGCCCGGCGCATCCGAGGCCCATCTTCCACCACCGCCTTGGCAACCGTCAATTCATCAACTGCGAGCTTTGCATTATGCTCCGCATTCGCGACTGCCGACTTCAGCGTCTTAGAGAGCAGCCGCGCGCCCTTGCGCTCGCTGAAATCCGTCACCTTCAGGGCGTCCGCCACGGACATTCCTTGAACGCGCTTCGCAAGATCACGAATCTTGCTGGGCGAGAGTCGCGCAAACCGTGTAATTGCCATCACATTCATCGTCTACCCGCCTTACTTCTTCAGAACCTTGGCTTTATCCGTGCTGGAGCCATGTTTCCTGAATGTCCGAGTCAGGGCAAACTCGCCCAAACGGTGACCAACCATGTTCTCCGTGATAAAAATTGGTATGTGCTGCCGCCCGTTGTGGATGGCAAACGTGTGGCCCACGAACTCAGGAACCACCATTGACCGCCTCGACCACGTCTTAATGGGACGTCGCTCGCCGGTCTTGTTGAGGCGCTCCACCTTCAACAGCAGCTTGCTGTCCACGTACGGTCCCTTCTTAATGGAACGTGCCATAGCTTACCTTCTCCGCTTGATGATGAACCGGCTCGTCGGATTACGCTTCCGCCGCGTACGCCCAGCCTTGGCCAACTTGCCCCACGGGGATACCGGGTGTCCGCCGCCAGAGGTGCGACCCTCGCCACCACCCATCGGATGATCCACTGGGTTCATCGCCACACCGCGCACCGTCGGCCGCCAGCCGCGCCATCGCCTCCGACCTGCCTTGCCGTCGTTCAAGGACGAATGTTCCGAGTTCCCAACCTGCCCCACCGTTGCTTTGCACCGCAGACTGATCAGCCGCACTTCGCCCGACGGCAACCTGACATGGGCAAATTGTCCTTCCCTCGCCACGACCTGGGCACTGCCACCCGCCGTTCTGACGACTTGCGCACCAGCCCCGGGTCTTAACTCAATGTTATGAATCGCCAATCCGATAGGAATCCGCTCCAAGGGTAACGCATTACCAACCACCGGCTCAACATCTGCACCGGTAAAGATCTTCATCCCCTTCTTCAGCCCATCCGGACAAAGAATGTACCGCTTCTCGCCGTCAGCGTAGTTCAGTAATGCAAGCCGCGCACTCCGGTTCGGATCGTACTCGATCTCCGCCACGGTCGCCGGAATCCCCGGCTTATCCCTCTTGAAGTCCACCATGCGGAACATCCGCTTGTGTCCGCCACCACGGTGTCGGATCGTGATCCGACCAGTCGCGCGCGACCGGCCAGCCCGTTGCTTCCTGGGACCAAGAAGAGACCTCTCGGGCGACCTCCGCGTTATCTCCTCAAACGTCGGAACTGTCGTCGACCTCTGACTGGGCGATGTTGGTTTATGCGATTTGATACCCATGCTGCCGCTTCCCCGCGTCCTTACGACGCCATTTCAATCTTGCTGCCTTCCTTCAAGGTCACAATCGCGCGCTTCCAGTCCGCACGCCTTCCATAGCGAATTGTCCTGACCCGCTTCTTCTTGCCACGATACTGCATGGTGTTGACGGCATCCACCTTCACACCGTAAAGCACCTCTACTGCACGCTTGATCTCAGGCTTGTTAGCATCCGGATCCACTTCAAAAAAGTATTGGTTCTGCTTCTCGGCGCGTACCGTGCCCTTTTCCGTCGCTTGCATGCGCCTTATTATTGAACGCTCGTGTTTCATGCCGTCTCCCGCCCTATGCGCCCAGTCGCGCGCGAATGTCTTCCATCCCCGCCCGGCTAACGATCACCGCCCGATGCTTCAACAACTGGTAAACGCTCACGTCACGCGCTCGGGCGACTTCCACGCCCGACAGGTTACGCGACGCGCGCCCCAGCGTTTCGTCAACACGGTCCACCAGAATCAAAACACCTTTCTCAAGCTTCAGGCTCCGGAGCATCTGGACCAGCGACCGGGTCTTGGCCTCCGCAAGTGTCAGAGAATCCACCAAGCGCACCGATCCTGACTGGACCTTGTCGCTAAAAGCCCTCCGGAAAGCCAACTGCGCAACCTTCCGGTTGATCTTGACCTCATAGTCGCGGGGTTTCGGGCCGAACACAATGCCGCCACCGCGCCATACCGGAGACTGACGGTAGCCCGCTCGAGCGCGCCCCGTCCCTTTCTGACGCCACGGCTTCTTGTTGCTGCCGGCCACTTCGCCCTTCAACAGGGTCGAGGCCGTCCCCGACCGATGAGCGGCTAAGTGCGCCACCACCGCGTCATGAACCGCCTGATCGCCCCGGTCCAGAACCAATAGCGCATCGGGTAGATCAAAGTCCCCGACGGCGCCCCCCTTCTGATCGTAGATCTTCAACGTGCTCATCCGGCTTTTCCTGCCTTCTTCAGCGCTTTCTTCACCACCAACAACGTCCCAACCGGCCCAGGAACCGCCCCCCTGACCACCAGAAGGTTCTCCTCGCCGCGAATCTGCACCACCTTGAGATTCTGCTGTGTAATGCGCGTGTGTCCCATGTGACCCGGCATGCGCTTATTCTTTGCGACCTTTGACGGATACGTCTTCATGCCGATCGATCCCACGCGTCGCTTGGAATGACCGCCATGTGTCATGGCGCCACCACTCATGCCGTGACGCCGCACCACGCCCTGAAACCCGCGACCCTTCGTGACTCCCATTACGTCCACGTGCGTCGCACCCTCAAGGACCGCCACAGTCACCACATCACCAACCTTGGCAGGTTCACTGGCATCCACCCTGAACTCGCGGCTAACCCTCTTTGGCGCCAGACCTGTCTTCTTGAACAGCCCTGTCGCAGGCTTGGTCAGCCTCGAAGCCTTGACGTCTGCAAACCCAACCTGCACGGCTTCATACCCGTCCTGAGCCGCCGTCTTGCGCTGCAACACAGTGCACGGACCGGCTTCGATTACCGTTACCGGCACCCTCTCGCCGCCGTCGTACACTTGAGTCATACCCAGCTTGCGTCCGATGATTCCTTGCATGGTCGCCCACCCGTCAAATTTTGATCGTTATGTCCACGCCCGCCGGCAAGTTGAGTTTCTTCAACTCGTCCACTGTCTTCGCCGTCGGTTCGATGATGTCCAACAGCCGCTTGTGCGTCCGGATCTCGAACTGATCCATGGACTTCTTATCCGCATGCGGACTACGGTTCACCGTGTATCTCGAGATTGTCGTCGGCAATGGGATCGGTCCCACCACATTGGCACCTGTACCCTTGGCGGCATCAATTATGTCCTTGACCGCCTGGTCGAGCACGTTGTGGTCGTATGCCTGTAAACGGATTCTTATTCGCTGACCTTGCATAGACGTCTACCTGTTCAGTAATGATTCCCTGACCGTTCGTGGAACGATCTCAAAATGGTCCGGCTCCAGCGCGTGGGTCGCCCGCCCCTTCGTCAGTGAGCGAATCACCGTCGAGTACCCGAATAGCGTGGCAAGCGGAACCGCCGCGTGAATGAGCTGCATATCGCCTTGCACCGTCATGTCTCTAACCTTGCCCCGGCGACCGTTAATGTCACCCAGAACCTCACCCATAGTCTCAGGCGGTGTCACAATCTCCAGCGACATGATGGGCTCGAGAAACTCGGGCGAAGCCGCCGCCACCGCCTGGCGAAACGCCATGACCGCAGCCGTGCGGAAAGCCACAGGGGTCGAACTCTGCAGATCAACACCGCAGCCTGTCACGCGAATCTCCATATCGGTCATCGGGTAACGCCCAAGCACGCCCGTAACAATTCCATCCTGAAGTCCGTCTTCAATCGCCTGCTTGAAATCGTCAGTCATTCCCTTGCCGGCAGCGTCCCACTCAATCCGCGTTCCTTTACCACGTTCCTGTGGCGACACGGTGAGCGCAACCCGGGCGTACTGCCGATGCCCGCCGATCTCGCGGTCAAACTCGTGCTCTGACGAACCCGCCGCTGTGACGGTTTCATAGTAGTTGACCATCGGTTTGCCGGTGCAGGCCGCGACGTTGAACTCGCGCTGCATCCGATCCACCAGGATCTCTAAGTGCAGCTCCCCCATGCCGCTCAGCACCATCTGGCCTGTATCCGAATCCGTCCTGACAGAGCACGTCGGATCCTCTGCCACCAAGGCGGAAAGGGCTGCATCCAACCGGTCTTTGTCCGCCCGACTCTTCGGCTCGACCGCCATGAACATTACCGGCTCAGGAAAACGGATTCTCTCAAGCTCGATCGGCTGGTTCTCGGTGCAAAGCGTGTCGCCTGTAGTAATGAGTTTAAACCCTACGATGGCACCAATTTCACCGGCCCGCAGTTCATCCACCTCCGTACGGTGGTCGGCGTGAAGCCTCAGGAGCTTGGTAATACGCTCGCGCTTGCGCGTACGCGGATTGTAGAGGTTCTGGCCCTTCTGCACGCGGCCGGAGTAGATCCGTATGAAGCCCAGCCTCCCGCTGTAAGGATCGTTGGCCAGTTTGAACACAAGTGCGCTGGTAGCAGCCCCTGAGTCGGGCTGACGCGTTGTTGCCTTGCCAGTCGCGGGATGAACACCTTGAATCTCACCCTTATCCAGCGGCGACGGCAGGTAATCCACCACAGCGTCCAGCAAAGGTTGAACGCCCTTGTTGCGCACCGCCGCGCCACAAAACACCGGCGTCACCGTCCCATCGAGCGCTACCCGACGCAGACCGGCCCGAATCACGTCGGAAGCAACGTCGGCCTGCTCCAGATAAGCGGCAAGGACGCCTTCGTCTTTCTCAGCAATTCGCTCCACCATCTCGGCCCGCGCCTTCTCTGCCTCCGTGCGATAAATCGCGGGTATCTCGGAAATCACCGCTTCATGCGCATCAGACGAATCGTCGAATCGAACAGCCTTCATGTCGATGAGGTCAATGATTCCGTCAAAAGTCTCTGCTGCACCCATCGGAATTTGAACCGGGACTGGATTGGCGCCCAGCTTCCTGCGCATCTGGAGCACCACCATCCGGAAATCCGCCCCGAGACGGTCCATCTTGTTTACAAAAGCCACGCGCGGTACTCGGTACCTATCTGCCTGACGCCACACCGTCTCAGACTGCGGCTGGACCCCGCCCACCGCGCAGAACACACCAACCGCGCCGTCAAGAACCCGTAGCGAACGCTCCACCTCGGCCGTGAAGTCCACATGGCCCGGAGTATCGATGATGTTCACCTGGTGATCACGCCAGAAGCATGTGGTAGCTGCGCTTGTTATGGTAATGCCGCGCTCCCTCTCCTGCGCCATGTAATCCATAACCGCGGTGCCGCTGTCTACTTCGCCAATTTTATAGATACGGCCCGTGAAAAACAGGATCCGCTCGGTTGTGGTAGTCTTCCCGGCGTCAATGTGGGCAATGATGCCGATGTTGCGGATGCCGAGCAACCGCCGCACCTCATCGCTCACCTGCGAGACCCCTGCTGTCGCCGTCCGGTTCATCGCTTGACTTTGTTCCAATACCACAGCCATTTCACACCGTGCTTGCGCACGTCCTCTATCGTCCGTCTACCACGCGTAGTGGGCAAATGCCTTATTGGCCTGCGCCATCTTGTGCGTATCGTCCCTTTTCTTGATCGCGTTGCCCTGATTCTTGTGGGCATCCATAAGTTCCAACGCCAGCGCACGCTTCATCGGCATTCCCTTGCGCGTCCCGGAGTAGCCAATCAGCCAGCGAAGGGCCAGCGCAGTCTGTCGCTCCCGATTGATCTCAATCGGAACCTGATAGGTTGCGCCACCAACGCGCCGCGACTTGACCTCTACCTTGGGCTTGACATTGTCGATCGCACGGATGACCACTTCAAGCGGATCCTCGCTCATCTTTTCCCGAATTTCTTCCAGAGCACCGTAGACAATCCGTTCCGCAGTGGCCTTCTTGCCGCACCGCATCACGCTCGTGATAACCCGGGCAATTAACTCGCTGTTGTACTTCGGATCCGGAATCACCGGCCGTTTTTCTGCTCTACGCCTTCTAGCCATTCCGCACCCCGTCAGCTCTTCGCCTGGGCGGTCCGCTTAACCCCGTATTTACTCCGGGATACTTTCCGCTCCAGCTTGTTCGTGTTGCTCGGACCGCTGGCACCCAACGCGTCCAACGACCCGCGGACGATGTGGTACCGAACGCCGGGCAAATCCGCCACGCGTCCGCCGCGCACCAGCACCACGCTATGCTCCTGCAAATTGTGACCTTCACCGGGAATATAAGCCGTTACTTCGTAACCTGACGTCAAGCGAACACGCGCCACCTTCCGCAACGCCGAGTTCGGTTTCTTGGGTGTCTGAGTCTTCACAGCGAGACAGACCCCGCGACGCTGCGGACAGTTCGCCAAAGCAGGCGATTTACTCTTCACCCGCTTACTTGCGCGCCCCTTCCTCACCATCTGATTACACGTCGGCATAACTCTTCACCTCGTATCCGGCAAAAGGCCGGAGAAACTACCACAGCTTATCGAGACGATGCAAGTGCTAACCCAGCAAATCCTTAAGTTTCTTTTCCGCCTCGCCCTTAACCTGCATTTCTTCCTCGGGAATCGGCTCCGCCAAGGCCACAAGTTTCAGATTGCGATGCATCGCGAATCCCGTTCCACCAGGAATCACGTGCCCCATGATCACGTTCTCTTTAAACCCGCGCAGACGGTCCACCCGACCCAGTGTGGCCGCATCGGTCAACACGCGGGTCGTGTCCTGGAACGAAGCCGCCGAGATGAAGCTCTCCGTTTCCAGCGACGCCTTCGTGATACCCAGCAGCGCGGGCATAGCCTCTGCGGGCCGCTTGCCCTCGGCGATGGCCGTCTCGTTGACCAGCAGGAATTCCTGCCGCGTGACCTGCTCGCCCCAGAGGAATTCCGTGTCCCCGGCATTGGTGATCCGCACTTTGCGCAGCATCTGCCGCACAATGATTTCAATGTGCTTGTCGTTGATCTCAACGCCCTGCAGCCGGTAAACCTGCTGGACTTCGTTCACCAGATATTCCTGCAACGCCAGCGGACCGCATACATCCAGAATTTCCTGCGGGACGATTGGTCCTTCCGTGAGCTGCTGACCCTTCTTCACGCGGTCCCCCTTGAAGACCACGATATGCTTACCCATCGGGATCAGATGCTCCTCGGTGGCACCCGTCGTCTCGTCGCGAATGATCAGGCATCGCCGCCCTCGCTGGTTCGGGCCGAAGTCAACAGCCCCCTCGATCTTCGCGATCTCGGCTGCCTCCTTGGGATGGCGCGCCTCGAACAATTCCGCTACGCGCGGCAGACCACCAGTGATGTCCTTCGTCTTTAATTCTTTTCGCGGTATCCTGGCAAGAAGCTCACCCGGCAGAACCTGCTGATCCTTCTTAACCATGACATGCGCGCCGGCCGGAATACTGTAGTACCCCATAACCTGGTGCGTCTTCACCTCGCGAATGATGATCTGCGGGTGCAAATCCTCCTTGCTCTCGAGCACAACCGTTCCGCGAAGCCCTGTTACCTCGTCAACTTCTTTCTTTACAGACACATTCTCCACGAAATCGTGGAAGGCAACCACGCCCTCCTGCTCGGCCAACACCGGAACGCTGTACGGATCCCACTTGGCCAACATCCGACCCTTGACGATAGAACCGCCATCCTCCACGTACACGATCGCACCCATGGCCATCGTGTGGCGCTCCAATTCGCGACCGTTGTCATCGTGCACGCTGATCGCACCGTTCTTGTTCAGAACCACATGGTCGCCTTCCTGATTCGCAACCACGCGCAGGTCATGGTATTTCACTGCCCCAGTGTTCTTTACAATCACTTCCGGCTGCTTGAAGACGGCGCTAGCCGTTCCGCCGATGTGGAAGGTCCGCATGGTCAACTGCGTCCCAGGTTCCCCAATCGACTGGGCTGCAATAATGCCGACGGCCGTCCCAACTTCAACAGACCGGCCTGTTGCGAGATCCCGTCCGTAGCACTTGGCGCAAAGTCCGCTGCGCGATTCGCAGGTCAGCAGGCTGCGTATCTTCACACTGTCAATACCGACAGCCAATATGCGGTCCGCCGCCTTCTCGTCAATCTCGTCGCCAGCCTTTACGATCATGGCCCCTGTAATCGGATCCTTGATATCGTTCAGCGCTGTACGGGCAAGAATGCGTGTCTGAAGGGCCACGAGAATCTCGTCGCCTTCTGAGATGCCGGCGATCTCGACACCGTTTACCGTGTTGCAATCCTGCTCCACGATGATCACATCCTGAGCCACGTCCACAAGCTTGCGCGTAAGATACCCGGCATCGGCCGTCTTGAGCGCCGTGTCCGCCAGCCCCTTGCGAGCACCGTGCGTACTGATGAAGTACTCAAGCACGCTCAGCCCTTCCCGGAAGTTGGCCAGAATTGGACGCTCGATGATTTCGCCCGTCGGCTTGGCCATCTGGCCGCGCATGCCCGCCAGTTGGCGGATCTGCGAGCGACTGCCGCGCGCCTTGGAATCCACCATCATGAACACCGGGTTCGTCTCGGTGCTGCCGATGTTCTCTTCAATAGCCCGAAACATGACATTCGACACTTCGTCCGTGGCGTGCGTCCAGATGTCCACGATCTTGTTGTAGCGTTCGCCGTCAGTGATAATGCCGCGTTTGTACTGCGCATCCACTTCTGAAACCTTGGCGTGCGCTGCGTCAATGACTGTACCTTTTTCGAGCGGCACCACCATATCCACAATGCCGATGGACACGCCCGCCAGAGTCGCGTGTTCAAAACCAAGGCGCTTCAGCTCGTCCAGCATTCGCACCGCCCGCTCCTGCCCAACCAGCTTGTGGCAGTGCCAGATCAGGTTGCCCATGAAACTCTTGTCCACGACTCTATTGACAAACCCCATGCCTTCGGGCCAGATCTCGTTGAAGAACACGCGGCCCACTGTCGTGGTCAGCACACGGTCCTTGGAATTTCCAAAAACCGTCTGCTTCTTGAAGTCGGGGTTACGGTAACGGATCCGCCGGTGCAGTTGCACCGCTCCGTCCTGCGATGCCAACCGGACTTCCACGGCGTCGTTGAACAGAGGCAGGTGCTCCTGGACGCTTTCGTCCTTTCGCTTGCGCAGTGCAGCCATACGGTCCGTCTGGCTCAAGGTCGTCAGATAATAGATGCCCAGTGCAATATCCTGCGTCGGCGTCATGATGGACTTGCCGCTCGACGGAGAGAAAATGCTGTTGGTGGACATCATCAGCAGGCGCGATTCCATTTGCGCTTCGATGGACAGCGGCACATGGACGGCCATCTGGTCACCGTCAAAGTCAGCGTTGAACGCCGTGCAAACCAGAGGGTGAATCTGAATGGCTTCGCCTTCAATGAGGATAGGCTCGAAGGACTGAATGCTGAGTCTATGCAGCGTGGGCGCCCGGTTCAACATCACCGTCTTGCCCCGCGTCACCTCCTCCAGTATGTCCCACACTTCGTTGGACTGCCGCTCAATCAGCTTCTTAGCACTGCGGACAGTATGCACGACCCCCATTTCCTTCAACCGGCGGATAATGAAGGGCTCCAGAAGTACCAGCGCCATCTTCTTTGGCAACCCGCACTGGTGCAGTTTCAACTCCGGCCCTACAACGATCACGGACCGTCCAGAATAGTCCACCCGCTTGCCAAGAAGATTCTGGCGGAAGCGACCCGTCTTGCCCTTCAACATGTCGCTTAGCGATTTCAGCGGCCGGTTGCCTGCACCGGTTACCGGACGGCCATGGCGCCCGTTGTCAAATACGGCATCCACGGCTTCCTGAAGCATCCGCTTCTCGTTGCGTATGATGACATCGGGCGTCTTAAGTTGCAGAAGATTCTTGAGCCGATTGTTCCGGTTAATCACCCGGCGATAGAGGTCGTTGAGGTCCGATGTGGCGAACCGGCCACCCTCCAACGGTACCAGGGGGCGCAACTCCGGCGGAATTACCGGAAGGACGTCGAGAACCATCCACTCGGGACGCGTCTGACTGCGCAAGAAACCGTCCGCCACCTTCAACCGCTTGGTAATCTTCTTGCGCGTCTGCTTGCTGCGAGTGCGCTCCATTTCCTCTTCGAGTTTGGCAATGAGCTTCTCGAGGTCGATCCGCGTGAGCGCATCCCGAACGGCTTCTCCGCCCATCTTCGCAACAAAGTTGCTGTCTCCGTACTTATCGACAGCCTCACGGTACTCCAGTTCGCTTAGAAGCTGCATGTACTTGAGAGGCGAATTGCCAGGATCAATCACCATGTAATCTTCGTAATAAAGAACGCGCTCCAAGTTCGCTCCGGTGATATCCAGCATCAGCCCAATGCGACTCGGCGTGCACTTGAAGAACCAGATGTGGGCCACGGGCGCTGCCAACTCGATGTGCGCCATTCGCTCACGGCGGACGCGTGACACCGTAACCTCGACACCGCAGCGGTCGCAGATGACCCCCTTGTGCTTGATGCGCTTGTACTTGCCGCAACTGCACTCCCAGTCCTTTGTAGGTCCGAAGATCCGTTCGCAAAACAGCCCGCCCCGCTCAGGCTTATAGGTGCGGTAGTTTATTGTTTCCGGGTTCTTGACCTCACCACGGCTCCAAGATCGGATCGACTCGGGCGACGCCAAGGTGATCATCACCGAGTCGAACCGGGCTACATCCGACAAGCCCATCAAGTCACGGTTTTCATACAGGTTCAAGGTCGACCTCCACGATGGCTGGTTACGTCACAGCACCGAAGCTTTTTCCTTCGACTCTCCGCCCCGGGTCTGAACGCTGAGGCACAGCCCCCGCAATTCATTAATGAGCACGTTGAACGACTCCGGCGTTCCGGCCTCCAGCACATTCTCGCCCTTCACGATGGACTCGTAGATCCGGGTGCGTCCGGAGACGTCATCACTCTTTACTGTGAGGAGCTCCTGCAGTGCATAGGCGACGCCGTACGCTTCCAGCGCCCACACTTCCATCTCGCCAAGACGCTGGCCGCCATACTGAGCCTTGCCGCCCAGGGGTTGCTGGGTCACCAGCGAATATGGACCAACCGCGCGGGCATGAATCTTGTCGCTGACCAGATGGTGCAGCTTCATAATGTAGATTTGCCCCACCACCACCCGCTGGTCAAAGGCATCACCAGTCCTGCCATCAAACAGCACGCTCTTCCCGTCCGTGGGCAGTTTCGCTTTGTCCAGGAATCCGTCAATGTCGCCTTCCGAGATGCCGTCAAAGATCGGCGTGGCGGCGTACATCCCGAGCACCTTGCAGGCGGCGCCCAAATGCGTCTCATACACCTGCCCGAGATTCATGCGCGAGGGCACGCCCAACGGGTTGAGCACAACGTCAACAGGCGTCCCGTCCGGCAGGAATGGCATGTCTGCGTCTGGAACAATCCGAGCCACAACACCCTTGTTTCCGTGTCGGCCCGCCAACTTATCGCCCACCTCGAGTTTCTTCTTGGCCGCTACATATACTCGCACCTGCTTGATGATGCCCGAGTCAATGTCGTCGCCGCTCTCAATGCGCTCCATGGAGCGGTCACGCTCCACGTCCAGCTCGGCGAATTTAGGCGTAAACTCGCCTATGATCTCGTCAATCTTGATCTGGATCGGGCTACTCTCGATCTGCACGTGCTCCCGGACCGAGGATAACTTGCGCAAAAGGGTCTTTGTTATCTTCCGGTTGGC
This sequence comes from uncultured Victivallales bacterium, assembly GCA_964635275.1. GTDB lineage: Bacteria > Verrucomicrobiota > Kiritimatiellia > UBA8416 > CAZWPN01 > CAZWPN01. Next base: position 7,463 of record CAZWPN010000029.1, on the reverse strand, counting down.
CGGAATGATGACTTCGCCCGTCGCCCCGTCCGTCACGTCAAGAGGTATCTTTTCACCCAGAAGAATGTTGCTCAGAGACTCGGTAAGATCGTCAGTCAGCTTCTGATACTTGACCTTGTGCTCGTCCTTGATACCCTTCAGCTGTCGGCGGCGCTCCGTAGGCGTAGCCTCCACCGGACGCACTTCCTTGTGGACGATAGTCTTTACGTCCATCACCGTTCCGTACGTCCCGCTCGGCACCGTAAGGGACGTATCCCTCACATCCGCCGCCTTCTCACCGAAGATAGCTCGCAGCAAACGCTCTTCCGGGGCCAGTTCCGTCTCGCTCTTCGGAGTGATCTTGCCAACCAGAATATCACCAGGCTTCACTTCAGCGCCGATCCGGATAACGCCGTCCGCACCCAGATCCTTAAGCGCATCTTCCCCGACGTTTGGAATGTCGCGCGTTATTTCTTCAGGACCCAACTTCGTGTCGCGCGCGCCCACTTCAAATTCCTGAACATGGATCGAGGTGAAGACATCCTCGCGCACCACCCGTTCGCTGATGACAATCGCGTCCTCAAAGTTGTATCCGGACCAGGGCATGAACGCCACAAGAAGGTTTCGGCCCAGAGCCAGTTCTCCGCCACACGTGCCAGGCCCATCCGCCAGCACCTCGCCACGGCGTACTTTTTGCCCCAGTCGAACGATCGGCTTCTGGTTGTAGCATGTCCCCGCATTGGAGCGCCGGAACTTCTGAAGGATGTACTCCCGGTACTGGCCCTTGTCAGCCTTCTTCTCCGGCATCTTGCCGTCTTTCGTTACCACGACCCGATTCGCTGACACATAGGCGACAACGCCAGCCTGCCCAGCCATGACGACCACGCGCGAATCGCAGGCCACCTGAGCCTCTAGTCCCGTTGCCACGTAGGGACGTTCGGTCTGAAGCAACGGCACGGCCTGCCGCATCATGTTCGCTCCCATTAGCGCGCGGTTCGCGTCATCGTGCTCCAGGAACGGGATCAAACCGGCGGCAATGCTCACCACCTGCTTAGGCGAGACGTCCATGTACTCCACCCGCTCACGGGGCACTTCAAGGAAATCCCCACGGAAACGGACGGATACAGTCTCAATACTGAACTTGCCATTCTCCTCCAGGGGCGAATTAGCCTGGGCAATGACGTACCGCTCCTCCTGATCGGCCGTGAGGTACTCTATTGAGTCCGTCACACGACCATTTACCACCTTGCGGTACGGGGTCTCAATGAATCCGAATTCGTTGACCTTTGCATAGATTCCCAGCGACGAAATCAAGCCGATGTTCGGCCCTTCCGGCGTCTCGATGGGACAGATCCGCCCGTAGTGACTGCTGTGCACGTCCCGCACTTCAAACCCGGCTCGCTCGCGGCTCAAGCCGCCGGGGCCAAGCGCGCTCAGGCGCCGCTTGTGGGCCAATTCGGACAACGGGTTGGTCTGGTCCATGAACTGGCTTAGCTGACTGCGCCCAAAGAAATCCTGCACAACGGCGGATAGCGACTTGGAATTGACCAGCCGCTGGGGCGTCAGAACACCTTTACTTGGATCAAAGAGCGTCATGCGCTCACGGATCAGGCGCTCCGTCCGAGCCAGGCCGACCCGGCACTGGTTCTCGAGCAACTCACCCACCGTCCGCACGCGGCGACTGCCAAGGTGGTCAATATCGTCTACGTTCTCCTCGCGCTTCTTGATGGCAATGAGATGCCGTACCGCCTCGATGATGTCAACCTTGTCCAAGACGCGAAGTTCATCGTCAACCCGGCCACTTAGGCCGAGCTTCTTGTTCATCTTGTGCCGACCGACCCGCCCAAGATCATACCGGCGTGGATCGAAAAAGAGACGGCGCAAAAGCTGCCGCGCGTTGGACGGGGTCGCGGGGTCACCCGGACGAAGCTTATGGTAGATGTCCTTCAACGCGTCATCGGCCATGCGCGTCGGATCGCTCTTCACGCTGGCCAGCATAATGCCGCCATCCCAGGAGACATCCACAACCGCAACCTGGGTCTGCCCGGCGTCGCGCATGGGCTGCAGCGCAGCAGCCGTGACGGGCTCGTACCTTCGGGCGAGCACGGTCTTGGAGTCCAGATCGAACACGTCCTCCTTGAACACGTAAGGAGCCAGCGCCTCGTTCGTGAACTCCCGCTTCAGGTTCAGCTTGTCGAACGTGTAATAGAGCCCCAACAGCTCCTCGTCGGTACTGTATCCCAGCGCCCGCAAAAAAGTCGACGCCAGGAACTTCCGGCGGCGGCGGCGACGGTCCATGTAAATCCAAATCAAATTCGCTGTGTCAAACTGGATTTCAATCCATGACCCGCGATCAGGAATGATCCGCACAGAGTACAGCGTCGAACCGTTCGCATGAATAGCCTGCTCGGAACAGATACCGGGCGAACGGTGCAGCTGGCTGACGACCACCCGCTCCGCTCCGTTGACGACAAACGCCCCCTCATCAGTCATAAGGGGGATTTCTCCCATGTATACGTCTTCTTCGCGAACCTCGTCACCGTCCTTCAGACGGAACGTCACATGCAGCGGAGCCGCAAAGGTAGAGCCCTCTTCGAGCGCCTCGAGGGCACCCAATTTTGATTCAGCAAACTCGTATTTCACGAAATCCAACACATACCGACCGTCGTAGCTCTCAATGGGAAACACTTCCTTGAGAACGGCCTCCAGGCCTTCACGAGCCCGCTTGGCCGACGGAACTTCCATTTGCAGGAAACGACCGTACGACTCCCGCTGGATTTCAATCAGATCAGGCGGACTGATAACGTCCCTGAGCTTGCCGAAACTGGTTCTATCGACCATTCGACGCCTCGCTGCTGTAATGAATTAACTGGACAAAGTTACTTACTTGACTTCGACGGTAGCACCCGCAGCTTCCAGTTTCTTCTTGAGTTCAGCAGCTTCTTCCTTCGACACAGCGTCCTTCACCGTCTTCGGGGCGCCTTCAACCAAGTCCTTGGAGTCCTTGAGACCCAGACCCGTGATTGCGCGAATCTCCTTGATGACGTTGATCTTGTTGGCGCCGGCGCTGGCAAGAACCACCGTGAACTCCGTCTTCTCCTCCGCCTTGGGCGCCGCTGCCGCTTCGCCCGAGACAGCCGCCGCAGCCACAGGAGCCGCCGCGCTGACGCCAAGGCGCTGCTCCAGTGCCTTGACCAGCTTGGAGAGATCGAGAACGCTCATCCCCTCGATCCAACAAATGAACTCTTCCATCTTGCCTGCTGTTTGCTGTTCCATCGCTGCTTCCTTATTTGCTTCCGACATGACCGTTTCTCCTCCTCGCCCCAAAGCGAATCAGCTTTCTCATGCCGATCCGCTCTTCTTCCCTTCGATCGCCTTCAACGCATACACAACACTGGCCACCTTCTGCTGCAGCACGCCGACCAACTGCGACATCGGAGCCGCCAGCGTCCCAACCATGCGGCTGAGCAGAATCTGACGGGCAGGCAACTTGGCCATGGCCATCAGGTCTTCCGAACTCAGTCCTTGCAGACCCAGTAGTCCGCCCTTGACCACCACCACAGGATTCTCACGAATGAACGCGGCAATTACCTTCGCCACCTCCACCGGGTCCCCCGACCCTGTCACCACTGCCACCGGTCCCGCCAAGTAAGGCGTCAAGGCGCCCTTGGCGCCCTTGGCATCCGCAGCTATTCCGAGAAAACTGTTATTCACAACCATCAGCCGCGACTTCGCCTTACGAAGCGCCTGCCGCAAGTCAGTCAGCTTGTCCACCTTGAGGCCCTGATAATTGACCAGATAGGCGTACTCCGACGCGTGGATGTTCCCGCTGATTTCCTGAATAATGGATTGTTTTTCCGGTCTCATGTTGTTCTATCCGCTCCTGGCTTCAATCCCGAACATTGACGCGAAGACCGGCACCCATCGTGCTCGTCAAGACGCAGCGCTTGATAAATTCACCCTTGGCACCAGCGGGCTTTTCCGCCCGTATCGCTTCCACCAACACCTTAACGTTCTCGAGCAACTTCGCGGCATCAAACGAACGCTTCCCGAATGCGACGCCGATGTTTCCGCTTTTGTCCATGCGAAACTCGACCTTGCCCGCCTTTGACTCGCGAACTGCCGCCGCCGTGTCATCCGTCACCGTCCCGGTCTTGGGGTTCGGCATCAGGCCGCGCGGGCCCAGCACCTTGCCGAGTTTGCGGACTTCCTTCATGGCATCTGGCGTGGCAATTGCGACATCAAATTCCGTCCAGCCGCTTTTGACCTTCTCAATAAGATCCTCGTTGCCCACATGATCCGCGCCAGCGGCCTTGGCCGCATCCGCAGCGGCTCCTGCGGCAAAAACAAGCACACGAACGGTCCTGCCTGTCCCGTGGGGGAGCGATACCGTACCTCGGATCGCATTCTCTGACTTCTTTGGATCCACCCCGAGACGTACACACAACTCCATAGTTTCGTCAAACTTCGCTGCCGAATGGCCCTTGAGAAACTCTATCGCCTTGTCGAGTTCCAGCACCTCTTTCGGCGCCTGTTCCTTGATAGCCCGATAACGCTTTCCGTGCTTCGCCATTGAAACCCGCCTTCCGAACTAGTCGACCACTTCAATACCCATACTACGGGCGGTCCCTTCGATCATCCGCCTGGCATGCGTCTCGTCAGTGGCATTCAGATCCTTGCTCTTCGTTCTCACGATTTCCAGAATCTGCGCCCCCGTCACTTTCCCAACCTTGTCGCGGTTCGCCACCGCCGACCCCTTCGCCAGACCTGCCGCACGCTTGAGCAGCGAGGACGCCGGAGGGCTCTTCGTTATAAACGTGAAGGACCGATCCTGATAGACAGTGATGATCACAGGTACCATCAGTCCAGCCAAATTCTGTGTGGCAGCATTGAACTCTTTGCAGAACATCATGATGTTCACGCCGTGCTGACCAAGCGCCGGACCAACCGGCGGCGCAGGATTGGCCAGAGCCGCCTGAATCTGCAATTTTATCTTACCAGTAACTTTCTTAGCCATGACTCGCCTCAAATCGCCCGGCGGATTCCGTCCGCAAGGCCGCTACGTTCGTTCCACCTGCCAGTACTCCAACTCGACCGGAGCTGACCTGCCAAAAATGGCAACAGATACCTTCAGTTTCCCACGCTGCGGGTCCACTTCCTCGACCACACCGCTGAAGTTGAGGAACGGGCCATCGTTAATCTTCACCGTCTCACCGGGCTCAAAGACCACCTTCGGCTTGATCTTCTCCTTCTTCTCCTCAACCTGATTAAGAATGACATTTACTTCGCTTTCAGGCAGCGGCACCGGCTTCTCCCCGCCTAGAAACCCGATGATGCCCGGCGTCTCGCGAATGAAGTACCACCCCTTGTCCCATAAGCTGCGCGCGTCATCGTACAAAACCATGTTAACCAGCACATAACCGGGAAAGAACTTTCTCGTCGAAGTGGACCGCACGCCCTTCTTTACCTCCGAGACCTTCTCGGTGGGCACCAGTACATCGTCGAGGTATTCCTCCATCTCCTCCTGCTTGCGCCGGATCATGATGCTTTCCCGGACCCGGTGCTCCTGGCCCGTCAGCGTATGGAGTACAAACCATTCCTTTTGCATAACAATACTCGCCGTCAGGGAACAATCAACTTAAGCATGCCTATCAGAAACCAGTCACACACCCCAACGAACATGCCTATGAGCACTAGAGTTACGATCACCACCACAGTGGACTCCGTCAACTCTTCGCGACCTGGCCACGTTGCCCTTTTGACTTCCGCAGCCGTCTCCTCGAAGAACAGCCGGACTTTGGTCGTCGCTTCTTTGAGTTTGCCTATCACGTCTTGAATCCCACGTACCTCTCACCACATCACCCTTTGGCAGGCCAGGAGGGACTTGAACCCCCAACACTCGGTTTTGGAGACCGATACTCTGCCAATTGAGCTACTGGCCTGTGTCGCAAGGCCCGATTACTTAACCTCCCTGTGCACGGTCCGCTTACGTTCTGCACGGCAGAACTTCGTAACTTCAAGACGTTCCGTCGTCAGCCGCTTATTCTTCGTCGTCGTGTAGTTGCGCCGCTTGCAGTCGGTACAGGCCAAAATAACTTGGGTTCTGGGCATTCCTCACAGCCTTTCGAATGCGCGAGGCGCGAGTCCCGAGTTCGAGAGCACCGCGCCCCGCTTGCCAATCCGTTATTCCAGAATCTTCGTAACGGTCCCAGCACCTACCGTCCGCCCGCCCTCGCGAATGGCGAACCGCATCTTCTCTTCCATGGCCACCGGAACAATCAACTTCACTTCCATGCGGACGTTGTCCCCCGGCATCACCATCTCCACGCCTTCGGGCAGCACAACATCACCCGTTACGTCTGTTGTCCGGATGTAGAACTGCGGCCGGTACCCCTTGAAGAAGGGCGTGTGGCGGCCACCTTCATCCTTACTCAAGACATAAACTTCCGCGTTGAAATGAGTATGGGGCGTGATCGAACCGGGCTTCGCCAGCACCTGTCCGCGCTCCACATCCTCTTTCTTGGTGCTTCGCAGCAGAACGCCGATGTTGTCGCCGGCCTGACCCTGATCAAGAAGCTTTCGAAACATCTCGACGCCCGTCGCCGTCGTCTTCTGCGTCGGCTTCAGACCAATGATCTCCACTTCGTCACCCACACGGACAATGCCGCGATCCACGCGTCCCGTCACAACGGTGCCGCGCCCCTCAATCGAGAAAACGTCCTCGATCGGCATCAGGAACGGCTTGTCAATGACACGGACCGGTTCGGGAATGTGCTTGTCCAGCGCCTCCACCAGCTTGGTGATGCAGTCACACGCAGGATCCGTGTGCGACGCAGCCTTAGTCGCCGAAAGCGCATTGCCGCGGACGATAGGAATATCATCGCCAGGATACTCGTACTTCGTCAGCAACTCACGAATCTCCATCTCGACGAGGTCCAGCAGTTCGGGATCGTCAACAAGGTCCACCTTGTTCAGAAAAACGACGACGGCCGGCACGCCTACCTGACGCGCCAGAAGGATGTGCTCGCGCGTCTGCGGCATGGGACCGTCGGCCGCGCTCACCACGATAATGGCGCCATCCATCTGCGCCGCACCGGTGATCATGTTCTTGACATAGTCGGCATGCCCCGGGCAGTCCACGTGGGCATAGTGACGTTGCTCGGATGCGTATTCCACATGAGAGGTCGCAATGGTCAGAATCTTGCTCGGATCGCGGCGACCCTGGGATTCCGACGCCTTGGCAACCTGATCATACGAGATGAAATTGCACAGCCCTTTCATCGACTGAACCTTGGTAAGCGCCGCTGTCAAGGTCGTCTTGCCATGGTCCACGTGTCCGATCGTGCCCACGTTCACATGCGGTTTGGTTCGTGCAAATGTTTCCTTCGCCATAACCTTTCCTCCGCTTTTCCTGACACCTTCTTATTTCGTTGTACAACCTGCTCCATCACATGGAGCCCACGAGCGGGATTGAACCGCTGACC
>CAZWPN010000028.1:10835-30908 GCA_964635275.1 uncultured Victivallales bacterium | reverse complement strand
ATGCATGGTGGCCTGCCGCGTCACTGTATTCTTGTTATTCCTTGCTAATTGCAACTCGCGTCCTATTATTCACTCACTATATCGTGACGCAGCAGGAAGGGAATGCGCATGACTTATGACAAATGCCGGATAGGACGAGTGATTCGCAGTGCGGCGATCGGATGGGCTTTGTGCCTGTGCGCAATAATGATGGCCAGAGGCTCTGCCATTGACGAACTGACAGAAATGGATCTGGCGGACTTGGCAAAGATCCAGATCTCCCTCCCATCACGCAAGGAGGAGTCGCTTTTCGGGTCTTCATCGGCCGCGTATGTCATCAGCCATGAGGATGTAATCCGCTCCGGCGCTACAACCATTCCCGACCTTCTGAGGATGGTGCCGGGGCTGCAGGTGGCCCGGATGGAGGCGAACAAATGGGCCATCACATCGCGCGGCTTCAACGGACGCTTTGCCAGGCATATGTTGGTTCAGGTGGACGGACGCACGGTCTATTCCCCTCTATTCTCAGGTGTTTACTGGGAAGCTCAGGACATGGTCATGGAGGATATCGAGAGGATCGAGGTCATCCGTGGGCCGGGAAGCACCATGTGGGGTGCCAACGCAGTAAACGGTGTCATTAACGTCGTTACGCGCAGCGCCCACGAGACACTCGGGACTTTGGTGTCCATCGGCCTTGGCACGGAAGAACGCCTTTTCTCGTCCGTGCGACACGGGGTGAAACTGTCGCCAGATGTGTATCTGCGCGTCTACTTCAAGGGCTTTGACCGCGACGACGGCACGGTCGAGCATGGCGAGGCGCATGACGCATGGAATGCGAACAGAACCGGGTTCCGACTGGACTGGATTGCCACCGGTAAGGACACGATCACCGTGCAAGGCGACTACTATGTAGGGGAGGCCGGGCAGTTGTTGTGCGTGCCGGACGCCGAGACGGTAGTGCGCTCCATCGAGGAAGAGGTGAGCATGACCGGTGCCAACCTTCTCCTCAACTGGCGGCATACGATGGGGGACCACTCGGATCTGGCTCTCAGAGGTTACTATGACTTCATCAGTCGTCAGGAGTACACCTTTGGCGAGAAGCGGCACACCGTTGACCTGGACTTCCAGCACCGCTTGCCAGCGCCGCGGCAGGAAATTGTCTGGGGCGCGGGATACCGCCTTTCCAGCGACGAACTACGCCCATCCGCCTTCCAGACCTATACAGATGATGCCGCCCTTGACCACTTGGTCAGCGCCTTTGCCCAGGATGAAATCACGCTCGTCCGCAACCGGCTGCGCGTATCACTTGGATCGAAAGTTGAACACAATGACTACACAGGTTTCGAGTTCCAACCAACCGTCCGTTGTGTCATCACACCTGGAATCCGGCACGCCATCTGGACCGCCGTTTCGCGTGCCGTGCGGACGCCTTCCCGCATCGAGCAGACAATGCATCTGGAGCGGATGCTGAGCCGCCCGAACATGGAGTTCTTCGGGGCCCCCACCCTCTGGGCTGTCATCAACGGCAGCGCGGAGTATGCGGCCGAATCCGTGATAGCCTACGAGGCGGGCTACCGCCTGCAGGCAACACGTTCGCTCTACTTTGATATCGCCGGATTCTACAACGATTACGACCACCTTCAAACTGTCGAGCCAACCACGTTCTCTCTGCCAGTTCATTTCTCGATCGACAACAAAATGCAGGGGGAGTCGTTCGGTGCCGAGATCAGCACAGACTGGCGTCTATTCCCGTTCTGGTCGATTGAGGTGTCCTACGCATACATTGACCTTCACCTGAGTCCCGACTCCGACAGCCGCGACATTTTTACAGCACAGACGTTCGAAGACGACATTCCGCATCACCAGGCATCGCTGCGTTCAAAACTGAACCTGCCTGGATGTGTTGAGTTCGATGCCGGGGTTCGCTATGTTGACCCGATCGCCATCGAGGCGGTTGCACATTACCTGGAGATGGACTTGCGCGTGTGCTGGCACATAACCGACAATGTCTCGCTGTCGTTCGTGGGGCAGAACCTTCTGGACAGCCACCACTATGAGTATGGCCCTTCTTTCCTCATAACCACGCAGAGTACGGAAGTCGAACGTTCATTCTATGTCAAGTCGACGTGGCAGTTCTGAGGTGCGTGAGATGCGATGGATAACACCGGCCATGGTATGGCTGTGGCTGATGATGGGCTCGCTTATGGCCGCCCCGGAGCCCTCCGAGCCAACTGCTGTCACCACGGGCAGCGCGAGTGAATACGACATCAAGGCCGCCTACCTGCGCAACTTCGTCATCTTCGTCGAATGGCCTGCCTCCGCCATGGGCCCAGTTGATGCGCCTGTCGTCATAGGCGTATTCGATCCCACACCATTCGGTCCCGCGTTCCCATCGCTGCAGGGAAAGACCGTAAAGCGGCGCGCTATCAAGATCCGCGTTTGCCGATCCGTCGAGGATGCCCAGCGGTGCCATGTGGTCTTTGTGAATCCCAAGGAGCCGGACCTTTCGTCTGCCATACTTAAAGGACTTGCGGACAAACCGGTCTTGACCGTGGGTGAAACACCCGGATTCCTCCAGGGCGGCGGGGTCATTCGTTTTGCAGAAAGCGGCGGACGTGTGCGACTGGAGATCAGCCTGGCGGCAGCGCTCCGCAGCAATCTCCAGATCAGCTCGCAGCTTCTCGAACTTGCAAAGGTTATAGAAAATGTCAGAGCCCCTTGAAAACACAGCCACGAATCCCCCGGATCGGAGCCCGCGCGGCTTGGTCATGCGGCTCAGAGACCTGTCGGTTCGCCGCAAGGTTACGCTCATCAGCATGGCGACGAGCATCTGCGTCCTCCTTCTGACAACTGTTATCTTTGCCGTATACGACTTGATGATGTACCGCAGGAAGATGGTGGCCACGACCACGGCTGTGGCCCAAGTCGTTGGAAACAACAGCAAAGCCGCAATCGTCTTCAACGATCCCGAGACAGCGAACCGGACACTGTCTGCGTTACGGGATATTCCCCAGATCCTCTGCGCATGTATATTGGATCGTAGCGGCCGCGTTTTCAGTTTGTATGCACGTGGCGATATTGCCATGACTCGCATGCCGCAAGTCAGGAAGCGTGAAGGATTCGTTCTCCACGATGGTGACCTTTGCGTTTTCACCCCAGTCTATGTGGATGACGAATGGATAGGCACTGTTTACATCCGGCACAGCATGGTGCAGTTCTACCGTCACGTCTTCCGCATCGTCGCAATAGCCGCCGCTGTTCTCGTGCTGGCTCTCCTTGCTGGATGGGTGTTGTCCATGCGCCTCCAGCAACTGGTATCCGGGCCTCTCCTCGACCTTGCCGAGACCGCAAGGCAGATATCGAAAGACCGCGACTTCTCGCGACGCGCCCGGCAGCACAGCAATGACGAGATCGGGTTCCTCGTTAAGCGCATCAACAGCATGCTGGACGAGATCCAGAAACAGGACGCCGAACTCAGAGAAAAGGCCGTGCTCCTCGAGAACAACCAGTCACAACTGCGGTCACTCGCCTCCGAACTCCTGTTGACCGAGGAGCGTGAGCGACGCCATCTGGCTACTGACCTTCACGATACCGTTTGTCAGACCCTTGCGATTGCCAAGCTCAAGCTGGATTGCATGGCACAGCCCGCACCGGACGTTGACCGTGTAGCCGAGTTCGGCCAAATTGCCGGCCTGATCACCAATGCCATCGAACAAACCCGTTCAGCGTTGTTCCAACTCAGTCCTCAGGTTCTTTACGAGGTCGGGCTGGAGGCAGCCATCGAAGATCTTGCGGAACGCGTTCAGTCCGTCTTCCGTCTTCAAGTCACAATCACGGACGATGGAGAAAGCAAACCCCTGGACGACGATCTGCGGGTCCTCGTCTTCCGCTGCATCCAGGAACTTATCATGAACGTCGTTAAGCACGCCAAGGCCAGCAAGGCCGTTGTCTCGCTCGCACTCGTTGACGGCGCCCTGCAAGCCTCAGTCAGCGACGATGGGGTCGGTCTCATCCACAGCCAGAGGAACCGCAAGAGCGGCACTTATGGTTATGGTCTGTTCAGCATCCGGGAACGAGTTCATCACTTCGGCGGCGAGATCTCGATCCGGTCTAACCCCGGCAAGGGCACCCGGGTGACACTCCGTCTACCGCTTTCTGGTTTACGCACTGAACGCGCTGTTGCCGGTGCGAGGAATAATGGCACTGCCGCCGAGCAAGTGCCGCAGGCAATGGAGAGACGCATTGACACCGTACAATGTGTCGAACCATCGGACGATCCGCCGGCGCAAAAGCATAGTCTTTGAGAGCGTCAGGGTACACCCAGGCAATACTGTCGTGGGCAATCAAACGCGGTCTTCCCGAAACAGGTTTAGCCGCGAAGAAGATGAGTCGTACCGCCCGGTATGCATACCGGTGCTCATGCGAACCGAGCGCACTCACTATGGCCACATTCATCCCCAATTCCTCCCTGATCTCACGAACCAGGCAGTCTTCCGGGGTTTCGCCGGGGTGAATCTTGCCACCAGGGAATTCCCAATATCCCGAAAGCGGGTCCGCGCCTGACCGACGGGCGATCAGTATCCGGCGGTCACGGCATATCACCGCTGCTGCAACTCGCAGAACGCGCCGCACACCCGTCCGCAACGCCTGCCCACTCTTCAAAGTCACGGCACCATCTCTGTCTCGGTGGAGCGCATGATAACAACATGTTGGCCGTGGAAACTTAGATCCCACTCCCACCGCCGCGCCAGCCACTCAAATGTCTTGTGGCTGTAAAACGCAATGTGCGTCTCATCCGCGGCATAGCGCCAGCGCAGAAAATCCGGCACATCGTCGCGACGCTGCGTCATGATGCCCAACCACCCGCGCGGACCAACCAGCCTGCGGAGGGTCGCAAATCCATCCGACGGGCGCCTGAAGTGCTCCACCGTTTCCGTACAAACGACGAAACTGTATCGGCGGTCAAGCACATGAGTCTCGGAAGCGTAAAAGGGATCAAACATCGCCATCGAAAACCCTTGCTCTTCTAGAATGCGGGCGAGCACCGGCCCGGGGCCGCATCCAAAATCCAACCCACAGGCCCCTGATTGCAGCATGGGAACCAGTGGCTCAACCAACTGATTTAGAAAACGCCGATATCCAGCGTCTTCCGGGCTGTTTCGATGCAAGTCATATCGTCGCTTTTCAGCTTCGATGTCGAGGTGCCACATTTCCGGAACAGAGACAAGATCGCACGCCAAGCAAATCCTGTAATCGCGATAGCGGTCACTGGCAAAATAGCTGGTTGTCTCATTGCAGAGCGGACAATGGCTTTCACCTACGGTGTTATCACCTCCAACCCTTTGCATTGCAGACAAACCCATGCAGCATTTGTAGCAGCGTTGAACCCGACGTGTCAACCAACCGTCGCGCCCCATAAACAGGAAGACGCGACCCCGAAGAGCCGCGTCCACCTGTATACCCTGAACAACGTCTAGGGCCGCCTTTTGGCCAGTCAGTCTCGAGTATAAATAGCCTTTCGACTGACTCGAAATATGACCAACCAGCCGCAGGACATCTATGTGTTTAGCACTGTCCATGCCATTTCACGGAGAGGAGCAAATATATGGCCATTCGACGGCTGAATATGGCAATACAGGGCCAAAACATGGCCAAAAATGCAACAACCAAGCTATTCGATGCAGGCGTACCGCAGCACCCATACACCGTACTCAATGGCTCATTAGACATCACATGTATCAGCATGATACATTCCTACTCATCGTGAACCCCGCTTGCTGGCATACTTTTTCCTGTCAATACTTAGTCGTGGTACCTATACTCCCCACCAGTCAGTTCTTTCTGACGAGGTTCACTCGCTACCGGACACGCTGCAGTGCAGGATCTTCCAATCTGACGGGGGAGAGATTCGGATGAAACAGAAACTTGTTCCCATTATTTCCGTGGTCATCGGTCTGCTGGCTTTCCTGATGACACAACAGTACCTGCACGGGCGACTCAAGGACATCGAAGAGTTAAGAAGGAAGATAGCGCGCGATAACATACAAGTCGTTGTCGTCGGTGCCGCGGAGGATGTGCCGACAGGTTCGTCATTGAAACAGAACGACTTAGGCAAGATTCGCATTGATCAGCGCAGTGTGCGCGGGCGAACGGTTCTTCCCGAAGAGGCCGGATTCCTCCTGGGCCGCAAAACGCTATTCCCGCTCAAGAAGAATGAACCCATTCTCTGGTCGGACATAGAAGGCGGTTCCGATCTCGGCATGTCTTTGGCGCCGATGATTTCGAAGAAGCTTCGGGCTATCTCGCTGACAGCATCTGGGGCTGCCGCAGTCAGCGGATTGATCCAACCCACAGACCGGGTGGACATCCTCGGCACTTTTTCCTTCCCGTCAAAGAAAGTGTTAGGAGAGATGGAGACCGTGACTATCACCGTCCTGCAGGATGTAACCGTTCTCGCCACCGGACAGAAACTCGCAAAGAGCAGGACGCAGGACGCTCGCGGCGCCAGCAGCGGCTACAGCACCGTGACGGTCGAGGTCACGCCACGTGAGGCAGAGATCCTGGTCTTTGCCCAGCAGATGCAGGGCCGGCTGACTCTGACGCTCCGCAACCCGTCTGACATGCACTTCGAGCAGGCACTGCCTGAGGTAAATTTCGAGCAACTCGAAAAGACCCTCCCAGAACTAAACAACGACCGCCAGCGCTTGATTCGCTACAAGGCTCCGTAGAATCACATGTCCGCATCCATCCAACTGGAGGTGCAGCGATCCGGACGCGCACCAGATGTTTTTTTGGTCGAACCAGGAGTCCTCACCATCGGTCGGGATGAGGACTGTAAACTCTGCCTCAATCATCCTGAAGTCGAGAGCCGCCACGCTATTCTGACAATCCAGCGGGGCGATTGCTCGGTGGAGGACCTTGACTCGGAAACGGGAACACTCCTGAATGACGAACGGATAAGGGGAAGGCGCGTCTTCAAGCCGGGCCAGTCCGTCCGGATTGGGCCCTTCACGCTCACAGTGCGGCCGGCGCTATCGGACGCCACCCCTCCAGTGGAGCCTCCTTCCGTGAGACCTGCTCTCATCCCGCCCCGGGCTCCTGAAGCGCATGTTCCAATACCCAGCCCCGCTCCTTTGGCAATGCCTCCGAACCCCGTTGAGCCGTCCGTCGCTGACATTCAGACCCGCCGCGCCATCAAGCAGCAAATCCACAGGGAACTGGTCACGCGTCTTGATCTAAAGCGCCTGACTGCCACACGGATTGGGCGTGAAGAGCTGAGGGAGCGCGCAATGACCACAATCCGCGAAATCGTCAAGGACGTCAGTTCGCGGTTGCCGCCAGAGATCGAGCCCGCCGACCTTATCAAGGATGTGTGCGATGAGGCCCTTGGTCTCGGCCCCATCGAGGAGTTTCTGGCAGACGACGAGGTCACGGAGATCATGGTCAACGGTCCTTTCCAGATCTACCTCGAAAAAGCCGGCAAACTGGTGCGAACCGATCGTGTCTTCATGGACGACAGTTCGGTACTTGCCATCATTGAGCGCATTGTATCCCCGCTGGGCCGGCGCATCGACGAAAGCCAGCCATACGTCGACGCGCGCCTGCCCGATGGTTCGCGTGTCAACGCCGTAATCGCGCCGCTTTCGTTGGTGGGCCCATGCCTTACCGTGCGCAAGTTTTCAAAGACACCACTCATGGATCAGGACCTTATCCGCTTCGGAACGATGAACGCCGCCATGGCTGAATTCTTCAGGATTTGCGTTCTGCTGAGAAAGAATATTGTTATTTCGGGCGGAACCGGTTCAGGAAAGACAACTCTGCTGAACGTAATCGGCAACTACTTGCCGGCCACGGACCGAATTGTGACGATTGAAGATGCGGCGGAACTGAAACTCAAGCAGGTCCACATCGTGAGGCTGGAGGCGCGTCCTGCCAACATCGAGGGCAAAGGCGCCATAACCATTCGCGATCTGGTCCGAAACGCCTTGCGAATGCGCCCGGACCGCATCGTCGTTGGCGAATGCCGAGGTGGTGAGGCTCTGGACATGCTTCAGGCCATGAACACGGGGCACGACGGGTCGCTCACGACGGTTCACGCCAATTCGCCCCGTGACGTAATCTCGCGACTTGAGACCATGGTCCTCATGTCGGGCATGGATCTTCCGGTGCGCGCCATCCGGGAACAGATATCCTCCGCAGTTGATATGATTATCCATATCAGCCGCTCCAGCGACGGGACACGCAAGATAACCAAGGTCACCGAAATCGTCGGTCAGGAAGGCGACCAGATCACCATGCAGGATATATTCGAGTATGTCCAGCGTGGTGTGGACGCGAACGGCAAAGTGCAGGGCGCCTACAAGGCAACAGGGTCTGTCCCGACGTTCATCGAGCAGGTGCAGTCCCGTGGACTGACCATCAATCGCGCAATGTTTGACCCCTCAACGTGGGCCGAGTAACCCGCATGATCTGGCTTATTCCAATCCTTTTCGCCCTGAGCATCGCCGGATTGGCGCATGTGATTCTCTCCGCGTTCCTGGCAGAGCCCGACTCTACGGAGAACTCATATTCCATCCGGACGGCTCGTCAGTTTGAGGATCTATTCGTGTTCATTCCAGCCCGCAGGATCACCGAAGCCGGTTGGGCGGCCAGTGCCCTAGTGTTTATCCTCCTTTTTCTCGCAACCGGCGGGTTTGATTCGCTGGCCAGTTTCGCCGTTGGGACAGGCATTGGACTCATCGGCGCCGCCTTGGCGTTCAAGTCGCCCGGCCAGGTCATTCACATTCTGAAGAGCCGACGCCTCACGCGCTTTAACATGCAACTCGCTGATACGCTCCTCTCCATGAGCAATGCGCTAAAGGCTGGTTTCAGTATCACCCAGACATTCGAGGGCGTCGCGCGCGAGGGTGAGAATCCGATTGCGGAGGAATTTGCCATGTTGTTGCAGGAGATTCGCGTGGGTGTCAACTTTTCGGATGCCCTGTCCCACCTGGAGACGCGGGTGGGAAGCGAGGACCTGACTCTGGTTATTCAGGCTATCGAAGCCACCAGGAAGACTGGGGGCAATCTTACGGAGATATTCGAGAAGATAGCGTCCACAATCCGTGAACGGGCACGTATACAGAACCGCATACGCACGCTGACGGCCCAGCAGCGGCTGCAGGGAATCGTAGTTGGCTCCATGCCGGCGCTCATTGCCCTGGCACTCGTAGTCGTGGACCCGAAGCTGATGCTGCCGTTCCTGCACTCTAAGGCCGGCATACTAGTCGTAGCCGCAGATGTTCTGCTCATCACTCTTGGTGCTCTGACAATCCGCAAGATCATCAGGATCGATATCTGAGATTTCAACCATGATCACCTTACTGTCGATACTGGCGGGGTTGAGTGCGGCTGGGCTGGGTTGGTATGCCGCCATAATAGCGCGACAGGTGTCCTACGTAACCCTGGCCGACGGACGACAACAGGAACGCGCAATCCCCCTCCTGTTCCGCATGCTACTCCCGCTTTGCCCGAACATGCTCCCCCTGGTGCGTCGCCCCTTTCTCAAATCCGCGCGTGAAGTTACCACCCGCCGCATACTCGCCGCCGGTCTCGAGGGAGCCATGAGCAGCGAAGAGCTGCTGTCTTTGAAGGTCCTGTTGCCGCTAGTCGCAGGCCCTTTTTGGTTTCTCTTTGTAGGCATGTCTGTCTCGGTGAGTCCCTTTCAAGTGGTCCGAAACATCGCGCCCTTTCTTCACATGATCGGCCCACTCTGGCTGTATGTCTACCCCACCCTCTGGCTGCGCAAAACGCTGGCCAAACGACACCTATCCATACAGCGCGCACTGCCATTCCTTCTCGATCTGCTAACACTCTCCGTCGAAGCCGGGCTCGACTTTATGACGGCGCTCCAGCGCAACATCGACCGCCGCGCCATGGACCCGCTTGGGGAGGAGATGATCAGGGTCGTCCGCGAGATACAGATCGGCAAGACGCGCCGCGAAGCCCTTCGCGACATGGCCATCCGGGTTGATCTCTCGGACATTCGATCCGTGGTCGGCGCCCTCGTACAGGCCGATGAATTGGGAGTGAGCATAGGTTTCATTTTGCGCATCCAGGCGGACCAGATGAGGCAGCGCCGGTTCGAACGTGCCGAGAAACTGGCCAGCGAGGCTCCTGTAAAAATGCTCTTCCCCCTTATGGTCTTCATCTTTCCCGCCGTATTTCTGATACTGCTCGGGCCCATCGTCATGAGAGTCGTCGAACAGGGATTTTGAGGTGCACCTTGAGCCATGACCCGATGTCTTCGTCTCCGGATTCGGACGCGCCACTAAAGGCTGCGTCCGGAGGGGGAAAGTTTGCTTTCAAACAAATGGCGCAGACGGCCAACACTTCGCAACAGGGCAATCCTGCGCTCTCCCGCTTCAAGGAGCCCACTCCGCCAACAACCTTTGAGCGAATGCTGCCGGTATTCAAGATCATCGGCGCCTTGGTGGCCACTCTCGCAATCACAACAGTTATCGCGGGATTTCTGCCGCTTCAGACTGCTGAGGTGCGCATTGCTCGTCTCGCGGACGCTTCGAGAATGCTGGGGAAACTCGCAGCGTCACCCGAGGACTACCAATCCCTCCAAGACATCCGCGGGCTGGGACGAACATTGCGCCAGGATGGGGCCGCATCCAGCGTGGCTAATGCCCTCATGGCGGTCGCTGCTCTTTCACAGGTGAACGCAGGCTTTGTGGATGAGGGTTTGGCGGCATGCCGTTACGTCCAAAAGGAAGCTGCTGGCTCTGCTGCATCCGAAGTCGTGGATGCACGCCACCTCTTCGCCGTCTGTCCAGCCTGTAAAGGAACAGGGACGTCCGCCTCCACTCCTGACAAGACGTTGGACGGACCGTCATCGCCACCCGTCAGAAGCATGGCGATGCCTCTACGGTGCCTGCGGTGTCAGGGCAAAGGGCAGTTGTTGTCCAAGGATCAGGTCAGATCCCAATACCTTAAAAGCATTTCTGACGCTCAGTTGGCCGTTCGCATGTTCATGTCCCGAAACAAGTTCCTCCGCGCCGCCATCAGAATCCGCAGAGTATCGCGCAGTTTTATGCCCACGGCCGACTAGACTGTAATTCAGTCGTCTTACCGCGTTCCTGCAGGTTGAAGGTCGACGCCACGATGATTTTGAGATAAACACCGCGCTCGACTCCTACGGGCGCAGGCGACTCTCTGTAAGAACAATTCCGGATGGGCTACTTTTCTCCCTGAGTCGCCTTCGAAACGCCAGCGCCAACCCCCATCCATTCGACTTTGTCATCCTCTTGAAAAGCAAGATGGACCTTCCCTTTGACGATTGACGTCACAAGGAAAGCGAATTCCCTATTCCCGAATTTGACCCGCCACCGGTCTCCGACGGCAAGAATGCTTCGGTCGTCCAGCACTACCGCCCCATTGCCTCCAATGTCCGCGTATCCCCTGATCCGCATACTGCCTGCAGCGCTGATAACAGTTCCTGTTCCGCGCGCTTCTTCCGGGAAACTAACTGCACCGAACGACAGAGGCGCCGTCTTAATAACAACTTCACTGATGCGCGGGTTTGCAGAATTCGCCACCACGGCATCGACGGAGCTGGAGGCCGAAAGCATAACGCCCGCACTTGAGACCATGCCAGGATCAATGCCAGGCGATACACCTGCGGCACTGTTCGTGAGAGCACGCCGGCCAGCATTCCACGCCGAGCCCGCCGCCATGCAAGCGACCCTATTCGTTTGTTCACCTGACTCAACCTGATTGATGGCGGCCAACAATGCAATGAACATGATGCCCAGACACACACAGACCTGACGACCGTCAGATGCAATGCCCTCTTCCCAACAATGCGCAACACAAAGTGGAACACTGTGACCGTGAGGATGAACCCGACAATGAGTATTAGGCCGTCAAGTATCGGACCAAGTGACAGTTTCATTGACCTCGCCCCATCAAATTCCGGCAAAAGTGCGCCCCGAGACTCACGCGTGTCACTAATCTCAACATCTTTACGCCAAGGAGTTGCCGCCGGACCAAGCCACGCAACTGACCCGGAAGACACTCGGCGATGCTACAGTCATGAAACAAGCTCCGCAAGTGCACAATCGCCGGAAGATTGTGCTGGAAGCGGCCCCCTGCGATGGAGCACACTACATCGCGAGTCTGAAGATGTCCCAGTTGGAGTGACGATGAAAGTTCGGACGCGGATGGAACTTGGTGTGCTTATGCCCATAGTAGTCGGGATAGGGACCATCCTGACCATCAGCATGTTCATGCTGCCGCTTACCCCGCTCGCGAGCACGATAGCGCTCACCGCACTGGTAGCCATCGCCATTCTGATCGTTGCAGGCATCGTCTACCAATTGAACCGCACGCTTACCGATCGCATTGAGAGACTAATACAAGCGGCCGACCGTGTCAGCGTCGGCGAATTCAGGGAGGTGGACGGGGATATGGGAAAAGACGAAATCGCAAACGTCTCCACCGTATTCAACCAGATGGTCAACGAGCTTAAGAGCTACATGCAACTCTTGGAGGAACACCGTGCACTGACGGAGGACCTTGACAAGACAAAGCAAGCACTGGAATCTTTCCGTAACACCGATGTGAATATCTCGGACGGGCTTGAACGTCTGGAGCGTGCCCAGGGCCAACTCGTCCAGCAGGAGCGCCGGCATGCGCTGGCTCGCATGTTCCCAGGAATCGCCCATGACGTGAACGAAGCACTCATGGGCATCCGCGCGTCCGCTGAACTGGCAACGACTCAGAACCCATCGGAAAGTATTCGCGGGAACCTCGATACGATCCTTAGCCTGTCAGACGAACTGGCAGAAGAAGTGGCCAGACTGATGCGCTTCCACAGTCTTCCAAACCGAGCCGCCGAAACCGTGGACCTCCAAGCAGTCATCGAAGATGCCTTGCGGCTATCGGAGCCAAAATGGAAGCAGGAGGCTTTTGCCAAGGGCGCCACTGTCACAATCAAAAGGGAGTTCCAACCCGTACCCAGGATTATCGCGAACCGGATGGATCTCGTGCAGGCGATTCTTTCTTTGATCTTCAATGCCATCGAGGCAATGCCGCAGGGCGGAGTGCTGACGTTCCGGCTCGAGCCAAAAGATGGCAATCGCATGTTGTTAACGATAACTGACACAGGCGTGGGTATGTCAGACAGTGTTTTGCGTCGCTGCTGTCGCCCCTTCTTCTCCACCAAAGAAGATGGTGCCGGTGTAGGTTTGACCATCGCTTCTAGTATAGTCAGGGATCATAACGGAAAATTCGGCATAGTGAGTCATGTGGGAACAGGCACTTCAGTCTATGTCGAATTTTCCACAGACGATAGCGATGCGGGAACTTCGTCAGGCGCCAAGCCTGTTAGCACCTTGGCGCTTCCTTCCAGCCTCAGGCTCCTGCTAGTCGAGGACGACCACTGGGTTGCTGACATCGTAACGCGCATGTTTGCCAGAGAAGGACTGGCCGTTACCGTCGCAACCAATGGACGACTTGGCCTTGAGGTCTTTCGCGCGGGCGCTTTCGACGTTGTTATCACCGACAGGGCCATGCCTGAGATGAACGGCTATGAACTTGCTGCTGCAGTAAAGAAGATCGCCCCGGAGACCCCGATCATTCTTATGACCGGATTCGCGGACGCAATGCAAAGCGAGGGTCGCCTGCCACCCCACATTGACGCCGTCATGGGCAAACCAGTCACCTTGGCCAGGCTACGGCAATCGGTTGTCGAGGTTCTGGGATCAAGAAAACACTTGAAGTCTTCCGCCGATCAAAGTATCACCCCCCGTAAATAAGTAACTGACAGGGAGTCTCCTATGGAACAAACATGCCACTCGGTGCGATCTTTCCTTCCAGCCCTGATGATAATGACGGTCGTTTCCCTGGTGCCGCATCAATGCCACGCTAACTGGATGGCGACGTGTGTACCGGAATCCGCCGGATCTGAATATGGTACTGTCTTCGGCGCCGTATACTCCAAAACCGGATATGACACTCTAGGAAGAGAGACGGCTGTCACACGCTACACCATCGGCGGAGCTGTCTCGTCGGCCACTCCGCTCGACTGGCTCGACGTTTACCTGGGGGCCTCCTACATCCTCAAAGCATCTCCAACGCGATGGCCCGGGGACGGCTACGGATTCATGTTTGCCGGTGGCGCCAAGGCTGGCGATTGGCCCGTCGGATCCCTCCGCTTGACCACGTACGGCCATGTCCAATATACGGACGAGTCGTACGGAAGCGCTTATCTTGAAAAGACCGACGAAACCGGCAATATAGTTGCGGCGTCCGGTGTGAAGTTGGACTCGTCCAGCATCGAGGCCATCGTGGGGATCAATGCACTCCTTCCCGTGAACGACACAATAGATCTCTACGCAAGCATAGACGTGTATGTCCTCAAAGATGGAGAACTCGCCACGTCCATGCCTTTGGACACGAG
Source organism: uncultured Victivallales bacterium (assembly GCA_964635275.1). Taxonomy (GTDB): domain Bacteria; phylum Verrucomicrobiota; class Kiritimatiellia; order UBA8416; family CAZWPN01; genus CAZWPN01. The sequence continues at coordinate 16,483 of CAZWPN010000028.1, read as the reverse complement.
CAAGCCCGGATGGGAACGCAGCGACTTCGCTGATATGGCCATGGGCGCAGCCTTCAGAATTGGGGATTGGAAACTGCACGCCGAGGCCAACCTGGTGGGCGAGAACGCTATCATCATCGCAGCATCCGTAATGCTCTGACCGTCCCGTTGGGATCTCAGTTCCGGCAAGGTTTTCGCTTGTCTTTCGCCCATATTGGATCTAACTTCGACCCATCATTGTCTGCGGCTTTAGTGAACGTTGGCAGGGAGTTTGTATGGATTCCGCAACACGCATCATAAACGCAGTAGCACCCATCCGAGTCTGCGATCTGGGCGGATGGACGGACACGTGGTTTGCCGAACACGGTCGAATACTCAACATTGCCGTCTATCCGTATGTCCAATGCCAGGTCGTAGTGCGGCGCACACGGGCCAAGGCCGGACGACTCACATTTCAAATCGAAAACTACGGCGACCGTTACACCATTGATCCAGCCGATGTTTTCTACGACCGGCACCCGCTACTGGAGGCGGCTGTGTCGGCTATGCGGGTTCCGCGCGATAACGATCTGACTGTCACGCTGTACTCTCAAGTTCCCGCAGGTTGTTCGACCGGCACTTCAGCGGCCGTCACAACCGCGCTCATCGGGGCCTTGGACGCGCTGACCCCTGGACGGATGACCCCCGGAGAAGTCGCCGCCAAGGCACACGAAGTGGAAACGCGGCTTCTGAAACTACAATGTGGCATTCAGGATCAGATAGCCTCGGCTTATGGAGGTATCTGCTATATCGAAATGACCCGCTACCCTGACGCACGTGTCTCACCCGTGCATATCCCGAACGCCACATGGTGGGAACTTGAATCCCGGCTTAGCCTCTTCTTTATGGGCAAGTCCCACAAGTCCTCTAAAGTGCACATGAAGGTTATCAAGGAGTTGGAAGGCGCCGGGCCCGATTGCCCATTGATTGAGGCGCTGCGAGGGCCGGCGGAACTCGGAAAGAATGCGCTTTTCGCCGGCGATTTCAAGGCATTCGGACGTGCTATGCGTGAGAACACTGACGCCCAGAAGGCGCTAAACAGCTCGTTGGTCTCCCCATTGGCGCAAGAAGTCATCACCACCGCCCGTCGGCATGGGGCACTTGGATGGAAAGTGAACGGAGCCGGAGGCGACGGGGGGTCACTTACAATCCTTAGTGGCAATTCTCCGACCCGAAAACGCCAGATGGTGCAGGCTATCGAGGCTATCAACCCTGGCATAGTGCATATTCCCATCTATCTCAGTCGCTTCGGCATGAGGGTTTGGGAGACCGTCTGATCGGCAGTGGGATCACCAGCAAAGAATGAACGACGCACTACCTGCCAGTGCGTCACAGATGAGCCCGCCATAGAACAGCTACAGAGATACCACATGACACAACACGCTACTAATCGCATTGGCATTGCTTCCGGTGGTAATTGGATTGTAGACAGGGTAAAGACCGTTGATCGCATCCCCGGGCACAGCATGCTGGGGAATATCCTTGGCGAAGAACGCTGCCATGGCGGCGCCCCCGCAAATGTGCTCGGCGATCTTGCACGCATGCAAGCGCCATTCCCCCTCACTGGATTGGGAGTCGTAGGCAACGATGAGTCCGGCAAGTACCTTCTCGACACTTTCGCGGGCTTCGGAGTCGACGTGTCCATGATACGCCGCACTGGAAAAGCACCCACATCCTACACCGATGTCGTGCAGGAGTCCGAAAGCGGTTCACGTTGCTTCTATCACCACCGGGGGGCCAACGCTCTTTTCACGCCCGACGCGATCCCCATTCCTCAACTCACCTGCCGCATTTTCCACCTCGGATACATCCTTCTCCTGGATGGTATGGACCAGGAGGACAAGGACCACGGAACGGTGGCCGCTCGCGTCCTGCACGACCTGCAAGCGTCCGGCATACGGACCAGCGTCGATGTGGTGAGCGAAGAGAGCGCCAGGTTCCGAGTCTTTGTCCCACCCGTCCTTCGCCATGTGGACTATCTGATCCTGAATGAGGTTGAAACGGCCCGTACAGTAGGACGCACGGTTCGCGACAGCAGAGGCAAAGTGGACGGGCCCGCCCTTGTGGACGCCGCTGACGCATTGTCTTCCCTTGGCCGCATGGAGTGTATTGCCATCCATATGCCAGAAGGTGTCTACGTGCGTGACCGCGCTGGAAATCAGTTTTCGCGCGGGTCCCTTGCCCTTCCCAAGGGGTTCATCGCCGGAACGGTGGGTGCCGGGGACGCCTTCTGCGCCGGAATGCTTTACGGCATCCACGAGCGGTGGTCTCTCGAGGACGCCGCACACCTCGGCACATGCTGCGCAGCGGCCAGCCTCTCGAAGCCGGGCGCCTCCGAGGGCGTCGGACCTCTGTCCGATGTCCTTGATCTGGGCAAACGGTATCCGGAACAGGCGCCGCCTATCCGAATTTAGGGAGACACAATGCATAAACGTACTTTTGTCGGTTTTGGTTTCGGCCCAATCCAGGCTGGACTGTTCCTCTACGAAGCATTCCGATCCGGCAACTTCTCGCGTCTGGTTGTCGCTGAGGTTGTGCCCGAGCTGGTGGATGCCGTTCGCGCAGAGTCCGGGAATCTCTCAATCAACATCGCCCGTCAGTCAGGAATTGATCGCGTACCTATCCACGGCGTCGAGATTCTCAACCCAACCGTTCCAAAGGACCGAGCCATTCTCATCGAGGCCATTGCCGACTCATCGGAGATTGCCACGGCGCTTCCCAGCGTCCGCTTCTACGACACCGGGAAACCCTCGGATGTTGCGGCAGTCCTCGCCGAGGGTTTTGGACGCAAGGCCAAGCAGACAGCCCCTAAATCCGCGGTCATCTACACCGCGGAGAACAACAACCACGCCGCCGAGATACTGGATCAGGCCATTCAGCAACGAGATGGTCGAGTAGGAGAGGCCAGCCCCCTATGGCAGTCAGTCAACACGGTGATCGGCAAAATGAGCGGACTTGTAGGCGAGCCTAAACAGATCCGCGAACAGAATCTGGCCACGTTGACAACCGGTATGCACAACAAGGCATTTCTTGTGGAGGCGTTCAATCGCATACTCATCTCGCCGGTTACGCTTCCGGGATTCCAGCGTGGAATCACCGCATTTGAGGAGAAGCCCGACCTGATCCCTTTTGAAGAAGCCAAGCTTTACGGGCATAATGCCACCCACGCGCTTCTGGGATACCTGCTGCGCCACAATGGCAAACGCTGGATGTCTGATGCAGCCCAGATGCCGGTTCTGCTGTCCTTTGCCCGCGAGGCATTCCTTGAAGAGTCTGGTCATGCACTCTGCCGCAAGCACAGGGGCGTTGATCCGCTGTTCACACTGTCCGGCTATGAGGCATATGCCGACGATTTGCTGACACGCATGTTGAATCCATGGCTTCGAGACCAGGTCGACAGGGTAACCCGCGACCCCGCACGTAAACTGGCGTGGGACGATCGTCTGGTGGGCACCATGCGCATGGCCCTGCAGCAGGACATCCGGCCCTGGCGATATGCCACGGCTACGGCCGCCGCCGCTTTGGCGCTTGCTAAAGAGTGCGGACAGCCGGTCGAGCCACTGCTTCGCGACCTATGGAAGGATGCACAGCATTCCGAAAGACAGGCAGTGACGGAACTGGTCTTGAATCACATACGGGGCGACAGTATCCATTGCGAAATAGACTTCACGACATGACACGCGTCGCCGCACCCCTCCTGCGACGTGAGTGCTGAAACGAAGCCTCCACTTGGATGGAGATACCCCCTCGGGCGTGGAAGTCCCCACGAACATCCGCCCTTCTTGGACTAATAGCCTTCACCACGTCTTCCAGAATGCGGTTCACAACCGCCTCGTGGAAGGCCCCACAATTGCGGTAGGCGAACAGGTACAGCTTCAGCGACTTGCTTTCCAGACACCACCGATTCGGAACATAACGGATCTCAATGCGGCCAAAGTCGGGTTGTCCGGTTATCGGACACAACGACGTGAACTCCGGACAGTTAAAGGTGATCACATAGTCGCGTTGCACACAGGGATTGGGGAACGCTTCCAGGCGTGCCTTCTCGGGTGCATCAGGATAGTTTCGCTCATTACCGTGCAGTAATGTCAGACTCTGCCGAAGTTCTCCACTTCGCTTTTTCGCTCTCATTCCATCCCTCTCCCATACCCCAAACTGTTGGGGCTCCAATCCGACACCACACGTTATTTCTCCCGCATCTCCCAGACGCCGTCCCACGTTGGCGGCGGTGCCTTCTCCAATGCCCGGCACCGTGCAAGGAGTATCCGGCACGGCGGGTCCTGGCTTGCGAAGCTCTCAAAGAACTTGCCGGCTTCGAGGAACTTGCCCTCGTAGTACGCCGCCAGGCCCGACGCAAACGTATCCATGATATTACGGCGGGCATCGTAGTCCGCCCTGAACATAGGCTCAAACACGCGCACCGATGCCGCACGACCAACCACTTTCACGCGCGCCAACTCCCGGCAGACGAACTCGTCACCCAACAGTGCCTTAGTGTGCTCGGAAATCATGAGGTAAGTTCCGAACTCCTTGTTTACGCCCTCAAGCCGCGACGCAAGATTGCCAGCGTCGCCAAGGAAAGTATAGTTGAACCGCTGGTTAGACCCCATGTTCCCAACAACCACCTTGCCCGTATTGACTCCAAACCGCGCATGGACATCCCGCCCGCACAGTGCCTTGAAATCAGGGCGCAACTCCGCAAGGCGTTTCTGGCATCGTAGCGCGGCCCGAACAGCCCTTGCGGCATGATCCGCCACATCCAGCGGCGCATTCCAGAAAGCTATTATCGCATCCCCTTCGTATTTGTCCACCGTGCCACCCTCCTCCATGACAATATCCGTCATGGCAGTCAGGTACTGGTTCAGCAATGTGGTCAATTGCTCCGGCGTCAGCATCTCTGAAATGCCTGTAAACCCCTGAATATCGGAAAACAGAAGGGTCAGTTCCCGAGTCTCACCACCCAACTTTAACTTCCCGGGATCCTGAACGATCCGTTCGATGACTTCCGGACTGAGATACTGGCTGAAGGCCCCCTTGATGAACCGCTTCTGCCGGCCCTCCACCGCGTAGTTAACGCTCAAGGCAGTCAGCAACGACAGCAACCCGCCGACCGCCGGTGCAGCTACCGGCAGCCAGTATCCATCCATGTATGCCAACAGACCTCCCAGGAACGGCAGAGGCAGCAGAACCACGAAGAGACTCGCAGAACGCCAGCCGCTGGAGGCCATTCTCCCAAGAACCCCACAGACCACGGCAAAGCCGAGAATCGCCACCAACGCACCCTCGCTCGAAACATCCCGCATGAAATCGCCCGAGAGCAAGTTGTCCAGCGCCGTCGCATGGATTTCAACTCCGGGGTACTCGCGACTCAGCGGTGTCGGCTTCAAATCGAGCAGCGCTTGTGCCGTCACCCCGACAAACACATATGCATTTGAAAACACCGCTGGATTCAACGGCGGCACACCCCCTTCGCGAATCCGGAGGTAAGACTGGATCACCAGGGCTGCATTCGTCGCAGCGTGCGTCTGCGATGGACCGCGGAATCGCAGAATTGCCTGCCCATTCCCATCCAGGGCCACATTACGATTCCCTACAGACAGACCCGCGGCGCCGAGTTTCATAAGCTCCCC